>JADGNY010000060.1 GCA_017883235.1 Thermoanaerobaculia bacterium | reverse complement strand
CCCCGCTACGCGAGCGCACCCCAAATCGTGACCGTATGCCACCCTTCCATCGCGAAAGCAATCGCGGGTTACCCTCACGCGGGACAGGAACTAGTTAGCCGCCCGAAGCTATACTCCGCCGACGCATGCTCTCCTTCCGGCGGCTCGCCCTACTGCCGCTTCTCCTTTGCCTCGTCGGATCGATCCAATGCCGCCGTGCCGCGGCGGGAAACGGCGATCCTGTCGAGCATGAGGCAGAGGCAGCGCTCGTCTCCTATCTGCGCATCGATACCTCCAATCCTCCCGGCAACGAGACCGCCGGCGCGCGTTTTCTGCAGCAGTTGCTGGCGAAGGAGGGGATCGAGGCCACGCTCGTCGGATCGGATCCCAACCGGCAATCGGTTTACGCGCGTCTCGTCTCCGGGTCGGACGAAAAGGCGCTCATCCTCCTGCACCACATCGACGTGGTGCCGGCCAACACGGCTGAGTGGACGAAGCCTCCGTTCGCGGGCATTCGTTCCGGCGGTTACATCTGGGGGCGCGGTGCGCTCGATATCAAGTCCCTCGGCATCGCCGAGTTGATGGCCTTCGTCGAGCTGAAGCGGCGCCACGTGCCGCTACGCCGCGACGTGATCTACCTCGCGGCCGCCGACGAGGAGCTCGGCGGCGTCAACGGCTGCGGCGCGCTCCTCGAACAGTATCCCGAGCTTTTCGCGAACGCCGGTTTCGTGTTGAACGAGGGCGGCTACAACGACACCATCGTCGATCACGTTCCGTTCTGGGGCATCGAGGTCCAGGCGAAGGTGCCCCTGTGGCTGCGCATCACCATGAAGGGGAGCGCCGGCCACGCCGCCTCGCCACCGGACGACGGCGGCACGATGGCGAAGCTCGTCCGCTCCCTCGACGCAATCGAACGGATCCCGACGCCGTACCGGCTCACGCCGGCGGTGGCGCGCGCCTTTCACCGAGCCGGCAAGGCGCGGCAGGACGAGCGCGGCGAAGTGCTGCGCGGAATCGCCGACCCGCTCGACGTGGCCCGCATCGAGCGCGTCCTCTCGCCCGGCTATCGCTCGCTGCTGCACGACACCATCGCCATCACCCGCATCAGCGGCGGTAGCGCGATCAACGTCCTGCCGACGACGGCCTCGGCTGACGTCGACATCCGTCTCCTTCCCGACGAGACGGCCGCACCGATGGTGGCCAGGGTGAAGGAGACACTGCCGGCCGGCGGCGATCTGCAGGTTCTGCTGGCTGGGCAGCCGGTTCCTGAAAGCCCGAGCGATACGGAGCTCTTTCGCGTGCTTGCCGCGGCGATGACGAAGGCGGAATCCGGCTCGATCGTCGCTCCTGTGGTCGGCGGAGGGACGTCGGACAGCCGCTATTTCCGGGCCCGGGGAATCGTCGCCTACGGCATCGCGCCGTTCAAAGTGAACTATTACGATGCCGACACGGTGCACGCGAACGACGAGCGCATTCGTGCGCGCTTCTTCGCCGAGGGAGTCAGGCTGATGCGAAGGATCGTGGCGGACTTCTGCGCGAAGGGAGTCGGGAGTCGGGAGTCGGAGGCCGGAGACCGAAGCGCCGCAGGGCACTCCTCCGACCCCCGACCCCCGACCCCCGACACCCGCTCGAACCAATGACCCGGCGCATCGCGTTTGCCGTCATCGTTCTGCTGACGCTGGTCGTCTTCGCGGGGCCGCTTCTGCGCAACGAGGTCTTCTCCTTCCGTGACCATGGCGATTACTTCCAGCCGCTTCGCTGGTTTACGTCGATGGAGTTGCAGCACGGCCGCCTTCCGCTCTGGAACGTCTATAGCGCCTCGGGCGAGCCGTGGCTGGCGAATCCGCAGACGGGCGTTTTCTATCCGCCGGCGTGGCTCTTCCTCGTCCTTCCGTTCACGGCGGCCTATACGTTTTATTTGCTCGTACACGTCGTGCTCCTCGGATGCGGCGCGTATCTGTTGTTCGCGCGGCTGGCAAAACCCGGCGGCGCGGCACTGGCCGCGGCGGTGGCGCTCACCTTCTCCGGCCCGGTCATATCGCTGCTCGACGTGTCGAACAACCTGGCCACGTTTGCCTGGATCCCGTTGATCCTCTGGTGCGCCATCACCGGTGTCTCCGCGCGGGTGAGCGCGGCGGCGATCGCGCTGTCGTTTCTCGCGGGCGAGCCGTTCTTCGCGGCGGTGGGCGCCTTGCTCTTCGCCGTGGCGCGGCGGAAAGGGGCACGCGATCTCATCAACGTCGCCGTGACGTCGTTCGCGCTGTCGTCGATTCAGCTCCTGCCGTTTCTGTCGATGGTGATGAGCAGCGACCGCGCGAACGGCGGTCTGAGCCGTGACCAACTCCTCCACGACTCCATGCCGCTTCAGGACTGGCTGCGGATGGCCATTCCACCGAACCTTCGTTCGAGCGCGTTCGATCCGCACCTCGGCCAGCATTTCATCCCGATCGTCTACATCGGAGCGCTGACCGTTTTCTTCGCGCTGATCGGCATGATCGCCGCGCGGCGCCGCGGCTTCGGATGGCTGGCGCTCATCGCGGTCTGCATCCTGATCGGCGCCGGCAGTCATTTTCCTCCGGTGGCTGAGCTTCTGATGCGGTTGCCGGTGACGCTGTTCCGTTATCCCGCGCGCGTCGTTCCGCTGGCGGCGATAGCCATCTGCGCGCTGGCCGCGATCGGATGCGACCGCGTGATCCGCACGACGCGCTGGCAGGTGGTGATCGCGCTTCTGATCTTCGCCGACGTCGTGCTGCAGGTGCAGCCGCTGCTGGTGACGGCGAAGTTCGACCCGCACCGCGTTCCCTATTCAAGGGCCATCGGCCGCGACGCAAAGATCGTGCGGATCGACATGACGCGAGACTTCGACCGCGACGCCTGGATCTCGGGCTACCTGAATCTGTACGACCGGAGATTCGATGCCTGGACCGCCGCGCCGATCGCGTCACAACGCTACGTGACGTTGTATCAGTCAGCCGTCACCCATCACGACATCGCCGCGCTCGATACGCTCTCGGCGGGCTACGTCATCGCGCCCGGTGCACTTGCGGTATTCCAGCCCTTGACGCGGCTTCGCGGCGCCTACGTACACCGCAACCGCGGCGCGTTTCCATTAGCGTATGTGATCGACGACACGACGCACCGTTTGTGGCCCGTAACCAGCCTGGCCTTCACGCCGTCGTCGGTGTTCATCGACGTCGAGGCTCCCGCGGCGGGCGACGTCGTCGTCACGCAGCAGGCAGCGCCGGGATGGTCGGTCACGGTTGACGGAATGCCCGCCAACCCGCATGAAACCTCGGTTTTCCGCGCCGTGCATGTCACGCGCGGACATCACGCCATCAAGTGGATCTATCGTCCGCGGGCGCTCATCGCCGGAGCGATACTCACCGTTGCCGCGCTGGGGTACTTGCTCCTTTCATCCATGTTTGTCAAGCGTGCAGGTCGCGTAAATTTTCTTTGCGTGTCCCTCAAAATTGCGTAGTAACTTTCGTGAACGAGGGGTGTAGAATCGCGCTCCTCCAAAAGACAGGCAGGGCAAATTCAATGGTAAGTATCGATGATCGTTTGAACCAGATCATTCGCGAATTGATTGGTAACGGAATCACTCTCGAGCAGGCTGTCGAAGCCTTCGAAGGGAAGTACATCGTGGCGGCCATGTCGGCCAGCCGCGGCAACGTCACGCAAGCGTCAAAGGCGCTGGGCGTGCACCGCAACACGCTTCACAATAAGCTTCGGTCCCAGACGATGCTCAACGGCTTCGCCGATTCCATCCGCCCGGTGCGCCGCCGCCTTTCCGCAAACCGCATCACCGCGCCGAAGTCGTCGAACGGCAAATCGACGCGCTCGCGCTGACGCGAGGAGTCCTTTGCCTCAATCCCTTTCTCTCCCCGGTTCCGCCGGCCTCAGACAATCGATCACCGACCTTCTCCGCCAGCGCGGCTGCCGGCTGCTTCCGGTCAAGGACATCTGGGAGCGCCTTGCTGACGCCGAGCTGACGCGCGAGCAGGTCGAGCGCGCTGTTGATGAGCTGGAGCAGGACGGCATCATCATCGCCGTTCGCGGCAAGCGCTATTCGCTACTCGAGTTCACGCCGTACCACGCCGGCCAGATCCGCGTGCATCCGGACGGCTACGGCACAATTTTCGGCGGAGGGGGCCCAGAGCCCGACGTCTTCATCGACCGGCGCTCTATGAAAGGGGCGATGAACGGCGACCTCGTGGTCGTTCGCGTCGACAAGCACAACCCGAAGTACCACACCATCCGGCAGCGCAAGCTCATCATCGGCGAAGTTTCGAAGGTGCTGCGCCGCGCGCACCGAACCGTCGTCGGACGCTTCCACGCCGATCCCGATCAGCCGTTCGTCACACCGTTCGACACCCGGCTCGATCACGACGTCGTCATCGACCGCGACGGGACGATGGGCGCGCGCGATCAGGAGATGGTCAACGTCGAGATCGATCGCTACCCCGACCGGACCAGCCACATCGCCCGCGGCCGCGTCGTCGAAGTCCTCGGCATGATCGGGGAGCCGGGCGTCGACATCGAGCTCGTCATACGCAAGTTCCACATCCCACACAGGTTTTCCGATGAAGTCCTCGCGGCGGCCGATGCCGTGCCCGACGAGGTTAAACCCGAAGAGATCGCCAGGCGGGTGGACCTGCGCGAGCACAACATCGTCACGATTGACGGCGAGACGGCGAAGGATTTCGATGATGCCGTAGAGGTCCAGCTGCTCCCGAACGGCAACTATCTCCTCGGCGTGCACATCGCCGACGTCTCGCATTACGTCACCGAGGGAAGCGCGCTCGATGAAGAAGCCTTCGAGCGCGGAACGTCCGTCTACTTCCCCGGACGAGCGGTCCCGATGCTGCCGGAGCGTCTATCGAACGGTATCTGCTCGCTGAACCCGCGCGTGGAGCGGCTGACGTTCTCCGTCGACATCGAGATCGACAGGAAAGGCCGCTTCGTCGACCGCAAGGCCTATCGCTCCGTCATCCGGACGAAAGAGCGGATGACCTACACGCTGGTCAACGCCTTCCTCGTAAACGAGGGTGTGGCCGAGCCGAGCGGCCCGCCGCCGCACGGCGTCGCCGTTCCCGAAGCCGGGGAGTTGCGGGCGCGGTACGGCTACCTCCTGGCCGACTTCACGCGGATGCATGAGCTGTACGACATCCTGCGCAAGCGCCGCGAAGCGCGCGGCTCCATCGACTTCGATCTGCCCGAGGCCGAGGTCATCCTCGACGCTGCCGGCGTCATCGACGCCATCAAGCCGACGGAGCGCAACGTCGCCCATCGCATCATCGAAGAGTTCATGCTCGCGGCAAACGAGGTGGTCGCCTCCGAGCTCGTCTTCGCCAATCAGCCCGGAATCTTCCGCATCCACCAGCAACCCGATCCGCAGAAGCTGGAAGACCTGCGCGAGATCCTCAAGGAATTCAAACTGCTTCTGCGCGGCGACCTCGAGGCCATGCGCCCCGGCGAGCTGCAGCGCGTGATGAAATCGGTCGAAGGGACGCCGGAGGAACGGTTCCTGACGAACGTCGTCCTCCGCTCGATGAAGCGTGCCTCGTACTCCGAGGAGAACATCGGACACTTCGCGCTGGCGCTGGCGAACTACGGCCATTTCACCTCGCCCATCCGCCGCTATCCCGATCTCATCGTCCATCGCCGCCTCGGCGAATTGCTCGAGCGCGGTCCGATGGTTGGCGAGCGTCTGACGGAGATCGAGCGCGCCCATCCGCTGTACGCCGCCCAGTCCAGCGACCGCGAGCGCCGCGCCGACGAGGCGTCGCGCGAGGTGCTGGAGTGGAAGAAGGTCATCTTCATGCGTGACAAGGTCGGCGAGTCGTTCACCGGCACCGTCACCGGCGTGGCCGCGTTCGGCCTCTTCGTGGAGCTCGACGAGATCTTCGTACAGGGGATGGTTCCGGTAGCGACGATCGGCGGTGACTTCTGGGTCTTCCGCGAGCGCGAACACCGCCTGCGCGGCGAGTCGAGCGGCCGCGAGTTGCGCCTCGGCGATCACGTGACGATCATGGTGAAGTCGATCGATGAGGATCGGCACCAGATCGAGTTCCGCCTGCTCCAGATCGGTGGATCGCCGATTGCACTGCGCGAACGGTAAGAACGATGGCCGACCGAAACGACCTCACAGCCCAGATCACCATTCTCGTCAATCAGCGCGTCGCACTCGAGACCAGACTGCAGAATGAGCCGGGCGAGCTTACCGAGACGCTGGCCCGCCAGTATGGCGACGAATACAGCGCGCTGCAGCGCAATCTTGCCGGCCTCTTCAAGAACACCACCGGCGAGGCCCAACGCATCACGCTCATGCTCGAGTTGATGCGCATCCTCGAGAATCGCCTCGTCTATCTGCACAACTTCATCGTCGATCCGACTGCGGACAGCCGCATCCTCGCGCAACTGGTCACACAGTTCATCGAGCAGCTCACCTCGCAGGGGAGCAGGGTCCTGACCAAGCTGGAGGCGACGTACTACCGGGCCGTGGCCACGCTCTATGCCGGCGACCTGGCCGGCGCGCGCGACGGTTTCTCGCAAGCGTGCGCCTCCGAGGAGTCAGACGAGGCGAATGACATCAAGTACAAGTCGTACGTCATCCTCGGCCACCTCTCGCACGAGGACCACGATTACGCGAAGGCGAGGGATCTGCACGAACAGTCGATGCGCTACTCGCAGAATAACAATGTCACGGCGCAGGCCCTCGCGCTCAAGGCCCTCAACTCCTACGCCCTCGGCGATCGCGACGAAGCGCTGCGTTTGTTCGAGGATTCGCTGCAGCTCTTCGACGCCAATCAGCCGTTCTTCAACTCGTACTTCTTCCGCAACTCCCTGCTCTTCTGCGGCTCCATACTCTTCGACAGCCGCCATTACAGCGGCGCCATGCCGTACTACCAGCGCGTGCTGGAGAACGTCGAACAGAGCTCCTACGACTACTTCGACGCCCTCACGCACCTCGGCCGCATCGCCTACGCGCAACAGAGGTACGAAGACGCCGCCGCCGCATTTGAAAAGGCGGTGCAGTCGCAGAAGCTGAACGAGAACGAGTACATCATCGACACGTGGTTCTGGATCGCCCGCACCCACCTGAAACGCAACGACAACAAGAGCGCCAAGCCCTACCTCGAAAAGATCGCCGCGACCGACGTCAAGTACGAAAAGAAGGCACAGGCGGCGGAGCTGCTTCGCAAGATCGCGTAAGCGATGGGTGCCAGGCCTTCGTTTTTCGCGGAAAAACGAAGGCCTGGCACCATGCACCCCGTGCACCGCCATGAAATTGGCGGGTACAAGGGTTGTAAGGCTGTGACGTGAGCCGCGGACTGCGAGCTTCATCTCGAAGCGCACACACGGGCTCCGGCGCGATGTTCATCGCGTGCGGTGAGATCTAATTGGAGATTGGTTCTGCGGTTCAGGCGCGAATTGTCACAAGCGCGGCGTCGAGATAGCCGAGTAGCGTCTCGCTCAGTCCGAACTCTCGGTCGCATCGTAGGATCAGGTTCGAGATGTGTCCCTCGCTTCGCAGCCGGAGGCCGGCAGCGATTGATCGCAAGGTGATGAGCCCCTCATGCCATGCGATCCATGCGGCAAGGCGTCGGAGCACGTTTCCCCGCGTTTCGCGAATCGATGCCGCGCTCGTGCCGGCGACCTTTGCCACGGCATCGACAATCGTGTGCATCTTCGGGCGTCCGACAGCGCGCTGCGCCCTCGGGTGGTCCGTCGAGCGCGGCTTCGTCTCGACGATCTTCCGCATGTCCCTGGTCCAGGCTTCCGTGCCGAGGAAGATGCGATTCGTCAGCTTGTCCCAGAGGCAATCCTCGCCATCGATCTTCGCGCAGACAAACTCCTGATAGTTTTTCTGTGCGTCCTCGCACTCGGAATGAAAGAGAGGAAGCACCGAGGCGAGATCGAACCAGTTGGGAGCAGCGTCGAGTCCGGCCGTCGCCCGATAGCTCGACCACTTGTAATCCTCCGGTCTCTCCACCATATGCGCCCGCACCGGATTGAGAACGACGTACCGCAGCACCTCGGCGAAGTACGCCTCCTTCTCGACGAGGAGTGCCTTGAACCGTCCCTGGTAAAGATGGCCGGAGCGCTTGTGGACGCGGTTGAACCATCCAACGTAGGCGCTGTTGAACCAGTGCATCCCCTGCGAAAGGTTCGGCTGGGGTGTCTGGAAGACGAGGTGAAAGTGATTTGTCATTGACGTCAGCATCATCCCGCGCCGCAGGCGCGGTAGATTCCCCAGCGATGAGAGATCAGGCGATCGATCCGTGCTTGCGAATGCGCCACTGCCGACACTGCCGCGCGATGTTCTCCGTGTGCATAGCCTGTGATCGGGGCCAGGCGCACTGTTCGAAGGCGTGTCGGCGCAAGGCTCGGCTTCGCCAGACGCGCGACGCAAACGCGCGGTACCTCAACACCGATGCGGGACGTGAGTCGAACCGCGAGCGTCAGCGGCGCTTGCGTGACAGACGCCGAAGATCGAGCGTAACGGAGCACTCTTCACCTGACGCGCGTCCCGGTGTAGGCTCGCCGATTTCGTCGATCGAAGTTCAGTCGGCCGCGCCTCGTTCGAAAAACTCGGGCGGCGCGACAAATTCGGCGAGCACAATGCCAGCGGCCGTCCGGTGTATCGGGTGCCGACGTGAATCGCTTTGGATCACACTCCGCGCCAGTTCCGTAGCGGCCCGTAAGTCCACCCTCACGAGGTCACCGTGAGCACTGTGTGTGCCTGCTCGGCAGCGCCGGACATCCCGCGGCGGTTCGGCGAGGGTGGCGCCAAGCTCAGTTCGGACTCTTCGACGAACAATTCAGATGGTCGACCGAGCGGTCAAAATCCTACGTTCTTCGATGGTCGCTGACAGCGTTGAGTAGGCTCCTCGCACTGGGCTCAGCCAGACTCGTCGCATCCGTTGTTCATCGCGTTCTACAAACCGACGATCGTCACGACGCCTGATGACACGCCTCAGACTCCGACCGGGTAAGGTGATTGCGTTCTTTTCGCGTGTCGCGCGTGCTATCGCGCGCCTCGCGCGAGCTGTCATCGGGAAGCGATCGCGCGTAACTTCGCAGCGGGCCGCACCGTCCGCGTCTCGTTCATCCATGTTTCGAGCATTCTTCGACGAGTCGGAAGCCGAGCCTGTCTACCTCATCGCTGGCAAGCTCGAGCTCGCTGTTACCACCTGTGATAGCGAGGAGGCAATCTTTGCATGGTATCGTGTCGCAGCTGTATGCTCAGGCCAGCAGTAGCATCGCGTGCAGCGTCGCTTCGTGATCACCGAATATTGCTTCATCCCGCTGCTGAACACCGCGGCCATCGTAAGTGAACGAGATCCGCGTCCGCGCTGCTTAACTCGTTTCGAGGCGAATAAGCCGTGATTTCATTGCCCACGGCATCGTATTTCTCGTCATCGTTCATCTGCTGACCGGCCTTTCCCATGCTCAAACAGCGCCTTCTCAATTCTGGCTATATACGCCGCTTGCGGGCAGCGAGCGGCGTCACGCTCATCGCGGGTGCAATGTTGGGTTCGATTCTCGCCATCGCGATTTCCCCTTACTTCCGAACCTGTTTTCGTGCCCCAACAGAAGGCATAGGTGCGATCAGCGTGGCACACTACCCGAAGGGCTACGACTATTTTGCCGTCATGTTGACGCTGCTATTGTCGGTCGCTGGGGCTTTGGGCTCTGCCGCTCTCCTGAAGCGCGAGATTCCCGAGCCGAGTTGCTCTGATGCGGATCGTCGGGAGCTGAGACGCGGGCGGGTGTTGATCGGGTCGATCCTGGTCGCCGGGGTCATGGCAGTTGTACACGATCATCCATTCAGCTTCATGGACATGTTTCACGAGGGCGAGCATCTGAGCCCAGCATCGGTTCTTCGAACGGGAGGGCGGCCCTATAGGGACATATTTTTTCTGCATGGGTTTGCGACGGACGGCGGATTAGACGCGCTGGCGCTCGGTTCGAGGCCTTCGCCGCTCAAGACGCGCCGGGTTGAGACGGTCCTCGACGCCGTAACCGTAGCGCTCATGGTTCCGATCGCGGCGGAGGTGGCCATAACGGGCTGGGGCGTTTTCGCAGCAGTCGTTGGGGGCCTGTGTGCAATCGGGGCAGGCCTTGTTCCATCCTTTCCATACTTCAGGTTGGCGCCTCTGCTTCTCGCGACTCTATGTCTGCTGCATTTTGTGCGGCGCCGGTCTCGCCCGGCGCTGTTCCTCGCTGCCGTGGCCAGCACGCTCGGCGTGCTCTGGAGTCTCGACGTTGGCGTGTACGCAGTCACCGCCACGACTGGCTGTTTGATCGTCTTCTGGCTGATTCGAGTCTGTTCGGCGAAGGAGATCGTTCTGATTGGGGTCGGGGCTCTCCTCGCTCCCATCGTCGTGCTCCTGTGCTGCCGTGCTGATCTTGGCATGTTCGTATCCGACTCATTCGTAACGATTCCTCGCGCTATCGATGCCACGTGGTCCTTGCCTGCGAAGGAGCCCCCAACCGCAACCTTGATTGTTCATCCGATCGAGCTGTGGCGCTGGATCGGATCTGAGCCAGCTCGATACTACCTGCCTCCCGTTCTGTTCGGACTCCTGTTCGCCCTATGCTTCCGTGAATGCGCTCGTGGCAACCTTCGTCGAGCGAGCCAAGTCTTCGTAATTGCTGCGATGTCAACAGCCGTTTTTCGAACCGCAGCGGGTCGGTGCAGCTGGAGTCACACTCGTTTCGGCGTTCCCCTTCTTGGAATCGCGATCGTGGCTTTCGTGATCGAGCCCTTGCTCTTGTCTATCCGCTCCAAACCCGTGCTCATGTCGATCGTTGTCTTCTTGATGCTTCCTCCGCTGGATGCGTACCTCGAGGTCCGTGCCAATGTCGCGTCATCCATGCTTTTTGTCACCGGGTGGCGTGCTCGCCAGGCTCACGTGGGCCTCGTTCACTACCCTCTAGTGACGGGCCGCGGGTTGTGGACCTATCCCGAGAACGCGGCAGATCTCTCAGCGTTGGATCAGTTTTCACAGGCAAACTCATCACCCGGAAGCACTGTCTTTGATGTTTCAGGGGAACGCGCGTTGTATTACTTTCTCAACCGGCGTCCTGCTACACGCTGCCCGGATATCGCAATGCTCTCGACACGCGGACTGACGAAGGAGGCATTGGCTGAGCTTCAGCGACAACCGCCTGCATTCGTCGTTCTGGAGGGGCAGAAGGAACTCGGAACCATGGATGGCGTTGCCAACAGCGCGCGCATTCCTCGGATTATGGCGTGGATAAACGCTCACTATCCTGTGCGTCGACGGCTCGGCCGATTTCTCGTTGCCACTCAAAGGTAGGACATCGCTCTGAGGGAATACGCGCGCAAGCCGGCGATCACCACGGGCTCTGATTCTCCCGGGACAGTTGATCCGCAGACCGCCTCCAATCTCCCGCCGCGTCCGCGTCCCTTCGTAACATCGCAGCCATGCCCCGACCTTGCGCGCCTCACCGACGGCGCCGGCCTCTCACCTCGCCAGCGGAGACACCGAATCCTTTCGCTACCGTCTGAACAATGTGGCCCATCTTCGGCCGGCCCGCGTAGCGTTCCTGCCGCCTCGACTCCTTAGGTCTATGATCTTCGTGGATCACGTTGCGCGGGCCTTCCCGTTGAAGCTGAGATGCACGACTGCACACGCGCAATCGAGTCGGCGGGCTCCTGCCATCGCAACACCCGGGCTACTTAGTGTAGTGCGTCATTCAGATCGGTATTTATCCACCACTTCCCTGGCGCGTGTGACCTTCTGAGGAATGTCGATGGCAGTCTTGGTCCAGATGAAGGGTTCGGGTTCTGGTTGTGGATGCGTACGTAGTCGTGAAGGGCGAGTTCCGGATCCTGAACGCTGGTGAAGACGCCGCGACGAGGCGCTTTGTGGTGAGGTCGCGAAAGAATCGTTCGACCATGTTGAGCCATGAGCTGCTCGTCGGAGTGAAGTGCACCAAGCTTGGCGGTCGACCACGACCGCCATGGCTCACGGTCGTCATAATAGAAGCGGGAGTCGCGCCCCAGACCGCGACTCCCGCAACCTATTGATCCTTCGTTGCTGGTGGCCAGTTCACCAGGAGCACTGCGGGCTCTGAAGGCAGGGCAACTGCGTAAACCCTAGCCACGTGTAATCAAGACCATAGGCTGTAATTGCCTTACCCTTCGTCCACGCAGGAAGCTGAATCCCGAACCTATGGGCCGTTCCGTCTCCGCACCGCGTGTTGACCGCGGTCTCACTGGCCTGATTGCCGTAGGCATGGGCGATAAAGTTCCAGTCGGAGTCATAGAGATCGACCGGCAGGCCCCGGCCACCACCAGCACCGTCGCCATTGCCTGAGGGCATATCCGGGTCGCACGCCCAACCCTCAGCGACTCCGGCTGACGTAATCCCATCCAAGTATCCCTGCGGCGGGTTGCGATTGTAAGGCATCATCGCCGGCAATTGATCGACCCACGTCTTCGCGAGTGTCACATACGTCACATATCGACCCAAACCAAAAAAACTCCCATAGTCGCTCACCTGCTGCCCGTTATAATCAAATAAGCCAGTGTTCGGGCCCGTCGACTGATAGTTGATGCCAGGAGGAATCGGGAATCCTTTATTAAAATAGAAGTCGTACAGACCATAGTCGTTCGGACTGTAGCCGGGGTAGACCGTAAGAGTGTCTCCGCAGTCGGCTGTGTAGCTGCCAGTCCAAACGCCGTTGACGAGTACAGGCGCGGCGCACGTCCACGTGTAATTCCCGCTTGTAGGGTCTACGCGTGCTTGAATCTCCGCAAAGAGCGCCCCAGCAATGATCTTTTCGTCATTTGTAAATTGAAAGTCATGGCCTGCCAGTAACATGCCCTCCACGGCCGACGCCGCCGATGTCATCAACCCGAAGCCGTAATTCGGATTCTCGATCTGGTGATTCAGGGGCATGGCCACCGACGTGCCGCTACCGACGCCAACGGTCGCACCGGCAACATCATGCGTGAGTCCATAAACAGAGCCCCCGCAAAGTGTTCTCCCGCCGCTATTCATAAACGCTGAGAGGTCGAAGAGGCAGGTGTCTAACATCGCGGTGTGAAGATACGAATCCGCCTGGTTCGTGAAGAAGGTGGCATCTCGCATTCTGTGAGCCTCATAGCCCGCCATCCACGCATACGCGGCCGCGCCGGCCATGTCAACATCCATGCAAGTACTCAACTGCGGGTCATTCCCGCACATCCCATAAGGTTTTACCCTGGTCGGTAAGTATCGCTGCTCTACTTGCACGAGCAGATCGTCGAGAGTCTTTGAGGCCCAGCCATTGGCGCCTAGTCGTTGAACTGAGGCAAACATGATAGCGACAAGGTAGCCATCGAGATATCCATGAAAAGCGTTCGGATCCGTCAGAGTCGCTTGCACTTTGGCAGTTAATGCGTACAGTGCATTCTGAGCGCAGTTCGAATCATCAGTATCGAGCATAATCGCGCCGTAGTCATTGAGGTCATTACCTGAGCCGAATCCAGGATCTCCTGTTCTACACGCGAAGGCAGGGAGGGAGAGACCGGTGCTGAGCAGCAGCAGTAGCGACGCAGCGAGGCGCAGGCGAGTAGCATTGAGAAGTTGACGCATGTCTAATCCTTTCTATGTGTTAGTAAATATGCCGTGAAGTGTTTCGGAGTTCTCTTGAACGGCGGTAGTATCGCTGTAGTGCACGCGGGACTCTGGGCAACTTTGTCCTTCTTTCGATTGTTGATCGCCGTGGGACGTGATTCAGAGAGAGCGGGCTCCCTGGCAACCTAATCGCTGGTGGATACGGATCTCGTTACCAAAGAGTCGCGGAAGAGAATCGAAGACCGCGTGTTTGGTGGTCGTGACCCTGATCCGACGGTTGCTACAACTCGTCGCGGCGCTTGGCGAATTCCAGGTATCTCAAACCGAGAATGCTATTAATTCCCTGGAATTCGTTAGTTTCGAGGAGCGTCAGGAGCGCCACGCCTGTCACGAGCAGCGCCACCGATCGAGAAGTCGTGCCTGCACAACCCGTGACGAACTCATGCGGATTTGCGCTCGACAAAGAGAGTTGACCTTGGAGCCGCAACTTGCCGCAGCAAGACGTACGCTTCCGCGCGTCGCGGTTCGTGCGGGTGAGCTTTAAACGTTGGCGGTCTGGAGGTGTCTGTGTTAACTGATCCCGACCTTGATCAAATCGTTAACGGACAGCGCGTGATAGAGAGCGTCAGGAAACTCGAGTCGTAACGGTCGTGCCATAGCACCGCCGAGGATCCCTCGGATCAATGGAACAGCCGAGGAATCTGCGATACGTGGAGAAAAGCGGTCTCCGAACTCCTCGGAATGGAAAGTATCGCTACGGATCGTAGAGCGCGTCTTTGGAGGAGACGAAGATGTGGCCTCAAGTCTCGTAGCTTCGGGCGAGCCGTACTCAGCTCGAAACCGCCCGCACTTCCGGGTGATGAATTCGACCGCCGAGGAGCGCGGTGCGGGCGGCGACGGCGAGGCAGAGCAGGATGGCGATCGCGATAACCACCTCCAGCCAGCGCGGGCGAGTTCCGCGGCGGTGGCCGATGAACAGCGCGACGATGGCGAGGACGCCGGTGATGCACGAGACGATGACGAACCAACCGGCGGAATCGTCGTGTTCTCCGATCAGTTTCGTATCGACTCCCGCGATCGGAGGGTTGGCTTTCTTCACGAAATCGGCCGCTTTGTCGCCCGTCAGGTCGGCGGCGATGCCGCAGAGCGCGGCGATGATGGCGACGACCAGCGCCGCCGTGACGAATTCACGCCTCGCTTTCCATAATCCGAAGATGATCAGGCAGAGCGCGAACAGCTCCGCGTACAGCGGCGAGTGGTTGATGGCCAGGTGAATGTGAACGGCGCTGAGGTCCATAGCCGGATGATCATGCCAGAACTTTGCCCAACGCCTCCTGGCATCGGACTCGAAGTCGGAAGTCGACGGAGTCGATGGGTGCCAGGCCTTCGATTTTCTAGCGAAAAACGAAGGCCTGGCACCACTCGGCATCCAAGAACGAAGGCCTGGCACCACTGGGAGGGGACCATCAGAGCAATCCGTACCCGGTGGCGCTCGAGGCCCAGAAGTTCGAAGACTATCTCAGGGACGAAGGGCTCGAGAGGATCATCGACCAGCGGAACAAGAACGGGCAGTCGGCGGCTCCCGGGCGTGAGCGTTTCTATCGTTGCGCCAAGGCGCTGCTCGACATCCCGGGACCCGCGAGCGGGACAGCGCATGTCCTCGGCTACACGCACATCCTCCCCCGAGGCCTGGATCACGTGCTCTTCGTGCTCGGGATCTTTCTTCTCGCGGTCGACCTCAAGCCGGTCCTGTGGCAGGTTTCCGCCTTCACCCTGGCGCATACCATCACGCTGGCGCTCACCGTCTACGGCGTCGTTTCCCTTTCTCCCCGTATCGTGGAGCCGCTCATTGCGCTCTCGATCGTCTATGTGGCCGTCGAGAACGTCTTCACTGCCAGGCTGCATGCCTGGCGGCCGGTCGT
This sequence comes from Thermoanaerobaculia bacterium, assembly GCA_017883235.1. Classification (GTDB taxonomy): domain Bacteria; phylum Acidobacteriota; class Thermoanaerobaculia; order Gp7-AA8; family Gp7-AA8; genus JADGNZ01. The sequence continues at coordinate 23,990 of JADGNY010000060.1, read as the reverse complement.
CGTTTTCTGTTTCGGCCTTCTCCACGGGATGGGCTTCGCCGGGGTTCTGACGGAGATCGGCCTCCCGCGCTCCGAGTTTGTTCCCGCGCTGCTCTCCTTCAATCTGGGAGTGGAGTGCGGCCAGCTCACCGTCATTCTGGCGGCGTTTCTGGCATTCGGGCTGCCCTTCCGCAAGAGGCCGTGGTACCGGCAGCGCATTGTCGTGCCCGGCTCGCTCATGATTGCGGCCGTAGGTCTCTACTGGTCGATTCAGCGCATTTCCGCCGCTCTGTTGCCTCGAATGTGAGTGCCAAGCGCCGGCACAGACAAGAGTGTCTGTGCCACATTTGCCCTGCTGTAAGTGACAGGCAGTGGTTTTGAGCCAGGCAGAACCGATGTGGCACAGACACTCTTGTCTGTGCCGGCGCTTGGCAGAATCTACTTCGCCGTCGCCGCTTCCCGCCGCGCCGTCGCTTCGCGCTCGTCCTTCGCCGACATCGGCGGGTTGTACGCGGGGATCCCCGTCACCGCTTCGCCGATGATGAGGTTGTGGATGTCATGCGTCCCCTCGTAGGTCTTCACCGACTCGAGGTTCAGCATGTGGCGGATGATGGGATATTCGTCGCTGATCCCGTTTGCGCCGAGGATGTCGCGGGCCGAGCGGGCGCATTCGAGCGCGATGTTCACGTTGTTCATCTTTCCCATCGACACATGATGCGGTTTCAGTTTCCCCTGATCTTTGAGACGCCCCATCTGCAGCGCCAGTAGCTGCCCCTTCGTGATCTCGGTGATCATCCAGGCCAGCTTGTTCTGCACGAGCTGATGCGACGCGATCGGCTGGCCGCCGAACTGGATGCGCGACTTCGCGTAGGTCCGCGCCGTCTCGTAAACGGACATGGCCGCTCCGAGACCACCCCAGGCGATGCCGTAGCGAGCCTGCGTCAGGCAGCCGAGCGGATACTTGATACCGTTCGTCTCCGGCAGCACGTTCTCCAGCGGGATACGGCAGTCGGAAAAGAAAAGCTGCGACGTAACCGAGGCGCGCAGCGAGAACTTGCCCATGTGATAGGCGGTGGAAAAGCCGGGCGTGTCCTTCTCGACCAGGAATCCGCGGATGACGCCATCGTGCTTCGCCCAGACGACGGCGACGTCGGCGATCGAGCCGTTGGTGATCCACGCCTTGGCGCCGTTCAGCACCCACGAATCGCCGTCCTTGCGCGCGTAGGTGCGCATGCCGCCCGGATTCGAGCCGAAGTCGGGCTCGGTCAGGCCGAAACAGCCGATCTTCTCGCCGGCCGCGAGCTTCGGGATCCAGTAGTCGCGCTGTTCTTGGGAACCGTAGGTGTAGATCGGGTACATCACCAGCCCCGACTGCACCGAGGCGAAGGATCGAAGGCCGGAATCGCCCCGCTCCAGCTCCTGCATGATCAGGCCGTACGCTACATTGTTCAGGCCGGGGAGGTCGTAGTCCTTGATCGTCGGGCCGAAGAGGCCCATCGCGGCCATCTTCGGGATGAGATGCATCGGCATTTTCTCTTCGCGGTTGGCCTCTTCGATGATGGGGATCACCTCATCGTCCACGAAATCGCGGACGGTCTGACGCACCATCAGCTCTTCCTCGGAGAAGAGCGAATCGATATCCATGTAGTCAACGCCGGGAAAGGTGGGCAAGGTGGCACTCCTGCTGTGAAATTCTGAGGACGATCATATCAAGCTGCGCGTGCTTCGCCGCGCGTTGTCTGCGGCTTTCGCCGCGTTGTCGGTTGTCTGCGGCCTGCGGGCCGCGTGGTCGACCAGACGGCTACTCGGTGGGAAGCACGGCCTACCCACACAAACTCGCCAACCACCAACCGACAACGCGCGATAGCGCAGACAACGCCGCGCAGCGAGCAGACAACGCGGCGAAGCCGCAGTTCGAATAAAATCAACCGATGTCCGACGATGGCCTGAGCATCCAGGGAACGCTCGCGGAGACGACGGTTCCCGATCTTTTCCGATCGCTCCTTCGCAGCAGTGAGACCGGAATCGTCTCGCTCGAAGCGATCGGCCGCAACGACGTCATCTATTTCAACGAGGGGAAGATCATCTTCGCGTCGAGCTCTGATCCGGACATGGGACTGGGCGAGGTGCTCCTGCGCGGTGGCGAGCTGACGCTTCACCAGTACAACCACGCCATGGATCGCCTGGTCGTGGCCCGGCGCATCGGCGCGCTGCTCTGCGAGCTGGGCTACCTCCAGCCGGACGAGTTGCTGCGCGCCATCGAGCGGCAATCCAGCGCCATCGTCCTCAACGCCATGCATCACCGCACCGGCAGCTACACCGTCGAGTTCACCAGTGAGTTTCCGCCCGAGATCATCGCCCTGCCGCTCAACACGGAACGCCTCATCCTCGACGGCGTGCAGAGCATCGAGTTCTGGTCGTTGATCACGCGCGGGCTGGGGCGGCTCGACCGCCTTCTGCAGCAGGTGAGCGGCGCCGATACCCGCACCTACGCGCTGGAGCTGACCGACGAGGAGAGCCACGTGCTCAGTCTCCTCACCGAGCCCGGCACGATCGAGGACATCTGTTCGCGCAGCTACCTCTCGAACTTCACGACCTGCCGGACGGTGTGGGCGCTCCTCAGCGTGAACCTGATCGCCGAGGCGGAGGGCGACACCGTCAGCGAGCAACGTGCCGCCGCCGAGGCGGAGTACGAGCTGGAAGGGGTGGTCGAGCGCTACAACCGCATGTACGAGGCGATCTTCGGCGTCGTCTTCCAGCGCATCGGCGATCACATCTACGACTTCATGGACCGCGTCGTGGTGCACCTCTCCGCCGAGACGATGCCCTACCTCTCCGGTATGAACCTGGTGAACGACGCCCGCCTCGATTTCGACCAGCTCCTGAACAACGTCATCGCCTCCGGCTCCCGCGATCACCCCGCCGTCATCCAGAAAATCCTCAACGAGGTCCTCCACAGTTGGATCTACGAGATCAAGTCGGAGTTCGGGCCGGAGATGGAGGCGGAGGTGCTGAGGTTGACGCGGTAGCTGCGCTTCGCGCGTTGTCTGCGGCTTCGCCGCGTTGTCGGTTGTCTGCGCCTGCGGGCGCGTGGTGGAGACTTTATGGCAGCGGGGTTGTGAACGGCGTGGTCTGCGCTTCGCACATTGTTGGTTGGCGGGTTCGTGTGTAGAATGAATGCCCCACCCGAGTGACCGGCCGGTCGCCTTATCTAGCTCTCCGTAACATCGCTACGCAATGACGAAATCATTTGAAGATCTCCACACATTCAAGCGTGCTCTCGACCTGATGGTCGCCATCTACAGACTGACAAAGACGTTCCCATCCGACGAACGATTCGGTCTGACGCAGCAGCTTCGCCGTGCGGCTGTGTCGGTTGTGAGCAACATCGCTGAAGGACAGGGACGACTGTCTCCGGGAGAATGGCGCCAGTTTCTCAGCAATGCACGCGGGTCGTTATACGAAGTTCAATCGCAGATCATCGCCGCGCATCTACTCGAATACATCGACGATGCGTCCGCGAAGCGGCTTCGTGGTTCCATTCGCCGCGTCGCCGAGCCGCTACAGGGCCTGATCGAGTTTGTACGAGCTCAAGAGCGTGGCGGTCCGGCAACGAGGCCGCAGGCCGCGGGCACCGACAACGCATAGAACGGCGCACGTAACGTACCCCGCGAAGCCGCTGGTCATCGGTGGAGGACGCGTACATTCCCCCGCGTCGTCAGGCCAATGACCACGCGGCCCGCAGGCCGCAGACAACCGACAACGCGCGGAGCGCAGACAACGCGCGCCGCCCCGTGCTGTCATTCACCTCCCGCGCGATCGTACGGTTCCTGACCACGCGGCCCGCAGGCCGCAGACAACCGACAACGCGCGAAGCGCAGACAACGCGCGCAGCGCCGTCACTCATGTAAAATAACCACCCGCATGCCCCGCTTGTCCCTCATCATCCTCACAACCCTGTTCGCCGCCACCGCTCTTGCCTCCGGACCGCCGACGCAGCCGAATGACCGGGAGTGGGGGCTCATCAGCGCCGACTACGCGTGGATCGAGACCTTGCGGAAGGCCCAGCCGCTGCCGGCGGCGAATGCGTCGCGGAAGCAGATGCTGGAGACGGTGCTCGACAATCAGAAAAAGCTGGAGCCGGCGTACGTCCCCTTCCTCGACAAGGTCAAGGAGTACTTCGACCGCACCCATGATCCGCGAGCCGGGCAGGTTCTGGCGCGCGAGAAGATCATCATGGGCGACGAGTACATGCAGTACCTCTCGCGCTACGACAAAGCGCTCGAGCTCTATCGCGCCGCCGTCGAGCTCGATCCGTCCAACGTTGATGCGAAGAAACGCCTCGAGCTTGCGCAGCAACGGCGATTCGTCTCCATGACCGCCTTCGCAGCGGTGAAGAACGGTATGAAAGAGGATGCCGTCCGCGGTCTGGTCGGCCTCCCGCGCGAGGACTGGATCAAGCAGGTCGTGCAGAACAATCGCGTCTATTCGGTATGGATTTACCCGAAGGAAGACGGCGGCGCCTCGGCCATCTACTTTGACAACGGTGTCGTTTATCACACAAACTGGAACGCTGCGGCGCCCCCTGCGCCGCCGACTCAGACCAGGTAACGGGAGGGTGTGCAATGGTGTCTGAAGAAGTCCTGACCGAGGATCAATCCCACTACGAAGTCTCGCTAACCGCCGGACAGGCGTTCATCGCCTTCGTCCTGCTGCTGCTCTCGCTCGCGGCGTCGTTCGCCTTCGGACTGATGATCGGCAAGGGTCAAGCCGACGAGCGTCTCGTCGTCCGCAAAGAGCCCGCGGTCATCAACGAGGGAAGCGTCATCGCCAGGAAGAATGACAGCAAACTCGTCGACCTCGGCGTCGGCAACGATGATTTCAAAGCTCCGCCCGCGACGACCAGTTCGGTGCTGACGGAGACCGCGCCGCCCCCTGCCACGATCACCGAAGGAACTGTGACGCCGTTGACGAACTCCGCCGCGGTCACGACGACGGCCGCGGCCGAGGTGGTGCCGAAGCCGGTAGCGAAACCGCCATCCCAGCCGGCGGTCGTTCCCGCGCCAAAACCTGCCTCGCCCGCCGGGCCTGCCTACGCGCAGCTCCTGGTCACGAGCGATCAGAAGACCGCCGACGCGCTGGCGGCGAAGGCGATCGATCACGGCTTCATGTCCACCTTCGTCGAACGGTCGGGGGCGACGTTCAAAGTGCGCGTGAAGTTCTCCTCGGAAGCCGAAGCGCGCGCCAGCGAGGCGAAGCTCAAAGAGCTTTCGAAGGACGTCTGGATCGTCAAGTAGTGACCGGGAAGGGGATCGAGCGCCGCCTTCGCGCGCTGCGCGATCCCCTCATCGCCGATCACCATCTTCGATTCTTCAAATGTGGCCCCGGCCAGTACGGTGAGGGCGACGCGTTCCTAGGCATCATGGTGCCGGCGCTACGGAAGCTGTCGCGAGAATTCACGCCGATCTCTGTCGACGAGGCCTTTGCGCTGCTCCAGTCGAAATGGCACGAGGCAAGAATTCTCGCGCTGATGATCCTCGTGAGGAAGTGCGAGCGTGGCGATGAGCCTGCGCGGCAGGAGATCTATCGCCGCTATCTCGCCAGCACCAACCGCATAAACAACTGGGACCTTGTCGACATCTCCGCCCCCGCGATCGTCGGCGCATATCTCCACGACCGGGACCGCGCACCGCTGTTCACGCTCGCGAAATCGTCTTCGCTCTGGGAGCGCCGCATCGCCATCATCAGCACGTTGTTGTTCATCCGCCACGATCAGTTCGACGACACCCTCCGCATCGCCGAGATCCTCCTCGACGATCGTCACGACCTGATCCACAAAGCCACCGGCTGGATGTTGCGCGAAGTAGGCAAACGCGATCGGCCGGTGCTCGAGCGTTTCCTCCGAAAGCACGCGCGGCGCATGCCGCGGACGATGCTGCGCTACGCGATCGAGAGGTTTCCGGAGGAGTTGCGGGGGCGGTATATGGGGAAACCGAAAAGCTTCTAACCACAGAGGCACAGAGAACACAGAGGTCTTTCTCTGTGTCCTCTGTGCCTCTGTGGTTAAGTTTTTAGTTCTCCGAATCCATCCTCTCCGCTGCTGCCGCCGGCGCCTGTACGAACCCGCCGTCCTGGTAGATGATGTCGCTGTCCAGGCTCGCGCTGCGGATGACAGGTGGCCGCGTCTTTTCATCGAAGGTGGCAATGGTGTCGCTGCCTCCTTCGAACTGGTGATCTGCGCCGGCGCTGACCAGGCGGTAATGCTGGCCGTCGATCGAAACGGAGTAGCGATAGGGGGTACCCCATCCGTCCTTCTCGGGCAAATCCCGAATGTACGTTGGCGAGAGGATGGCCTTGAGATCGCCGTAGGATGACACTTTCGGGTAGTGGTTCTCGTCGGTGGCGTACGCCTCGATTGCCGTGGCCACGGTGCGCAAATCCCTCATCGTTCGCTCTTCGAGCGGTTTTTTTGCTTCCTCCTCGGCGCGCAACTCCTCGGCGACGGCGTTGGCATCTTTTGTGAGGAGCTCGGTTCCTTTGAGAAACGCGCCGAGGGAGAGGTCGGGCAGGAGAGTGGCAGTCTTCTGGCCAGCCTTGGTCTTGAAGAAGGCGATGAGCTCGCGAAGCTCGGTCGCGGAATACGTCTTCTCGAAGAGCGGAACGTAGACCTGATCGTCGTAGGTGGCGAAATCGACGCGCGCGAACAACCGCTCCCGGAAGACCCGCATCTTCTCTTCCGTTTTCTTTCGCTGCTCCTGAATCTTCTCTACTTGTTCTTTTGGCAGAGATGTATCAGCCGTCTGCATGGCCTCGGTAGCTCCGAGCATGCGGTTGAACATCACATCGAGCATCGACTGCGTCAGCCGCTTGCTGTCGATGACTTTGAGCAACTCGCGCACGAGCTGCTGCCGTTCCGCGCGCGTCTCGGCTGTTGATTGTGCGAGAAGTGGGAACGCGAGGAAAAGAATTGAGACCATGACGAGGGGGACACGTCGGGACATCGGGCTCTCCTTGGTGACGGGTGAACGTTGGGGACAGGGTAGCAGGGACAGTCTCCGTCAAACGCCGGAAACGGTGTGCCCGGAGGGTGTGCCCGGAGGGGGCCGGACCTTCGTTTTCGCAATCCGTCCATGTCGGAAGGTAAAATAACCATCCGCTTGTTCGCGGCCTCAAGGTCGAAACCCATAAGTCACGTTTGGTCAGCGACTTACACGATCATGAAAATCGAAGGCTTGACCCCATCAAGATGACCCGCGGTTTTGTCCACACCGGCGGTGTTCGCCAGCACGCCAGCGGAGTAACACGACACACCGGCGGAGTAACGCGACACACCGGGGGTGTAACACGACACACAGGCGGTGGAACACACACGCAGGCGGTGGAACACGACACGCAGGCGGTGTAAGGCGAAAAGCAGGCGGAGTAACGCGACACACAGGCGGTGTAACGCGACACGCAGGCGGAGTAGCACGACACGCGGGCGGAGTAGCACGACACGCGGGCGGAGTAACGCGACACACGGGCGGAGTAACCGCAACGGCGCGGTCGACGCGTGGAACAAGCTCGACGCGCATGGCCACTCGTTCGTGTGCCAGCGCAACGGCCTCAACATCCCGTGATTTCCCGCAACCCGCGAATTGATCAAGCTCAGACGCCGAGTTTACGTAGGTCGATGATTTCAAGCGAGCAAGGCAGCGGGTCGCACCTTCGGTTCTCTGCGGAGTCGATAGCGAAATAACTAATTGCCCTGTCGCGGAGTGAATCTCGATGCCAACAAGTCATACCGGGTCAGAGGTTTAGCTGGCGCCGAAAATCGAAGGCCTGCCCCTATCCACCTGAGGCGCCTCTCCTCGTATCTTCTTCGCAGGAGCGATTGGCCTTTCCCGAAGAGGCGTTTCGTCCTTCGAAGAGGCTGCTCGTCCTTCCAGGGAGCATATCGTCCGATCAGCGGGTGTGCTCTACTCCGTTGAGGCCTCTGATTCGCATAGCATCATCCACCACCATGGCCACCAAACCACGAACCAAGACCACCAACCAGCAGACCACCACCCCCCAGCTCGAAGCGCTGCGGAAGGGGCAGGCGAAGAAGCGGTCGAGTGTCGATCCGTCGCACATCCTCGATAAGGCCATCTACCAGCTTTGGGAGACGATCAACGATCTCGATCAGATTCAGCCCGAGAGGGTCGAGCATTACCGCGTCTCGGTCTTCGGCAGCTCGCGCATCCAGCGCGGCGATCCCATCTACGATCAGGCCAAGAAACTCTGCTTCGAGCTGTCCAGGCTCGGAGCGGACATCGTCACCGGCGGCGGTCCCGGATTGATGGAGGCGGCCAACTCCGGGGCCATGGAAGGGCAGACCGAGAGCCATTCGCGCTCCTTCGGGTTGCCCATCCACCTGCCGGCGGAGACGGATGCCAATCCGTTCGTGAACAAGGTCTTCCGGCACCGGACCTTCTTCTCGAGGCTCCATCACTTCATCCGTCTCTCCTCGGCGTTCATCGTGCTGCCGGGCGGCATTGGAACGGCGCTGGAGCTGTTCATGGTGTGGCAGCTCATTCAGGTCAAGCACGTCACCGAGCATCCGCTCATCCTGGTCGGTACAATGTGGACCGGTCTGATCGACTGGATCAACGAGGTCATGATCACGCGAGGGCTGGCCAGCCCGCAGGACATGAACGCGGTTTCGGTGGTCAGCTCGTACGAAGAGGCCATTCCGATCATCCGGGCCTCGTACGAACGCTTCATTGAGGAGAAAAAGAATGCCCAGTAAGGAACAGATTCTCGAGGCGCTCAAAGGCGTCAAATTTCCGGGACTCTCGCGCGACATCGTGTCGTTCGGGTTCGTCCACGACGTCGGCGTCGAGGGAGGGAACGTCTCCTTCACCGTGCGCTTCCAGACCGAGAACCAGAACGCCGCCGCGCAGATCAGCCGCGACGCCGAAGCCGCCGTCCGCACCGTCCCCGGGGTCGAGAACGTCCGCATGAACGTCGACGTCGGATCGCGGCAGGCCGCGGGACCGCAGGGAGGACATCCGGCCGAACAGATCCTCTCCGGCGTCAAGTACAAGATCGCCGTCGCTTCCGGCAAAGGGGGCGTCGGTAAGTCCACCGTCTCCACCAACCTCGCCCTGGCGCTGCGCGGACTCGGCTACACCGTGGGGATGCTCGATGCCGACATCTACGGCCCGTCGCAGCAGATGATGCTCGGACTCCATGGCCGCCCGCAGATCGATGAGAGCGACGAGAAGATCATTCCGATGGAGAACCACGGCGTGAAGACGATGTCGCTCGGCCTCATCACCGATCCCGATACGCCGGTGATCTGGCGCGGGCCGATGGTGATGAAGGCGCTCGACCAGTTCCTCAGCGATGTGAAGTGGGGCGTGCTCGACTTCATGATCATCGATCTCCCTCCCGGCACGGGCGACGCCCAGCTCACGCTGACCCAGAAGGTGCCGCTCTCGGGCGCCGTGGTGGTGACGACGCCGCAGGATGTGGCGCTGATCGACGCGCGCAAAGGGCTGGCGATGTTCCGCAAGGTGAACGTGCCGGTGCTCGGCATCATCGAGAACATGAGCTATTTCATCTGCCGCCACTGCGGCGAGCGTGAAGAGATCTTCGGCCATGGCGGCGGCCGCCGCACTGCCGAGCTTCTCGGCGTCCCGTTCCTCGGCGAGATCCCGATCGATCCGAAGGTCGTCGTCGGCGGCGACAGCGGCGAGCCGATCGTCATCCTCGATCCGACCTCGGCCGCGGCACAGGCGTTCCGGCAACTGGCTGTCACCGTGGCGCAGCAGGTGGAATCGGGGACGGCGGGACATACGCACGCGGTAGGTGAGCCGGCACACGCGCATTAACTGCGCTGCGCGCGTTGTCGGTTGTCGGTTGTCTGCGGCGCCTCGCGCGCCGATGCACGCTGAAAGCGTGCCGGACAGCCCGGTAGCAAACGCCGCAAGGTGCCACCGGATACCGATCCTCCGTCGTCGCAGCGCGGACGGATGGGGGTGTCGGTCGGAGCCTGATAGAATTGCTCATTCCGAAGTTAGTCGTTGCCTGCCGTCGCGCGAGGACCTAAATTGAATCAAGTCGTACCTCCGCGAAAACCCTTTGGAGCCCGTGCTGGAATTGGAACTGTTGTGAAGCCTGAACTGTCCTGTGGAATTCTGCTAGGAAAATTTCCTGACGAAGTCATGTAGCTTGGAGGTAAATCCGATGTATCGATTCAAAATGATGTTGTGGTGCGCCGTGACTTTTGCGGTCGCCGTTCTGCCGTCCGCTGCTTATGCAAAGGCTAGCTGCTGGTGTCGGCTTGGGCCCACTTCAAGCCCCTATAAAGATTTTGGGGCAATCGCCAGCTTTGGTGGACAGACTGGACATGACAGCATTTGCCATGATCTTTGTTCTCAAACAGTCGCCAGCTGGATGGGGAATGCGTCAAATTATAACAACGTTTGCCAGGCGGCGCATTGGGGGAGTATTGCGGCGTACTCGTGCGTTGGAACGCGGCCGTGGTCTACGGCATGGACCATGACTTGTCATTCTACTACTTTGCCAGCAGCAGGATCGTTGTCTTTCATTCAGCCCCTCTACCCAGACGCTGCTATAAGGATTAATAATGCGTTGGTCGCGGTGAACAACAACACGCAACAACATACGCAAATAACGAGTACACCTTTGTTTACCACGTTCGAGCTTATTGATAATCTCAGCTATCATACGCAACAGTGGACCTATACTGCCCAGCTTTATCGTGACAACGTGTTGGTCGAAGTGTTGACCAAGAAGTCGCCTTTTGGCTCCTCATTGACCGCCGACGCTAAATTTACCCAACAGCCCAATGCGTTCGTTCATGGGCACACTTGGAAGATTGCATGGACCTATGCAGGGCCGAAGCACGCCAGCGGCGCTTCCAGCTATTCGATACCGTAATTCGACGCGGACGTCCGCTTTCTATCGCAATGAGGGCGTCATTTCGAGAACGCCCGCAGTGTTGGTAATCTGGTAACTCACGTTCCTCGACGGAGGCACAGCTCGCAGCCAATTGTTCCTTGGCCGCTTGTAACCCGTTGATAAGCCGCCACTTCCGACGACCTACTTCAACAGTTGCAACATTCGTTGCACCCCTCATGAGGGTTAGCAGAGTCGTGCCACCCGTCAAGGCTACATCGTTCACGGGTGTTAGCCCTGTCGTCCACCGGCTATGCGCAAGCGGGAGCCCGCAAACAACCGAAACGCGTCGCGCCAACGGCGCGCTAAAACAACGACCGTCTCTTTGCCTGCGCCTCGGCCAGCATATCCAGAAATCGCGCGCGGGGAATCTCCCGCGCGCCGAGGGCGGCCATATGCGGTGTCGTCACCTGGCAATCGATCCAGGTCGCGCCGCGGGTGCGGAGATGCTCGATGAGAAAGAGCAGGGCCAGCTTCGAGGCGTCGGCGACGCGGTGAAACATCGACTCGCCGGTGAAGGCTCCGCCGGCGTCGATGCCGTACAGCCCGCCGATCAACACGTCATCGCGCCAGACCTCCACGCTATGGGCGTCGCCGGCGCGATGAAGGTCGGTATACGCGGCGATGATCTCCGGACCGATCCACGTCCCCGTCTCCTCGCCGCGCGGCGACCCTGCGCAGGAGGCGATGACGTCGTCGAATGCGCGATCGATCGTGTACGTGAAGCCGCTTCGCCGCTCCGCTTTTCGCAAAGAACGGCCGACATGCAGATCGTCGAAGACGATCACCGTCCGCCGGCGCGGCGAAAACCACGGCATCGGCAGATTCTCATGCGGCCACGGAAAGATGCCGTGCCTGTACGCGTCGCGCAGCGTCTCCACGCGCAGATCGTCTCCGATGGCAACGACGTCGCCGCGGGCGTAGCGAGGATCGGGAAAGCGGGACATGCCGCGACGATTATCGCCGCGGGCGCCAACGCTGTCGCCGCGTTCGGCGCTTGTGAAGTCTCTGGCAGCTCCACGATGGGATAGACGGTCTTGAGGCAGTGGTAGAAGAAGACGCGATCTGATGGATTAGTCCGTGCGCAGGATCACGTCGCCGGTCCCGTTGTCGATGGACTGAAGGAAGGGCAGGACTCTGCCGTTGCCGTCCGTGACCCGGATCTCGATCTGCACGTTGTGGAGATCGCCGAATGAGCTGCGCGCGCCGCCGATGATCGTCGCCGCCGCGTCAGTCACCAGGAGGAACTGGCCCGGCGACAGAACGAAGTCTTGGGCGCTCTCCGCATGGCCGGAGACCAGCATCCCCGCCGGGAAGGAGTACCGCATCGTGACGCGCACGCTTACCGGCTGTCCCGCCGTTTCGATGAGACCGAGGTTGGTGCGGTAGGTTGCAGGCGCACTTGCGGTGATGCTGGCTGGGGAGGCGTCTTCGATTCCGGCGAAGTACTTCGCCTGACCGGCGGTGAGCGTTGAGGAAACCGGGACGGCCGCAACGCCCGTGCCTGCCGTTCCTGGCTGGGCGGAAGACCGATACGTGCGCGCGGTGATGGCCACGCCGGCCGCCGGCGTGATGGTGAGATAGCCGATGCTGTCGCTTGGCACGCCGAACCTGGTGGAGAGCAGATCGCTGATCGTCGTCGAGCTGAGCGGATCCAGGGCGATGGTTTGGGTCTGTTCGATGAGCGCTTCGGGGGTGGCTGACGGTCCGGTCGAGAACCCACTGGGCCGCGCGGCGTGGCGCCGGTTCGATCCGCTCGTCGTGTACTTCAATGTCACGAGATTGACCGCCGGGGTTTTGTTCACCAGAGCCAGATCGGTTTGCGCTCTCGCTCCTGCGCCGCCGCCGGCCAGAGGCAACACGCTTGGCTCGGTTGCTTGAGCGGCGAAAAGGCTGCTCCAGTCAACGAGGCCCCAACTGTCACCGGTGACCTCGTCAATGGCCAGACCGTACGCCACGATTCGCGACTGTGATGGCCCGAGGCTGGTGATCCGCGCGGCCGTTGCTCCGGCTGGCGCCGCGTCCGCGATCTCGAGGAACCCAAAAGGAGAAAGCGCGTCCGGTGCCCGCGTGCCGATTGGCGTTCCATGGGCGTCGAGAAAATCGATCTTCACAGACCCCGCCGCTCCGGCCGCCTCCTGCAGGCAGACGTTCGTGTGAAAGCCGTTCTCTTTCTTCAGGCCAGCCAGAAAGACCGTGTTCCCCGCCGCCATGCTGCGGTCCGAGCGAAAGACCGGCAACGAGCTCGCGTAGGTTCCACGCGGGCTCGATGTGTTCAGCCGCATCGCGCTCAAGGAAACAAGATCGATTTTCGTGCTGCGAAGCAGTACGCCTCCGGTCTCGCCGTCGCGTCCGAACACATTCTTGACCACGTCCGCGAGACTGACTGAGATGCTGGGCTGGAGCTGACCAATCGCCGAGGCCAGCGAAGCCGCCGAAGGCGAGACGTAGTACAGCTTCAGGTCATTCAACGACGACGGCAAGCCGGTGTTGACGAACGCGAGATCGGCCTTGACACCGCTTCCATGCCGGAGGCCGCTGACGAGGAGGGCCACTTCGCCAACGCCGAGTGGCGGGATCGTTCCCGGCGCCACGGGCGGCTTGGCGACATCGACGACGCTGACCGACGCCTGTCCGGTCTGCGGCGTGTTGTCGTTCGGCGTAACGTGTCCAAAAAGAGCGCTTGGACCCGTGCCGGCGAGAAAGACGAGGCTGAGCTTTCCGGTAATCGAGCCGGCGGCGCCGCCGTCAGGCCGCATCGATCGATCGATTGTGAAGCTGACCGTGACAGTCTGCCCGGGCGGAATGCTGATCACTCCTGGCTGTGGAATGAGCCATGGCGAGTCGGAGACGAGGATTCCCTCGAGCGTCGCGCTGCCGGGGTTCGTGAACTCGACTGTGCCTGTCGGATTCGTCCCCAGATCGGCGGAGACATCGGTTCGCCATTCTGTGGGAGCAGCGCTCACGGTACCGGCCCGCGGAGTGGCCGATAGCAGCCGCACGGGAACGGTCAGTCCTTCAGGGACTCCATCGCCGCTCGGGATCGATACTCCTTCATAGACGCCGGCCGGCTGGGCGATGCTGTGCAGCGCGATCCGCTGCGTTTTTCCGGGTTGAAGCGTGAAACTGGCCGGCGATTGGGTGAAGAAGGTCCCCGACTGCGTGAGGGTGATCGTCGTCGGCGTCCCTCCCGTATTGATGAGGACATAGCTGTCGTTCGCCACCGCCGTGCCGGTCGGAGCCACCATCCCTGAGGGAAATGAAGCGACGGCCACCGCGGCATCGTTGACCGCGATGACGGCGAAGGGTGGAGAGGTGCTGGGACTCTTGCTCGGATCGGTTACGTCGGACGCGGTAATCGTCTGGCTCTTCCTGGCTCGGAGCGTCACAGTGAAGGTCCTGGTTCCGCCTAGAAGTGGAGCACTTGGCGGGAGCGTGGCCTCGGAGTCGCTACCGGTGAGTCTGACTGTGTCCGTTGCGCCGGTCATCAGGTTGAAGCTCGAGTCCACTCCATTCACGATGACGGTGAACGGGACTCCAGCGACCTGCGTTGCGGGAACGCCAACTTTCCCGGTCGGCGCCCCGGGTACCGCGATCTCACCGGGCAGGAGCAACTGCAGCCTGTTGAAGGCGGCAAAGACCGTCACCGTGGTTTCCGCGGTGGCCGTCCCTCCCGGTCCTGTTGCCGTCAGCGTGTAGGTCGTCGTGGTCGTGGGCGAAAGCGAGACCGACCCGCTCACTGGCTGCGGGCCAACTCCGCTGATTGCGACCGACGTCGTGTTGGTGGTGGTCCAGCTCAAGGTGCTGGACTGCCCTGCGGTGATCGTCGCCGGGCTGGCTGCGAAGGAAACGACGGTGGGCGGGGCAGGGTTGACCGTGATCGTCCTGGTCGCGGTGGCCGTTCCTCCCGGTCCTGTTGCCGTCAGCGTGTAGGTCGTCGTGGTCGTGGGCGAAACCGAGACCGACCCGCTGACCGGCTGCGTTCCAACTCCGCTGATGGAGAGCGAGGCCGTGTTGGTGGTCGTCCAGCTCAAGGTGCTGGACTGCCCTGGGGTGATCGTCGCGGGGCTGGCTGCGAAGGAAACGACGATGGGCGGGGCAGGGTTGACCGTGATCGTCGTCGTCGCGGTGGCTGTCCCTCCCGGTCCCGTTGCCGTCAACGTGTAGGTCGTCGTGGTCGTGGGCGAGACCGAGACTGACCCGCTGACCGGCTGCGTTCCAACTCCGCTGATGGAGACCGACGCCGTGTTGGTGGTCGTCCAGCTCAACGTGCTGGACTGCCCCGCGGTGATCGTCGCGGGGCTGGCCGTGAATGACGTCACCGTGGGCGGCGCCGACGTGACGGTGACCGTTGTCGAGGCAGTGGCCGTCCCTCCCGGTCCCGTTGCCGTCAGCGTGTAGGTGGTCGTGGTCGTGGGCGAAACCGAGACCGACCCGCTCACCGGCTGCGGTCCGACTCCGCTGATGGAGACCGACGCCGTGTTGGAGGTCGTCCAGCTCAGTGTGCTGGACTGCCCTGCGGCGATCGCCGGGGGGCTGGCTGCGAAGGAACCGACGATGGGCGGGGCAGGGTTGACCGTGATCGTGGTCGTCGCGGTGGCCGTCCCTCCTGGTCCCGTTGCGGTCAGGGTGTAGGTCGTCGTGGTCGTCGGACTGACCGAAACCGAGCCGTTGGCTGGTTGTGTCCCCGTGACCCCGCTGATCGAGACCGACGTCGTGTTGGTGGTGGTCCAGCTCAAGGTGCTGGACTGCCCGGCGGTGATCGTCGATGGGCTGGCTGCGAAGGAACCGACGATGGGCGGCGGGGCAGGGTTGACCGTGGTCGTCGTCGTGGCGGTGGCTGTCCCTCCCGGTCCCGTTGCCGTCAGCGTGTAGGTCGTCGTGGTCGTGGGCGAAACCGAAACCGAACCGTTGGCTGGTTGCGTCCCCGTGACTCCGCTGATGGAGACTGTCGTTGCGTTTGTTGTGGTCCAGCTCAAGGTGCTGGATTGCCCGGCCGTGATCGTTGATGGGCTGGCGGTGAAGGCGCTTACCACTGGCGGAGAGCCTGAGGCTGTTAGACCCGATACCTCCGTGCTGAACCCACTCGTGACCGTGTTGCTGTTGTTACCGTTTGGCTGTGTTGTCGTGCTGACGACGAAGTAGTACGTCGTGTTCGGCGAAAGCCCGGTGACGATGAGCGAGGAGGAGGACTTGCTCGATGTCGTCGTCGCGAACGGCGTGTAGGGGCCGCCAGCGGTCGTCGAGTACCGGACCTGATAGAACCCGCTGCCAGCGGTGTAGGCGATGGGGGTCCAGTTCACGGTCATCGCGTTGGGAGTCGCGCCCGAGGTGCTCGGGTTCACTGGCGCGATGGTCTGGGTGCTCTGCCAGTCTCCCCCTAGCTGCTTCGCGCTCAGGAATGACGTCAGTGCCGGATCCGTGCTGTACAGCGCGTTCAAGCGAATGTCGGTGTTACCCGGTATCAGATTTGTGAGGTTCGTCAGTGCGGATGGGATGCTCCCGCTCAGTTGGTTTCCGCTCAGATAAAGTTCTTGCAGGCTGGTCAGGCTCCCCATCTGCGCCGGGATGCTCCCGCTCAGTTGGTTGCCGCTCAGAAAGAGGTCTTGCAGGCTGGTCAGGCTCCCCAGCTCCGGCGGGATGCTCCCGCTCAGTTGGTTGCCGCTCAGACTGAGGATTTGCAGGCTGGTCAGGCTCCCCAACTGCGCCGGGATGCTCCCGCTCAGCTGGTTGCCGGCCAGATAAAGGTATTGCAGGCTGGTCAGGTTCCCCAACTGCGCCGGGATGCTCCCGCTCAAATGATTGCTGCTCAAAATGAGGAATTGCAGGCTGGTCAGGTTCCCCAGCTGCGCCGGGATGCTCCCGCTCAGCTGGTTGTTGAACAGTTGGAGCTGTGTCAGGCTGGTCAGGCTCCCCAGCTGGCCCGGGATGCTCCCGCTCAGCTGGTTGTTGAACAGAAGGAGGGCGAATAAGCTGGTCAGGTTCCCCAAAGACGCAGGCAGGGTTCCGCTGAGATTGTTGACCCTAAGATCAATCGTGTGAACGGTCGTATGCCCCGCATCGCAAATGACGCCGTACCAGGTGCACTCGTCCGCGGCGACCATCCAGTTCGTTTTGGTGGTCCAGCTCGCCCCGCTTGTGCTGTTGTAGAGGTCAACGAGCGCATTGTGTTCCGCGGTCGAGACGGCCGCCTGGACCAACGGTGCGCCGAGCAGTAACAGTGTGATCGCAAGAAAACACGCGCGCATACCCTGGCGCGATGAGCGCCGTTCACTCGAGGACCGCGACTGAAGAGAAAACCGCATCTCTGCCTCCGTCCCGGCGCCGGTGCGCCAAACACCGTGTTCCTTCGGAGAGAGGATTCTGGTCATCGCCGGGTGTCTTCACGTGCAGACACCGCATGCTCTTCTCGCCGTGTGATGAGTACATATGGACTTAAATGAGACCGTTGTCAAAGATCACTCAAGTAGAACGACGATCGTGGCGAAGCCCTGCGCAGCCGGCCGTGGCTGGCCTAGTACGCCAGCGTGAGCGTTTCGCCGCTTGCGCTCACGACGACGTTTCCACCATCCTGCAGTTTTCCAAACAGGATCGCATCCACCAGCGGCTCTTTGATCTTCGAATGAATCAGCCGTGCCATCGGCCGCGCGCCGAACGATGGGTCGTAGCCGTTCTTCGCCAGCCAGGCGCGGGCGGGCTCGGTCAGCTCGAGGGTCACGTTCTTCGCTCGCAACTGCACGCGGAGCTCGTCGATGAACTTGTCGACCACGCGCTCGGTGGTCTCGAACGACAACGGCTCGAAAGCGATCCAGGCGTCCATGCGGTTGCGGAACTCGGGGGTGAACGTCCGCTCGATCGCGCCGCGCCCTTTCCCCTTCGCCCCGCTGGTGTTGCCGAAGCCCATCGACGAATCGCTCATCTCCCGCGCGCCCGCGTTCGTGGTCATGATCAGGATGACGTTGCGGAAGTCGGCCTTCTTGCCGTTGTTGTCCGTCAGCGTGGCGTGATCCATGACTTGTAAGAGTATCGAGAAGAGATTCGGATGCGCCTTCTCGATCTCGTCGAGCACCAGGACCGCGTAGGGCGTCTTGGTGATGGCGTCAGTGAGCAGCCCCCCCTGGTCGAAGCCGACGTATCCGGGCGGCGCGCCGATGAGGCGCGAGACGGTGTGCGACTCCATGTACTCCGACATATCGAAGCGGATGAACTCGATGCCGAGGGAAAGGGCGAGCTGCCGGGCAAGCTCTGTTTTGCCGACGCCGGTCGGTCCGGAGAAGAGGAACGAGCCGACCGGCTTCTCGGGATGGCCAAGGCCGGAGCGCGAGATCTTGATGGCGTTGACGACCTGATCGACGGCGTGATCCTGGCCGTAGATGACGCGCTTCAGATCGGCGTCGAGACCCTGCAGCCGTTCCTTCTCCGATACAGCCACCGTCCGCGGTGGAATCTTGGCCATACGGGCCACGACGTACTCGATGTCGTCGATGCCGATGGGAACGGGCGATGAGGCCTCGGCAACGCCCGTGACGTTTGACGCAATGATGCGCGCGCGCGATCCCGCCTCATCGAGAACATCGATGGCTTTGTCGGGAAGGTGGCGGTCGTGCATGTATTTCGCCGACAGCTCGGCGGCCAGTTTGATGGCGTCGTCGGAGAAGGCGACGTTGTGGTGTTTCTCGTAATACGACTTCAGCCCTTTGAGGATCTCGATGGTCTCCTCGACGCTCGGCTCGCCGATCTCGATCTTCTGGAAGCGGCGGGCCAGGGCGCGGTCGCGCTCGAAGGATGACTTGTACTCGGCGTAGGTCGTCGAGCCGATGCAACGCAGTTTCCCGGAAGCGATGGCCGGTTTGAGAATGTTCGACGCGTCCATCGTCCCGCCGCTTACGGCGCCGGCACCGACGATGGTGTGGATCTCATCGATGAAGAGGATGGCATCCGGCTTGGCCAGCAACGCCGTAACGACGGCCTTGAGGCGCTGTTCGAACTCGCCGCGATACTTCGTCCCGGCCAGTACGGCGCCCATGTCGAGCGACCAGACCACGGCGTTTTTCAGTACCGCCGGCGCTTCGTGTTTGATGATCTTGAGCGCCAGCCCCTCGGCGATGGCAGTCTTGCCGACGCCCGGCTCACCGACGAACAGCGGGTTGTTCTTCCTGCGCCGGCAGAGGATCTGGACGGTCCGCTCCAGCTCCGGGCCGCGGCCGATGAGCGGATCGATCTCTCCCTTTTCGGCGCGCTCGTTGAGATTGACGGCGAACAGCTTCAGCGGATCGCCGGTCTGCTCGGCCGCCCCTTCCTCATCGCCGGCGAAGGCCGGCTTCGGCGCGGGGGTGTCTTTGCTGATGCCGTGCGACAGGTATTGCAGCACGTCGAGCTTGTTCACTCCCTGACTGCGCAGGAGGTAGACGGCCTGGGAACGCTCGGCCTGATAGATCGCCGCCAGCATCTGGCCGGTATCGACTTCCTTCTGTCCCGACGATTGCGCGTGGAGCTGCGCGTATTGCACGATGCGCTGCAGCATCGCCGTCAGCACCGGCTGGACCTCGGCGTCGTCCGGCAACTGTTCGAGCGTCCGGTTCATGAAGTCGTCGAGCTGCTTGCGGAGGACGTCGACGTCGCCGCCGCAGGCACGGATGACGTCGAGGACGTCGCGATCGTGCAGCAGGGCATAGAGGAGATGTTCGAGCGTCACGTATTCATGGCGGCGTTTCAACGCCTCATGGAGAGCGAATTCAAACGATTTCTGAAGTTGACGGGCGATCATGAGTTTTTGCGATCGGTCTCGCGGTCTTGCAGTCTCGCAGTCTCGCGGTTCTCAGTCAAAAGATCATCGCAACTTCGAGACCCCGCGGCCACGTTCGGCGAACAGAACCACAACCCGAGCGTCAGGATTTCGGCACCGGGCGGACGTAATCGCGGTTCGCTCACTACAGATAACTCGTTTTTTATGGCCGCTTTCAAGTATTATGCTCGGGACGTATCACGCAGGAAGCACAACGAAGGAAACCGCTTGGCGGTATCCGGTGCTGCTCCACCGCCCCGAACTGGAGACTCAGAGTTGACGATGCGATTTGCTCGCATGGCGCTGTTCAGTGTTGTATCCCTCGGCATGGGAGTCGCGGCGGAAGCTGCGGCGTCAGGCCCGGCGGACATCGTCCTCCCAGCGCCTCATCCCCGTCCGGCGACGGTGGGTGCCGCGGTGCGGCAACCGGTTCCCTTGCTGGAAGGGTGTGGCTCGACCCCAGTCTCGTGCAATACCGACGTCCGCGGAATACTGGCCGGCGGCGATTGCCTGGCGGCAAACATCACGCTCTACGACGAATTCGTTTTTCAGGGCAATGCCCAGGACTTGGTGACGGCGACCGTCCGTCCGCTCGACCCAAACTACACCAACGCCTGGATCGGTTTCGTCCCGCCGCCGTCCGACACATCGCTCTCGCCGCTGATCTCGGGCGGCGTTGCTGCCACCGTCCGCTACTTCCTGCCCGTGCAGGGGACGTGGAGGATTCAGGCGGGGACGAATGACCGTTTCGCCGCCGGTCAGTATCTTTTCGAAATGAACTGCGACACCTCGCCGCCTCCTTCGCCGCAGCTCGCCTGCGTCGAACAGGATCTCCTCTGCGGGCAGCAGGCAACGTGGGATCTGTCGTCGCTGAGCTGCGTCGCCGCTTCCGATCCGACGCGCGTCTACGCGATGTACCGCGTCTGGGGAGTGGCCGGCGATACGCTGAACATACATCTCACGTCGAGCGCTTTCGATCCACAGTTTGGCGTCTTCGAGTTTTCGCAATCATCTGCGGCGCTGGCCCAGTCATCGGCTTTGAACGCAACCACCGATACGATGTCCTTCTCCGTGCCTCACACAGACTTCTACGACATCGTGGTGACCTCGGGGAACGCGCACGGGATCGGACAGTACACGCTTGCCCTCGACTGCAACCGCTCCGGCTGCCTGATCCCGATCATCACCAAACAGCCCGAGGACGTCGTCGTTCCGCGCAATGCCAACGCGTTGCTGACCGTGGAGTCGACGGCCCTCGGCGACGTCGACTACGAATGGTTCGATGCCGACGGCGCGCAGAACAACGTTGGAAGCGGTCCGAAGTATGCGACGGTGCCGATCACGACGCCGCACAACTACTTCGTCACCGCAACGACGCCGTGCGGCACGACGACGTCGCGCATCGTCCATGTGAGTCCCGCTGTGGATCCGCCGCCGCCACCACCGCCGCCGCCACCCCCGCCACCCTCGCGCCATCACGCCGTTCGGCATTGAGGTGAGCCAGACTCCAAACGCTCGTACGTACGCAGCGGCAACCCGCCGCTGCTTTTTGCCGCGTTAGCGGCAACGAGACGGTAGCCAGGGGTGCGAGCGTTTTTTGCGAGCACCCCTGGTAAAGAGATTGTCGTGGTTTGGTGCCGCGTCAGCGGCACTGGAAGTCGTCGCAATCGTCATTCGTCGCACTCATCCAGTGCCGCTGACGCGGCACAATTTCAACGCACATGTAACCAGAGGTGCTCGCAAAAGGCGCTCGCCCCTCTGGCTACCCTCTTTGAGCCGCTATCGCGGCGTCGTTAACTCCAGTCAGCGGCGAGACGCCAGCGCTCCGCGCGCTCGCGCTATCGCATGATCACGCCGGCTCCATCGTGGCCAGGAGCGGGAACTCCTGCTCGCGGGCCAGAGCGATGGTTTTTTCGACTTTCATCTCCGCCACTTCGTAGGTGTAGAAGCCGGCCACCCCCACTCCCTGGATGTGGACGTTGAGCATGACCTGGACGGCCTGTTCTTCGGGCATGTTGAAAACCGACTCCAGAATCCAGACGACGAACTCCATCGTGGTGTAGTCGTCGTTGTGGAGCAGGACCTTGAACAGCGACGGTTCCTCGCTTTTCTTTTCGGCCTCTGCGACCGGTGCTTCGTCGAGCTCTGCGAGGGGGAGCATCGGGGTACTTTACCGTAGTGGATCGGTGGATTCGTGGATTCGTCGATCAGTCGCCACTGATGGCGGAGCCTTGGGCAACCAACGCTGCCGGCCGTGCCGGCTACCCCACGCCGTACCGCTCCCGCAGCACGTTCAGGTGGCGCTTCACGTGCCCGGTGGCGATGTAGGCGATGGCGCGAACGGTCAGGCGCTTGCCGGAGACCGTCCCCTCGCGCGCCCATGCTTCCGCCGGCAGGCTTGAAAAGAGAACGATCGTGGCGTCGCGAACGGCCAGCTCTTCTTCGACGAGACTCCTGACGCTTCGCGCGTTGAAGTCGGCCGCGGCGGCGTAGGCGTCGGGTCCCCACTTCGGAAGCTCGATGGCGTCGTTACGGGCGAACGTCAGCGCGCGAAAGGTGTGAATCCGTTCCGCGTCGGCCGTGTGACCGATGACTTCGCGGATCGTCCACTTCCGTTCCGCGTATCGAAAGCCGCCGCGTTCCTCCGGGACCTGGTCGATGAGCTGCCGAATGCTTTCCCGGCCGGCGGCCAGTTCGTCAAGGATCGGCCCTTCGATGAGGGAGACGTACTGCTCGTGATGCGGTGAGTATTCGTCGGGTTGCGGGCGAGTGTTGGGCATAGGTGCGAAGTGTAACCACTGTCGCCCGCGTGGTAGCATCGCCACGGGTCTCGCAATGAACATTTTGAAGTCGCTCATCAGCGAACTGTCGCTCGCCGCGACGATGTTGCTCGTCTTCGCGGGTGTGCTCCTGGTCATCCTCATCGTCTCGTTCCGGTCACGTGCCGTGGTCTTCTGCCAGTACCTCCAGACGATGACCGGCATCAAGCTGAAGCCGCATGAAGTGGCGCGCGTCTTCCGCCTCCGCGGCAAAGACGGCGTCCGCGAGTTCTTCCTCGATCTGATCATCAAGGAAGACCTCAAGCAGGGACCGATCAAGATTCCGGGCGGGCCGGATAGCGCGAAGTGAAGAGTCGGGCCACGGCCTTCCAAATGGAGCCCCCGCCCCCCGCCCATAACGGGCGAGGGGCAGCGGCGTTACAGGTCAGTCCTCGTCTTCGCTGACGGCGTCGAGGGCATTGCGGAAATCGTCGGGGAGGTCGTCATCGGGGGTGGTGTGGCGGGAGGCGAGGTTCGGGGCAAGGAATCCCTGGACGGGGGGCGTCGCCGGCGGGGCGGCCTTCGAGACGGGGGCTTTGCGCAGGTTGATGGTCTTGCGGACCGCGCGCTGCATGATGGCCAGGTACGGACGGAGACCGGCGCCCTCGGGGCTCTTCGCAAAATGCTTGGCCCATGCGTAGGCTTGCAGGGCTTCCGTGCCGGACACGGCGAGGTTGTTGTCGAGCGTGAATGCAAAGCCGTCGAGGAGGGCAGAGAGACGGTGTGCAACTGGGCGGAGGGCGTCATCGGCCTGAACCGCCAGCTTTCCGCGGTCGGCGTCGAACACCTTCCGCTCGGCGGCGGGCGCGAACGAGGTCACAGCAGTGATCATCGGCTGAATCAGGTCGTTGCCAAAGCGGGCCGCGGCCGCTACGCGGCGTATGTCGCTGGCCTCGTGCGGCTGAAAGCCCGGAACGAGGCTTTCGAACTGGTCGAGAAGGGCGGTCAGTTTCGCTGCCAGTGTTTCCGGGGATACGTCGGCAGGCGTTGGGGTTGGGGCGCCGGGGTTGTCGGGGTTTCCGGGTTGGTCGGTCATGGTGACACCTCACTGTTCGGGTTGAGAACGTCTACATCGACTCGTCGCGCCGGCAGCGAACACGCTGCCGAGTTGGTTACACCGGTGATCCAAACTTTCGACGCAGCAGGTGCCCGAAGGGTTACGCAGGGGTGGGCCAGAGGCTCGATCGATCGATTTCAGATCGGCACATCTCGACTTCTGATATGCAAAGTTCGAGGGCGGATATGCAAAGCTCGGCCTCGGAACTAAATAGTTCGGCTTCGGAACTAAATAGTTCAGCCTCGGAGCTAAATAGTTCCGCTTCGGAACTAAATAGTTCGGCCTCGGAACTAAATAGTTCGGCCTCGGAACTAAATAGTTCGATCTCGGAACTAAATAGTTCGATCTCGGAACTAAATAGTTCGATCTCGGAACTATTTAGATCGACGCGGGATATGCATAG
>JADGNY010000059.1 GCA_017883235.1 Thermoanaerobaculia bacterium | reverse complement strand
GACGCTCGATGCTCGTTTCAACGTTCATCCTTGAACGTACAGTCGTCGTGTGCCCTCGCTCCCTTCCACCCCAAAACCGATCTTCAGAGCAGGGGGCGTGCTCGCCATGCCCTTGAATGCATCCAGGTTTGGTTGCCCGCTATGCCGCGCTGTGATCCCGCCATCGCGGCGACGCTGTTGATATGCGTCTCCGGACCGACGAGAATGCAATTGGATGAAACGAAGATCAGTAACCTGGAACCTCGCGGTAGTGATGGCCACGCTTTGCTCCCCAGCGATCGCCGCAACCTCCCGGCGAACCATCCTCAATGCCAGTGCCGACGGCCCGGCGAGGTACATCGTCGCGCTCAACGACGATGTGGACGACATCAGTTCCGTCGCGGATGAATTGTCGAGGAAGCATCACGGCCGGTTGGGTCATCGATTCAGCCGGGCGCTCCGCGGTTTCGTGACCGGCGCCGCCGCGCTCTATCTGCAGGACCATCCGTCCGCAAGCCCGGCAGTCGTCGCCCTGGCCTTGATTTCGAGCGCCTCGGTGAACAAAGTAAGCAACGCCGGCCCGGGCTCCCCGAACCGCCTTCTCTTCACCGGAGACATCGCGCTGCCGCTCCGTCGCCGCGCCGTCCGGCAGCCGTGAGGGCCGTACTTCAAAACATGCCGAGCGGGTTATGCCGCAACTGGTGCGCCGTCTCGCTGGCTTGCCGGGCGCTGCAGGGAGTCGTTTCGAGTGTCCTGTTTTTGAGACACCAGGAGCGTTTCTCTCCATTGCGTTAACGGTTCTTCAACGCAGGCAGAGAAGTTTTCAGAGGTTGGAGACAATTTTTCAGAGCTGGTAGAGAATTTTCTCTAGGTCCTGGAGAATTTTCTCAAGGTCCTCGAGAATTTTCTCAAGATCCTCGAGAATTTTGTGGAGGTCCTCGAGAATCTTGCCGACGCTGGTGAGATCTCGTCAAACTCGTTGCAAAATTTACCACCGTCTTGATTCACGCCGCCCCGAGGTCCCAGCCGCAGCGCTCTTACTTGCATGCTCCCCTTCCGCCGTCGGAAGCGATTTGACGAAGCGGGTCAACTGCCATCTCGAACCTCGATGTGACGGCGGTCAGGGTGGTGGCGGAGGACTCCTTCGGTGTATAAAGATTTCATCCTTCTCTCCACATGGCTGAGCCCCTGACGACTCCATCCGAACGAAGCGGACGAATCACGGACACGGTCGATCCGCTCGACGTGGTGCCTTCGGCCTTCGAGCCGCTGCCGCCCGGCACCGTCGTCGCCGCGCGCTACGAGATCGTCGGCCTCCTCGGGCGAGGCGGCTATTCGGCCGTTTATCGCGCCACCGATCGCGAGTTGAAGCACGACATCGCGCTGAAAATCATCCGGCCGGAGCGCGTTTCCGCCGCCACCGAGTCCCGTCTCCGCCGCGGGGTGAATGTCGCTCGTGCCGCGCAAAGCCGCCACCTCGTTCGCGTCTTCGATCTTGGCAGTGACGCCGGGACGGTATTTCTGACGATGGAGCTCGTCGAAGGTGAATCGCTCCGCGAGAAGATCCGGCGCGAGATCCGCCTCGGCGTCACCGAAGCGGTGGAGATCGCGAAGCAGATTCTCCGAGGACTGACGGCCCTGCACGAGCTGAAAACAATTCATCGCGACATCAAACCGGAGAACGTGTTGATCGCCGCCGACGGGACGGTGAAACTCGCCGACTTCGGGCTGGCCCGCGTTCTCGATGATGACCAGACGCGCGCAACCGTCGCCGGCAGCGTGATCGGGACGGCCGACTATCTCTCGCCCGAGCAGGCTCTCGGCCAGCAACTCGATGAGCGCACCGATCTCTACTCCCTCGGCGTGGTGTTGTTCGAGATGCTGACCGGCGAGTTGCCGTTCGTCCGCGAGTCTTCCCTCGGGTCGATGATCGCGCGCATCGGCAAGCCGGCGCGCCCCATCCGATCGATTCAGCGGGATGTCCCTTACTGGCTGGCCACCGTCGTCAGCCGGCTGCTCGATCCGGTTCCGGGCCGCCGGTATCCGTCTGCCACCAATGCGGAGGCGGCCC
Organism: Thermoanaerobaculia bacterium; assembly: GCA_017883235.1. Classification (GTDB taxonomy): domain Bacteria; phylum Acidobacteriota; class Thermoanaerobaculia; order Gp7-AA8; family Gp7-AA8; genus JADGNZ01. The sequence goes on along the minus strand of JADGNY010000059.1, from coordinate 37,513 downwards.
TGGAGCGACGGCATATCGATGTCCGCACCCTGGCGCCGCGGTTGCGAACGTGGATCGCCGCACTACTGGTCATCATCGCTCTGGCCGCTGTCTATCTCCTGCTTCTGGCTCCGTCACTCTACGCGGCCGGGGCCGTGCGGGTGGTCAGCCGGGGCATCGACCTCGCTTCCTGTGACGGCGGCGTGAAAGCACGCCAATTGTGCCCTGGAGCGGCGTGCAAGACGCTCAGCTTCCCGTTTGTGAGCGTGACGCAATCGGGCGGCGGTCTCGAGCTGCCGCCAGGCCGATGGGAGCTCACGGCGCAATCATCGCGATGCTGGGCTCCTGCCATCACCATCGACGCGGGGGCTTCCGCTACGCTTCCGGTCTGGCCGGCTTCAACAATTCGCGGAACGATCGATCCTGCCGTCGGAGACGTCTCGGCTCCTCTCCGTGCGGAGATTCGGCTGACCGGTGCAGGTGACGAACACGACGCGCTGCGATTCGTGGAGGACTGCCCCGTCGCGAGCGGGCGATGGAGTTGTCGTCTGCCCGCGGCAGGCTTTCATCTACGCCTGTCGCTCGATCACAATGCGCCGCGGTACTTCCGGCACGTAAGCATGACGATCGGCGAAGCGAAAGACTTCGGCGCGATCCGGTTCGAGCCCGGTGCCTCCGTCGCGGGAACGATCGTGATGCCACGCGGCCGCAACGATGAAACTGTGGTTGAGCTTACCTCGGAGTTCCCGGTCTCCTCATCGCCGGTTCAAGGGACGGAGCCCCGGCGCATTGTGGTGAAAGAGTCCAGTTGGGGACTCTTTCAGTTCACCGGAGTGCCTAAAGGAGTCTATCGCCTCGTCGTCTCCCGGCCTGGATGGCTGCCTGCCGAGGTGAAGACAATTACGGTGGAAAACGGGCGTGAATCCTTTCTGGAGTCACCGCTTCGCCTCACCAGAGCCGCCATCGTCGATGTTTTCATTACTCCTGCGCAGTCGATGGAAGGCGAGCCGTGGCTTGTCCGTCTGGAGAGCGGTGCCGCCATTGCTTCGAGCAAGCCGCTCGCGGAATCGGCAGCTTCGTTTTCGGGTGAGTGGCGCAACGACGCGCTGCACGCGGGCAAGTACGTCTTGTCCGTGGTTGACCGGCAGGGTTCCACGTTCCTCCGGGAGACCGTCGAAGCGAGCGCCGATGGCGCTACGCGGTTTCTGAACATCCATAGAATTCATGTTCGCGGTACCGTAAAGGTGGGCTCGGCCCCATTCGAATCACGGCTCGTGTTCACGGATGACGACGGCTCGTCCAAAATAACCCTCAAGGGAGATGCGGCCGGGAAATTCGAAGGGATTCTTTCGCACGAAGGCCGGTGGGAGGTCCAGGTTCTCAACCCGGCAACCACTTTCTACGTTAAGGATGTCGCCGTCGACGTCAAACGAACATCTGAGCAAGCGGTTGCTACCGTTGTCGTGACATTGCCCGGCGGCAAAGCCATCGGCCGCGTAACCAATGAAGCCGGCGAGCCCGCGGAAGGGGATGTGATCGTGTTCCGGGACGGCAGAGGAATCGCGGACGCTCTCGTGCTGCCGGACGGATCATTTGAGGTGAAGGGCCTCGATCCTGGCCCGGTAACGCTTCAAGCCCTTGCGCGGGGCGCTGAAAGCGATGTGGTCTCGTATTCGGCGGTCGAGGATGATCCTGCACGAGCACAACTCGTGCTGCGAAAGCTCGTGGACTTGAAGTGCCAACTGCTCACCGAAGACGGATATCCAATTGCCGGAGCCGTCATTCGGTACACCGGCGCAGGTATGGTGCGGCCACGTCAGGCTCTCAGCGCACCGACAGGGGAATTCTCCATACGAGTTCCCGGCGGTACCGGAAGCTTGCTGGCTGCGATCGTTGCCCCTGGGTTCCCGGCGAGTCTTCGTCAGTTGGATGCGGGCAGCACCGACACGCAACGAATCATTGTCGGAACGGCATCTGCTTCGCTGCATATCGTTCAGCGTCCTGGCGCGCCGTGGCCCTTTGTGACGTTGGACGGACAGTCGTTTCTCGGGGTCACTTCTTTGATGGCACTGGCGACCGCTGAGGGGCTTCCTGGTTTGGTGGCCGATGGCCTGCAGGTCGAGGTCGCACCGGGTGTCTACACAATTTGTTACGGTGAGAAGCGGGAAGGCGCATGCCAGTCCGCGGTGGTGGCCGTCGGTCGCGAGCAGACGTTCTTCCCTGGCGAGGGACCTGCAAAGTGAAGTACGCGTTGACTTTTCTAGCAACGTTGGCCGCATCGTCAATCCTCGCGGCCGGCGCGGCATCGCCTGCCCCGCCTGGATGGCTTGGACTCGGCTACACGTACAACGCGACAAACACTTCGACGGGCCGCATGGTCTGGCTCTTCATTCGCCAGATCGCGCACGGCGGACCGGCAGAGCGAGCAGGTTTGAAGCCGCAGGACGTCATCACGGCCATCAACGGCAGACCTCTCTCTTTCCGAGACGAGCTCGAAACGCTGAATTTCTTCAGTGGAATCCGGCAGGGCCAGCGCGTCCAGCTCAAAATCAGCCGTGGAAGGACCGTACAAATTGTGACGATCGTAGCTGTCGCACTTCCGCCTGGCATGGCGGAGCAGCGACGGATCAATGAACAATTGGCAAGAGCGCAGCGAGCAGCGCCAAAGTAGGGCGGGCCGATCCAGACGTCCTCCATCCCGATCGGTTCGCCGTGGGCTTCAAGTGTTGCGACCAGATCGCCGGCGCGAATGGCTTCCGCCTCGCCGAGCGAAAGAATGTCGATGCGGCTCAGAACCTCGCGGGCAATTCGTTTCCATAGAAGCGCACCGTGAGCAACGCGTGCCGCTCCATGGCGAAGTTCCGCGACGCAGACTACTGACGTCACCGCGTCTCGCGGCGCAACCTCGCTCAACCGTTGCAGAAGCCTGCGGTTCGGATCCTTCCGGATCACCTCGGAAAGGACATTCGTATCGAGCAGGTACCTCACCGCTTACGGCTCGCGCGCGGTTTGGGCAACATCACGCGCGGACGGTGACTGTCACGCGCGGTGACGATCTCCTCCACGGCCGCCAGAAAGGGATCATCGTCGGACAGCCAGCCCCGCACGGTCCCGAGACCCTGCTCGACAGGTTCATCGTCTGGAGGAATGAGTCTGGCAATCGGGTGGCCTCGCCTCGTGATCAGAATCGTTTCCTTGCCGAAAGCGACACGCCCCAGCAGGGTCGAAAGCCGCTTTCTGGCTTCGGTGACGCTGATCGTTTCTTCTCGTTCCCTGCGCATCCTGCCTCGGTCAGTTAATATTGGTCAAGATCGTAATGAGGGTGATGACGTCCTGGCTGCGGGTGGAGTTGGCCAGTCGATCGCCCCTCGCCTCGCCACGCTCACTTCTTTCGACTGTCGTGGATTGCGCGGATGATCTGTTCACGCCCGAGACCGACGTCCGCCCCTTGGACGTCGAATGGTGAGCGCACCGGCCGTTCAGGACGAAGAACAAAACTCTCGCCGTCGCGCCGCCGGATGCGGACTCCTCCCTTTCGTCTGGCCTCTTCGAGAAGAGTTGCGAGATTCTGACGGGCTTCAGAATAGGTGTAGATCTTCATGGAACCTCTCTCGGGGACTTATCGAAACGTTCCTACTTCGCTGTTATCCTATCTTCATGGCCAGAACGATTGAAGCGGAGTATCTCGCCGAGCACAACGTGCTCAAACTTACCGAGCCTCTCACCGGGGTGCGCGATCACGCCAAGTTGGCGGTCGAGATAAAGGCGCTCCCGACGACTGAATCCCAACCGTGGATGGCGTTTGCTGGCACTCTCAGCGGGAAGTCTGGCCGCGAGGTCGCTCGCGCGGTGAATGAGGCTTTCGGGAGAGAGATGGAAGTTTGATCGCCCCGCGTTTGACGGATCGCGGCGCTCTGCCTCCAACACGACCTGCCTTTGCTCACCAAACGGCCGGGACTTTGACGATGTGGAAGGACTTCGCGTAATTCGTTGGTAGACCATACGAATTTGATGGAGTAGCTTCCAACCATTGGCGAAGTCTCTCAGTACCTGCGTTACAATCCGCCTCCCACCGTGGCCGGCCTTCACGTCGAGCCTCGCTAATTCGAAGGAGCAACACTCTCATGACCGCTACACTCGAAGTTACGCATTCATTTGCTGCTGCCCGCGCCGCGGGGCGCGAGCCGTTCAAAGTCAAAGATCTGAGCCTGGCCACGCTTGGGCGCGCCGAGATGCGGCTGGCGGAGCACGAGATGCCGGGGCTGATGGCTGTCCGGGAGAAGTATGGGAAATCGAAGCCGCTGACAGGGGCGCGCGTCATGGGGTCGTTGCACATGACCGTGCAGACTGGGGTTCTCATCGAGACGCTGGCCATTCTCGGTGCCGATGTTCGCTGGGTGAGCTGCAACATCTTCTCGACGCAGGATCCCGCGGCTGCTGCCGTAGTCGTCGGACGTCCGGAGACGGGCGGTACGGCGGAAGATCCGAAGGGCATCCCGGTTTTCGCCTGGAAAGGGGAGACGCTCGAGGAGTATTGGTGGTGTACCTCCGAGGCGCTGCAATGGCCGGACGGCGCGGGGCCGAACCTCATCGTTGATGATGGTGGCGATGCCACGCTGCTCGTGCACAAAGGCGTCGAGTTCGAAGGAAAGGGACTTGTCCCTGATTTTGATGACAACGCCGAGCCGGAAGAGTGGGGAGTCATCCTCGATCTTCTCCGCGCCGAATTGAAGCGCGATCCGAAGCGCTGGACGCGCGTCTCCGCCGACCTCAAAGGCGTCTCCGAGGAGACGACCACCGGCGTTCACAGGCTGTATCAGATGATGGAAGCGGGGGAGTTGCTCTTCCCGGCCATCAACGTCAATGACTCGGTGACGAAGTCGAAATTCGACAACATCTACGGATGCCGCCACTCCGTCGTCGACGGCCTCAATCGGGCCACCGACGTCATGATCGCCGGCAAGCTCGCGCTCGTCTGCGGCTTCGGCGAAGTGGGTAAAGGGTGCGCGCAGGCACTGCGCGGGCAGGGAGCGCGCGTCGTCGTTACCGAAATCGATCCGATCTGCGCCCTGCAGGCGGCCATGGAAGGTTTCGAGGTGCGGACGCTCGATTCGGTCGTCGAGCGCGCGGACATTTTTGTTACCGCCACGGGCAACAGGAACGTCATCACGGCCGATCACATGGCCCGGATGAAGAACAAGGCCATCGTCAGCAACATCGGCCATTTCGACAATGAGATCGACATGGCCGGCCTCAAGAAGTACGCGGGGGTGAAGCGGGTCAACATTAAACCCCAGTACGACGAATGGGTCTTTCCTGACGGGCACAGCGTGCTGATCCTGGCCGAGGGGAGACTGATGAATCTCGGGTGCGCAACGGGGCATCCGTCGTTCGTGATGTCGGCCTCGTTTACCAATCAGGTCCTGGCGCAACTGGCGCTCTGGCAGAACAAAGGCGAGTATCAGAAACAGGTCTACGTCCTGCCGAAACGGCTGGACGAGGAAGTGGCCCGCCTGCACCTCGGGCACCTCGGCGTGGAGCTGACGAAGTTGACGGCGGACCAGTCCAAGTACCTGGGGACGCCGGTCGAGGGACCGTACAAATCCGATCACTATCGCTACTAGGCCGGCACGGCCGGCTGCGCTGGTTGCCCAAGGCCGGCCACCATCTTCGCTCTATCGTTCTGCCGCGCAGACCCCTAGCGGCAGAACCGGGACCGTTAGTTCCGGGGTGTTATCGATGTCTTATTGCGCCGCCGTTGTAAATTTCTGGTAGCATGCACAGATCGATGTGCAGAACGCACAAGAAGGAGTGAATAACGTGCCAAGACCCAGACTGAATATCCCCCCTCCGCAGTTGTCCGCTGGACAGGCATCCTACGTGTTGGATTGCCTGATTGCCGATCGTAGGATTTCCGCCAGTGAAGTGAACCGCTACGTCAGCGACATGCATCGCGAGATCAGCGATCTCGAGTCCCGTTTGCAGACGCTGCGTGCCCATGCAGGCGTCGCCGCGCCGGCCGCCGCCACAAGCGGTGCCACCACCGGCAAGCGTCGCGGACGTCCGCCGGGAAGACCGCCCGGAAGCGGCAAGCGTCGTGGACGCCCGCCCGGAAGCGGTAACAAAGCGGCAGCGCCTGCGCCGCCAATGGCTGCTCCTCTAGCCGCCGCCGTAGCACCGGTCAAACGCCGCCGCCGCGCCCGCATTACGCCGGAGCAGTTGGCTTCCCGCCAGCTTCAGGGCCGCTATCTCGGCCTGATCCGGCAGATCCCGGCCAGCCGCCGCGGGCAGTTTCAGAAGATCGCCAAAGAAGCAGGACGCGAAGCAGCCATCAACGCCATGAAGTCCGCTGTCGGCAGGTGATTCAGATTCAATCCTCGTCTGTTTGTGGCAAAGGGCGCTCCTCGTGGCGCCCTTTGTTTTTCCCGCTGCTTTTCGTCTGCGTGGCGGCCCAGGCCCGGACGACGCGCGTAACACTCCTCCACTTCTCCGACTATCACTCGCACGCATTACCGTTCTACTCCGAGGGACGGGAAGCGCAGGGAGGCGTCGCCAAGGCGATTGGCTATCTGCGCGGGGAGAAACGGCGGGGTGCGCTGGTGTTTTCCGGCGGCGACATGGTCAACAAAGGCTCGCCGGCGTGGTCGGATAAATACCGTTGCGCCGAGTGGCCGTGGTTCAACGGCATCGTCGACGCGATGGCATTCGGCAATCATGATCCCGATTACGGCATCCGCGAGATGCAGCCGTGCCTCGACGCGATCCGTTATCCCGTCCTGAGCGCCAATACCAACGGCTTTCTGCCGTCACGCCTCTTTGTCGTCAACGGGATTCGCGTGGGCGTGTTTGCGGTCGCCGGCAGCGACTTCAAGGCGCTCGTCAAGGAGCCGATGCTGCATTTCGACGATCCGGTCCCCGCGGCCCGCGACGCCGTACGAGACCTGCGCGAGAAACAGCATGCCGACGTCGTGGTCATGATCGGACACGAACATCTCGACGACGACTTCGCGCTGGCACGCTCGGTCCCGGGCATCGATCTGATCTTCGGTACGCATAGTCACTTGAAGCGCGGTCTGATGCGAATCGACGGTACGCCGACGTGGTTCATTTCGCCGTTTCAGTACCTGACGTATATCAGCCGCGTCGTGCTGACATTCGAAGATCACAAACTGGTCGGGGTCACTGGCAGGCTGGTTCCTGTCGATGCCCACATGCCGAAAGACGCGTCGATCGCGCAACGGGTGGTCACGATGGAGCACGACCTCGAGCGCGATCCGCAATACGCCCCGTTGTTCACCACGATCGGAACGTTGCATGCACCGTTGCCTGTCGAGGCATTCGCAAAGAAGTCTGTCGAGATCATGCGCCATGCGGTCCACGCCGATGTGGCGTTGTCGACGGCCAGCAGTTTCCGGCAGGCCCTTCCGCGCGGGCGTGTCACGCTCGAGGCGTTGCGGGCTGCGATGCCATACGACAACGAGATCGTCGTCTATTCGTTGCGCGGTGACGCGGTGCAGAAGCTCCTCGCGTATGGAGACTCGCGGAAGGGGAGCGATTCGTTTGCGATCGTTGTGGGACCGGAGATCATCGATCCGGCCGGCACTTACCGCGTGGCCACGACTGATTTTCTGGCCCGGACCGCGCCGCGATATCGCGACTTTTTCGAGGGGCTCACGGCGGAAACGCCGGGCTTACGCGTGCGGGACGAGGTGAGGAAGTGGATCGCACGCAGCCGTCTGTGACGGCCAGCCTTGACCGGCGACCCATCATCGATATGATGCAGCCATGACTGCTGCAGCTCCCGCGACAACGAACGTTCGCGCTTCCTGGCTCCTCGGCTTCTGGCACTCGGCCATCGGCAAAAAAGCTGTCATGGCCGTGACCGGGATCTTCCTTTTCGTCTGGATCTTCCTGCACATGGCCGGCAACCTGAAGGTCTACATCGGGCCGGAGCACTACAACGCCTACGCGGGGTTTCTGATCACCATGGGCGCCCCGCTGCTGCCGGCCAAGGGGGCGCTGTACGCCGTGCGGGCGCTGCTGCTCATCGCGGTCTGGCTGCACATTCAGGCGGCCACGCAGCTCACCCTGATGAACCGGCGTGCCCGGCCGGTCGGCTATGCGAACCGCGATTACGTCTCGGCAGGCTACGCGGCCCGGACGATGCGCTGGGGCGGCGTGATCATCGTCCTCTTCGTCATCTACCACCTGCTGCATCTGACGTTCGGCACCGTGCACCCGGACTTCATCGAGCACGACGTCTACCACAACTTCGTGACCGGCTTTCAGGTCTGGTGGGTGAGCGCGTTCTACATCGTCGCCAATCTCGCGCTCGGGATGCACCTCTACCACGGTCTCTGGAGCATGTTCAATTCGCTCGGGCTCAGCCACGACCGATTCAATTCGTGGAAGCGGGGGTTCGCGACGGTATTTGCCCTGGTGGTCACGCTCGCGAACATCTCCTTTCCGATCGCCGTTCTCATCGGCGTTCTGCGCTGATTCCGGTTGCACGCGTTTCCGCATCACACAGGCAGGTGAAGACTCGATGGCTCTAGACAGCAAAATCCCGCCCGGACCGATCGAAAAGAAGTGGGAGTACGCGAAGGCCCACTACAAGCTCGTCAATCCGGCCAACAAACGGAAGTACGACGTCATCGTCGTCGGTGCCGGCCTGGCCGGCGCGGCGGCGGCGGCCTCGATGGCGGAGCTCGGCTACAACGTGCAGTGCTTCGTCTATCACGACTCTCCGCGCCGCGCGCACTCGATTGCCGCGCAGGGGGGCATCAACGCCGCGAAGAACTACCAGAATGACGGCGACAGCATCTACCGGCTCTTCTACGACACGGTCAAGGGCGGCGACTATCGCTCGCGCGAGGCCAACGTCTACCGCCTGGCCGAGCTGAGCGTCGACATCATCGATCAGGCGGTTGCGCAAGGCGTTCCCTTCGCCCGCGAATACGGCGGCGTTCTCGATAACCGCTCGTTCGGCGGCGTGCAGGTCTCGCGGACCTTTTACGCCCGCGGCCAGACAGGACAACAACTCCTCCTCGGCGCGTTCCAGGCCCTCGAGCGCCAGATCGGGCTCGGCCGCGTGACGATGTTCCCTCGGCACGAGATGCTCGACGTCGTTCTCGTCGACGGACAGGCCAAAGGGATCGTCACCCGCAATCTGGTCACCGGCGCCATCACTTCCTACGCCGCGGACGCCGTCGTGCTGGCCACCGGCGGCTACGCGAACGTCTTCTATCTCTCGACGAACGCCAAGGCATCGAACGCCACGGCCATCTGGCGCGCCTACCGGCGTGGTGCCTACTTCGCCAATCCCTGCTACACGCAGATTCATCCGACCTGCATTCCGCAGAGCGGCGACTTCCAATCGAAGCTGACGCTGATGTCGGAATCGCTGCGCAACGACGGACGCATCTGGGTGCCGAAAAAAGCGGGCGACGCGCGGCGCCCCGATCAGATTCCGGAGGACGAGCGCGACTACTACCTCGAGCGCAAGTATCCGAGCTACGGCAATCTCGCTCCGCGCGACATCGCCTCGCGCGGAGCGAAGGAAGTGTGCGACGAGGGGAAGGGTGTCGGCGCCAGCGGACGCGGCGTCTATCTCGATTTTGCCGACGCCATCAAACGCATCGGGCGCAAGGTCATCGAAGAACGTTACGGCAATCTCTTCGAGATGTACCAGGACATTACCGCCGAGGATCCGTACGTCGTGCCGATGCGGATCTATCCGGCGCCGCACTACGTGATGGGCGGTTTGTGGGTCGACTACAACCTGATGTCGACCATCCCCGGTCTCTACGTCGGCGGCGAGGCGAATTTCTCCGACCACGGCGCGAACCGCCTCGGCGCCAGCGCGCTGATGCAGGGGCTTGCCGACGGCTACTTCGTGCTGCCGGTGACGGTCGGCGACTACCTGGCCGGCCAGCTCGGCAAGAAAGTCTCGGCCGATCGCCCGGAGTTCAAGCAGACGCAGGCCGAGGTCGAGCAGCGCATCAGCAAGCTCGTGTCGGCGAAGGGAACGCGCAGCGTCGACTCCTTCCACCGCGAGCTCGGCAACATCCTGTGGGAGCTCTGCGGCATGGCCCGCACCGCGGAGGGACTGAAGAAAGCCATCACCGACATCCGTACGCTTCGCGATCAGTACTGGCGCGACGTGCGGATCCTGGGCACGAACGAAGAGCCGAACCAGGCCCTCGAGCGCGCCGGACGCGTCGCCGATTTCTTCGACCTCGGCGAGTTGATGTGCATCGACGCGCTGCACCGCGAGGAATCGGCCGGCGGCCATTTCCGCGTCGAATATCAGGATAAGGGCGAGGCCAAACGCAACGACGACGAGTTTCTCTACGTCGGCGCCTGGGAGTTCACCGGCGACAACAGCGCGCCCAGCCTGCACAAAGAGCCGCTGGTCTACGAGGAATTGAAGCTGGCTACGAGGAGCTACAAATAGATGGACCTCACACTACAAGTCTGGCGGCAAGCCTCGCGAACAGCCGAAGGGAAGTTCGTTACTTACGAGGCCAAGGACATCAGCCCCGATGCCTCGTTTCTGGAGATGCTCGACGTCGTCAACGAGCGGCTCACCGAGCGCGGCGAGCAGCCCATTCACTTCGAGCACGACTGCCGCGAAGGGATCTGCGGCTCGTGCGGGATGATGATCAACGGCATCGCTCACGGACCGGCCGGCGGCACGGCCACCTGCCAGTTGCACATGCGGCACTTCAAGCACGGCGACGAGATTCGCGTCGAGCCGTGGCGCGCACGGGCCTTTCCCATCATCAAAGACCTCATGGTCGACCGCAGCCCGCTCGACATGATCATCCAGGCCGGCGGCTTCATTTCCGTGAATACCGGCAGCGCCGTCGAGGCGAATACGCTCCTGATCCCGAAAGCGGTGCAGGACCGGTCGATGGACGCGGCGGCGTGCATCCAGTGTGGCGCGTGCGTCGCGCAGTGTCCTAACGGCGCCGCGCAGCTCTTTACCTCCGCCAAGGTCGCGCACCTCGGTCTCCTGCCGCAGGGACAACCGGAGCGCTACGAGCGCGTCGTGCGCATGGTGGAGATCATGGAAGAGCACTTCGGAAGCTGCACGATGTACGGTGAGTGTGAAGCCGTCTGTCCGAAGGAGATCTCCATCGACTTCATCGCCCGCATGAACCGCGACTACATCGCCGCGAAGTTCAAGAACCGGAAGAGCGAGGCGAACGGGTAACGAATTGAGCTCACGCGGAGACGCGGAGACGCGGAGGAGATGACGAGAAACTTCTTTCTCCGCGCCTCCGCGTGAGTCTTCAGGTCGCTGATTGCGAACGCGATGTTCAGTGCCCCGCCGCGCGGCGCCGATTTTCGCCCGCTACCCCGACGTCGACCGTGGCCGAGTCGTTGCTCGGATTCGGGTCGATCTTCTCGACCCCTCTGGAGGAATGCAGCGCGGTGGCGACGTGGTGGAGTGTTCCGCTGCTGACGGAAACGCGCACACGCTCGTGGATCGTGGCCACCTCGCCGACGCCGAGCGCTCCGACATAGCAGACCTTGGTCAGGAGCTGATCACAGTAACCGGAAGTGGTGGTAGTGGAAACGACTACTGTGCCGGGAGTGTAGGGGATTTTCACCATGAAGCCGTCGACCGCGGCAGGCCCGGCGTTGGTGGCGATGGTAACGAAGTCCACGATCTGGTTGAAGATGGCCCCTGCCGGCGCGGTTGTCTGCACCCTGAGATCAGCGTACGTCTCTCCCGTGACGAACGCCGTGACAGGGTCCGACTGGCGCGAGACCTCGGTATCTCCTCGGGTGGCGATTACGGCTACGCTCTTCACGGGCCGGTACGTGAAGGTGCTCCCGACCTGACCGAACAAGTCGAATGTCCCTGTCCACTGGGCATGGCCGGTTGCATTGGTGGTCACCGTGATCGTGCCAAGCTGAGACGTGCCGGTGTCGGGACAGGTTGCCGATGCGGCATCGACTTCAATTCTATAGTCCGCGTTCGGTTCGCCCTGAAGAAAGCCGCTGACGGTGGCGGCCGTGGGATCGGCGCGCGCGAACACGATCTGAGGCGGCTCAATCAGCGACCCGCCGATGAGTCCACCGGCGTTGCAGGAGCCGTGGTTGTTCTGCACGTGCGCCGGGGCAAGGAGCTTGATGCCGGAGCCACCGTTGTTCGAGACCGCGCAGTTGACCACGACGTTGTGGGCGCCGCTCACGATGATGCCATCGCCGCCGTTCGGCAGCGCCTGACCGTCAATTCTGACGCCGACAAAATCCGAATCGACCGTGTTGAAGTCCCCGTCGATCCGTACCCCGGCGCCGCCATTGCCGGAAATCTCGTCGAAGTCGGGGACCGGGCCACACAGTGCATGGCATTCGTAGGCCGGCGAGCCGATCTGGCTTGCGGCGCTCGAGGCCATGATCCAGATGCCATTCGCGGCATTCGAGAGAATTGTGGCTCCCTCGATCCTGGCACGGAGCCCTTCGATCCGGATACCGTTTCGGTTTCCTGACGACGTCATCCAGGACAGAACCGCATGATCGGCCTTGATGACGATCCCGTCGCCGCTGAAGTTCGTCATCGTCAGGTAGTCGGCATAGACGTCGTCAGCCGCGATCACGAGCCCATCCGCTGTGCCGGCGTTCCTGCCGTCGATCGTCAACACCCCACCCGTGATCGCAACGCTCTCTGTGATCGGCGGCAGCGCCGACGTCAGAACAATCGTCGAGGTGTTGATCGCCGCGGTGTTGATCGTGTCCGGCCCCGGCGTGCTGTTCGCCTGCTCGATCGCCCAGCGAAGCGAGCCTGCGCCGCTGTCGTTCGTGTTCGTCACGTTGAAGGTCGCGCCTTGTGCTCCGGCGACCATTCCGAGCGACACAAGGACAACGATCCACGGTTTCATGACGAACACTCTACTCGCTGATCCCCATCTGCTTCAGGATAAACGCCTGATCGGCGGCATTCTCGCGTAGCGCGTCGTAGCGGCCGGAGGAGCCGCCGTGGCCTGCGCCCATGTTGACCTTGAGAAGCAGCGGGTTCGTGTCGGTCTTCATCTCGCGGAGCTTGGCCACGAACTTCGTTCCCTCCCAGTACGGCACCTGGCTGTCGTTGAGCGACACCTTCACCAGCATGGCCGGATACTGCTTCGCGGCGATGTTGTCGTAGGGGGAGTACGTCTTGATGTAGTCGTACTCCTTCTTGATGTTCGGATTGCCCCACTCGAGATATTCGCTCGTGGTCAGCGGCAGGCTGGCGTCGAGCATCGTGTTGATGACGTCGACGAAGGGAACCTGGGCCACCACCGCCTTGAAGAGTTGCGGACGCATGTTGACCACGGCGCCCATGAGCAGCCCGCCCGCGCTGCCGCCCTGAATCACCAGCCGGTCGCTGGCGGTGTACTTCTCTTTGACCAGGCTATCGGCCGCGTCGATGAAATCGGTGAACGTGTTGCGCTTGGCCATCATCCGGCCGGCCTCCCGCCACGGCTCGCCCAGCTCGCCGCCGCCTCGAATGTGCGCGATGGCGTAGATCACGCCGCGATCGAGCAGAGTCAGCCGGTTGGAGTTGAACGTCGGCCAGGTCGGTGAGCCGTAGGAGCCGTACGCGTAGAGCAGCATCGGACGCTTGCCGTCGCGGACGAGCGGTTTCTTGTAGACGATGGAGATCGGGATCTTCGTCCCGTCGGAAGCCGTGGCGTAGATGCGCTCCGAGGCCAGTTGCGAGGCGTCGTAATGTGGCACCTCGAAGCGCTTCTGCAACGTGCTGGCGTGCTTCTCCATGTCGTAGTCGAAGACCGAGCTCGGCGTGGTCAGTGATTGATAGCGATAGCGCAGCGCCGTCGTCTCGTATTCGGGATTCGTGTCGAGAAAGACGGAGTACACAGGCTCCGGGAACACGATCGGCGTCGACTTGCCAGTCGTGAAATCGACGATGCGGATGGTCTGGGAGCCGCCCTTCAGCTCCACGACGGCCATATGGTCCTTGAAGAGATCGAAACCATCGAGTTTGACCTCGGCGCGCGCGGGGATGATCTCCTTCCAGTTCTTCATCTCCGGAGCGGAGTCGGGCGCCGTCACGAGCCGGTAGTTCTTCGCATGATCGTTCGTACGGATGTAGAAGCGGTCGCCGCGATGATCGAGGAAGTAGCGATGATCGTTCCTGCGCGGCACGACGACGCGCAGCCCCTCGTCCGGCTTGTTGGCGGGAAGATAGCGAGCCTCCGAGGTGGTCTTGCTTCCTGACTCGACCACGATGAACGCTTTGTCGCGCGTACGGAAGGCGCCGATGTCATAGAGCTCGTCGGGCTCATGGAAAACGAGGTCATACGCCGGCGTGCCGAGGACGTGGCGGTAGAAACTGTCGACCCGTTTGGTGACGTTGTCCTCGGTGACGTAGAAGATGGTCTTGTTGTCGGTCGCCCACATGACCGTGTCGACGCGCTCGATTTTCTCGGGGAGAAGCGCGCCTGTCCGCAGATCCTTGATGAAGAGCGTGTACTGGCGATAGCCGGTGCTGTCGGTGGAGTAGGCCAGCAGGTTGCCGTCATCGCTGACGCGATAGCTGCCGAGCGAGAGGAACTTGAGGCCTTTGGCCAGCTCATTGAGATCGAGGGTGATCTCTTCCGCGGTGTCGAGGCTTCCTTTCTTTCGCGCGTAGATCGGATATTGCTTTCCCTCCTCGGTGCGCGAGTAGTAGTAGTACTCGCCGAGCCGGTAGGGGACGTTGACGTCGGTCTGTTTCACGTGCCCGAGCATCTCGTCGTAGAGCTTTTGCTGCAGCGCCTCGGTGCCGGTCATCATCGCCGCCGTGTAGGCGTTCTCCGCCTCGAGGTGGGCGATGACGTCAGGGTTCGATTTCTCCCGCAGCCAGAAGTAGTTGTCGACCAGCGTGTCGCCGTGGATCTTGGTCACGTGAGGTTTCTTCTCCGTCACCGGCGGTTTCGGCTGTGCGGTGAGAATGTTCGGCAATGCAGACATGACGATGACGGCAAGGCTGACACGGATTCGGCCAATCGTGCGCATGGAATCTCCTGTTCGCTGGAGAGTAGCGGGAAGGGGAGGTGTTGGGAAGGGGAGTGCGGCGGGCTGGCCGCCGCACTCCGGAGCGGAATTCGTTACTTCAGACGCTGTACGAGGAAGCCGGCCATGGCCAGGGCGATGGCGAGCAGCAGCAGCACGCGCGGGGATGTCGCCGGAATGTTGGCCGCGGGGACGGTGGTGATGGTCGATGTGGCCGTGTTGTTGGCCAGATTCGGATCGGTGCTCGATGTGGCAACGGTTGCCGTGTTCGACACCGTGCCGGCGGTGGACGGCGACGTGACCGTCAGGCTGACCGTCGCCGAGCCCGCGTTGGCGATCGTGCCGAGGTTGCAAGTGACGGTGGTCGTCCCGCTGCAGCTTCCCTGGGTTGGCGTCGCGGAGGTGAACGTCGTGCCGGCGGGGAGGATGTCGGTGACGACGACGTTCGCGGCCGCCCCGGGGCCGGCGTTGGAGACGACGATCGTATAGGTGAGCGGGCTGCTGGTTCCGTACGGGCCGGGCTGCGGCGTCTTCGTGATAGCGAGATTCGCGGTCGTGGTGACGTTGGTGTTGGCGGTCGAACTGTTGTTGCCGGGCGTCCCGTCGGTTGATGAAGACGACACCGAGCCGGTATTGCTGACGGTGGCCGTGCCGGCGGGGCCGTTCACATTGAGCGTGAACCCCGCGGAGCCGACGGCCATTGATCCCAGGGTGCAGGTGACGGTTCCGGTGCCGTTAACCGCAGGCGTCACGCAGCCCCAGCCGCCAGGGGCGACGAGCGAGGCGAAGGTCGTTCCGGCTGGGATCGTGTCGGACAACGAGGCGTTGATGGCCGGATTCGGGCCGTTGTTCGTGACGGTGATCGTGTAGCTGATGACCGTGCTTGCGTTCGCGCTTGCCGGTCCGGTCTTGAGAACGGCCAGGTCGGCGGGAGCGGCGACGATGTTGATGTTGTCGAACGTCGTGCCGACGCCGCTGGCGGTTCCCATGAAGCCGTCGAGCGTGCCGGGGCCGGTGGGTGTGACGCTGTGCGCGGGGATGGCGGTGTTGTCGAGTGTATCGACGCCGAGGTTACCGTCGATCGCCAGGGCGACGCTGCCGGCCGCGCCGAAGATGAAGGAGTCCGCGGCTGTGCCGCCGCGCAGCGACTCGACATTCTGGAACGCACTCGTGGCGCCGGGGATATCGCCGCTGTTCGCGCCGGTGATGTTCCAGGTCTGGGCGACGTTCGTACCGACCAATGTGTCGTTGCCGGCGCCGCCGTCGAGGGTGGTCGGTATACCGGTCTGGCCGAGGGTGAAGACGTCGTCGCTGGCCCCGAGCTGGATGTCTACCTTGAGAAGCTCCGCCAGAGGAACGAATCCGGTATCGCCGTCCATGGTCAACGTCACCGGGCTCGTGGCAAGCATGGAGCCGGTATCGGCTGCCGCGGTGCCGGCGAACGTGGTCAGGTTTGCGGCTGTGGTGGTGGTGGCGTAGACGAACGGCTGGAAGCCGATGCTGGCGCTGACATCCGTTCCGCTGGCGAGCCATGGATCGAACGTAGCGGGGCCGCTCACTTCGGCAGCCACGGAAGCGGCGAGATTGCTTCCCCAATAATTCGTGAGTGCGGTGACCGACCCCGCACTCAGGTTGTGCAGTCCGAAACCGGTGTTGTTGCTCAGGTCGTTATACAGAAGCGGAGCAATCGTACCGGCCGTGGCGTCGATGAGCACGCCGTCTGCCGACCCGCCGGTAACGAAGCTGTGGTCGATGCCGTTGGGGTTCGCTCCGAATGCGGAGAGGTTTCCGGTGGCGACGTGTACACCGCCGCCCGCGCCGCTGCCGGTGATGACATTCGTTTCCAAATGGGCGAGGCCGTTCGACTGCACAAGCACACCGGTGTCGGAGCTCGTGATGGTGTTGCTGATCAAACGTACGGGCAGGTTGCCGGTGAAGTTCGAGCCGGAAATCCACTGGAAGCCGATGTTGGCGCCGCTGACGGTGTTGCCGCTGTAGGTCACCGTCGAGGTCGCCCCCGAGTGCGAAGTCACGCGGAAGCCGCGCTCGAGATTCAACGACGGACTGTTCCCGACGGCATCGTTGAGGAAGCTGTTGTTGGTGACGGTGATGTTGCTGGTGTGGGCGTGGCCGTTTTCCCAGATCCCGAGGGTGACCTGCGGGTTTGCCGACTGGGCGTTGAGCGTATGGGTGACGTTATTGGCGATGTTCAAGCCGTCATAGACATTGCCGCCGCTGGTGTTCGACTGCATGACCACGCTGCTGGAAAAGTTACCGGCGCCTGTGTCGCTGACGCCGTCGCCGGGGATCTGAAAACTGTTACCGGTGATTGATTGGTTCGTCCCGAAGCTGAAGTTAATGCCGATGTTCTGATTCACATCGGCCGGAGCGACGGTGGCATTGAGGTCGTTCGGGATGCGGATGAAGTTGTTCGTGATGGTGGTGTTGTTGTAGTTGGTCGTGCCGACCGCGAACATACCGATGGAGAGGTCGAAATCGAGGATGCGCAGGTTCGAGATCGTCCAACCCTGGCTGGCGCCCGAAATCGAAGCATCGAAGACCAGGAACGCCTCGAGGTTGACCGCGGCCAGATCGGTCGGCCCCTGAATCGTGGCGCTCCCGAGCGAGCTGGCGGTCAGGGTGACGTTGTTTACGCCGGGCGCAATGACCTCGTAGTCATCGGCGGTGGAGGCGATGCCGTCATTGCCGAGCGCCCATGCCGCGGCGGCGGCCGGCTGCGTGAAGTCGAATGTGCCGTTGAGGATGATGGTGTCGCCGGCCGCCGCTGCGTTCAGCGCGTTCTGGATGCGGCGGTAGTCGTTGTTCGCGGCGTCGATGTCCGGTCCCGCGTTCACGGTGACGATCGAGCTGGCGATGGGGTGAAGGCTGGTGGTCATGACGCGCCGGACCGCTTTCGCGGGAGTCGAGGGACCGATTCGGACTTCGTGCCCGCTGAGGTCCGTGATGCGCTTCTGCGCGATGGCCTGGCCGGAGAGAAACGTCAATAGAGCAAATACAAGCGTAGCTCTGCGCATATCCATAGGAGCATCCTCCACTTCTTGCTGATCGAAGAGCACGGACAGTACTGCATCGCCGAATAATTTGCGAGCCCAAGTAACACATCGCCGGGTGACGGTCGTCATCCGCGAAGGACGCAATGGCTGTTAAAGCATCGAAATCACGTCGCGGATCGGGATGTCCGGCCGCAACGGATCCTCGATCAGGCCGGTCTGCCACTCCAATTGGGGGCGCACCGTGCCGATCCATTTTCCGAACCAGGCCGTCCGTTCCTCCACGGCGTCGAGAACGTCAAAGACCAGGATGTCGTCCATGTGGAAGACGAGATCCCTCTCGTTCCTCCGTATGTCGAGCTGCACGCGGTGCACGCCGTCATTGAGCAGGTCGGCGGGAATCTCGAAGGAGCTTCGAAACAGTCCCGCGGGGAACGGCTTGCCGTGCCACTCCGGTTCGCGGAACGACGCGGTGCTGAAGATCGGCGACCCCTCTTCGGTTCGCACGACGACGCTCAGGTTCAATTGTGCGCCGGGCCGAAGGTTCCAATATTCGAATTCGACGCGGAGCGGCGTGCGCACGGTGACGTGGTCCTGCAGCATGCCGTTCGCGGGGAGGACCGCGGCGCGGTGTATGCGCACGCGGTCATTGCCGGGGGCTGTCGACGGATCGTTCCAGGTCTGCTGGCTCATCGTGGTCAGCGTGGTCCTGAGGTAATCGCTGACGACCCGGCTCGGATCGCCTTCCTGGACGATCCGGCCTCCGGCGAGCCAGACCACGCGGCTGCAGAGGTTCTGCACGGCGGCCATGTTGTGCGAGACGAAGATCACGGTTCGTCCGTCGCGCGACACCTCGCTCATCTTGCCGAGGCATTTCTTCTGAAATGCGGCATCGCCGACGGCCAGAACTTCGTCGACGATCAGAATCTCGGGCTGGAGATGTGCGGCCACGGCGAAGGCCAGCCGCATGTACATGCCGGTCGAAAAGCGTTTGACGGGGGTGTCGAGAAAACGGCCGATCTCGGCGAAGGCGACGATCTCCTCGAAATTGTGCTCGATCTCGGCGTGCTTCATGCCGAGGATGGCGCCGTTGAGATAAATATTCTCGCGGCCGGTCAGCTCACCATGAAAGCCGGTTCCCACCTCGAGCAGACTCCCCACGCGGCCGTAAAGGCGCGTACGGCCTTCGGTCGGTTCGGTGATCCGGGAGAGGATTTTCAACAGAGTGGATTTTCCGGCGCCGTTGCAGCCGATGATTCCGAGGCGGTCGCCGGGGTAAACGTCGAGGTTGATTCCCCGCAGCGCCCAGAACGTCTCCTCCTCGTTCATCTCCGCGCGGCCGGCCAGGCGTTTCATCGACGTGTTGAAGGCGCCGACCAGCGCTTCGCGCAGCGTGGCGTAGGCCGCGCGTCTCTTCGACGGGACGCGATACTGCTTGCCGACGTTCTCGATATTGATGATGGGACGCATGGTCTTGCCGTTGCCGCGCTTGCCGTAGCCGCGCTCAGATGAAGTCGGCGAATCCCCTCTCTGTCTTCTTGAAAACGTGCGCCGCGACAACGAATGCCGCGAATGTAATGGCCGTGGCCAGGGCCAGTGCCTGCCAGTGGAACGGCGTCGAGAACAGCGCGGCACGGCATCCCTCGATGATCGCCGACATCGGATTGAGGTACAGCAGCCAGCGAAGGTGCGCAGGGATGACGGTTGACGGCACGACCACCGAAGAGGCGAACAACCAGAGCTGAATCATGAACGGCAAGGCGAACCGGACGTCGCGGTACTTGACGTTCAGCGCGGACATCCACATTCCCGTGCTGATCGCGCAGAGAGTGGTCAATCCGAAGAGGACAGGGAGCATCAGGATATGAGGCGTCAGCCGGACGCCGTAATAGATCATCATCCCGCCGAGGAGGAGCGCGGCGAAGGCAAGATCGACCACCCCCGAGAGAACGGCGGCCGCCGGCATGAGCAGGCGCGGGAAGTAGACCTTGGTGACCAGTTGCACGTTGTTGACGAGGCTGTTGCCGCTGTTGGCGACGGCGTTGGCAAAAAACGTCCAAGGCACGAGCCCCGCCACCGCAAAGAGCGGGTAGGGGATGCCTCCGCTGACTCCGGGCAGCCGGCCGAAGACGAGCGTGAAGATGAGCATCATGAAAGCGGGCTGGAGAAGCGCCCATGCCGCGCCGAGCACCGTCTGTTTGTAACGGATCTTGATGTCGCGCCAGATCAGGAAGTAGAGCAGCTCGCGACTCCGCCATAACTCGGGGACGTCGATGCTGATCCATGAGTGACGCTGCTCGATGACCACGAGCGGCTCTTCCGGCAGGGCGGAGTCACCGAATGGTGCGGGCAGTTCTTCAACGGTCGGCGGCAACCCGCGCACGCTTTCCCCGGGGGTCGAATTCATGGATGATGGAACGGTCGGCGACTGCGGCGTGGACGATTATGCCACGAAGAAGCGCGCTCGCCGCCGGCACTTGCTTCTTTCCTGCGTTTGTATTACATTTGTGTCATGCGCGAACGGCAAAAGCAGAGCACGACGATCAGCGTGCGGCTGAACGACGACGAAGAGGGCACGGTCCGCGGGTTGGCCCGGAGGCAGAAGAGCTCCGTCTCGGACGTCATCCGCGATGCGGTCAGGGTGTATGTCCGCAACGGGAAAGAAAGGCCGCCGCGGCCTTACGACGAGATCGTCGATCTCATCGGCTCGGTGACCGATCTTCCGCCGGACCTTTCCGATTCCACCGGCGAGCAGTTTGCGGAGATCCTTCGCCGGAACGCGGCGCACGGCCGATGATCCTCATCGATGCCGGTCCCATGGTTGCGCTGATCAGCGCCAGCGACCGCCACCACTCCAGTTGCCGGGCCACGCTGGTCCGGATCGATGAGCCCATTGCCACGGTGTGGCCTGCCTTCACCGAGGCGATGTACCTTCTCCGAAGCGCGGAGGCCGCGCAGAATGCCTTGTGGAAAATGGTGCTCCGCGAGGCCATCGGGATCCTGCCGCTCACCGTCGCCGATGCGCCGCGCATGCATGAGTTGATGGAGAAGTATTACGACCTGCCGATGGATCTGGCCGATGCGGCGCTGGTGCGGGTCGCGGAGCGGGAAAACATCCGGCGCATCTTCACGATCGACCGGCGCGACTTCAGCGTCTACCGGCCGCTGGGCGGCGGCCGCTTCAATATCCTTCCTGCTCTTCGCCGCTGACCGGTGTTATCGGTTGTCGTTCATCCTGACGTGGAGCGCAGCGACACTGTCAGGATCTCCGGTCAGACCGCTCGGTAGTTGCGCATGGCAGGGTCCGCGCGGCCGCACCGGAGATCCTGACGGTGTCGCTACGCTCCACGTCAGGATGAAGTACAACCGACAACGCGCCGAAGCGCCGCCGTTACACCCAGCGGAAGCGTTTCACCGCCAGGACGAACGACAGCATCGCCCATACGCCGATGATGGCCATGCCGGTTCCGTGGCCGGCAAGCGTTGCTCCGTCGTTGAAGACCGCGCGCAGTGCCCTCAGATACGGCGCCAGTGGGAGGACGAAGACCACCTTCTGCATCCACTGCGGCGCATTATCGATGCGGAAGTAGACGCCGGAGAGCAGCATCAGTGGGAAGAAGGCAAGATTCGAGATGGCGCCATAGGTCTCGACAGTCGAGGCGAAACTCGAAAGCGCGAACCCCATCGCCAGGAACGTTGCCGTTCCGAAGATGACCAGACCCGCGAACACCGCGTAGGAGCCCTGGTTGACGATCCCGAACCCGAACCGCGCCGCCAGCAGCAGCAACGCGGTCTGCAGGATGACCACCGTGACGCGCTGGAGGATCTGGGCGAGGAGGAAGACCCATTTCGGAAGTGGCGTCACCGCCAGGCGGCGAAACTTTCCCTTCTCCCGGTAGGCCACCGTCACCATGCCGACGGCGAAGAGGCCCATGCTGAGCAGATTCAATCCGATCAAGCCCGGCACGAGGAACGCGGCGTAGTTCTCGGAGTGCACGTGGCCGGGACTCTCGACGACGACCGGAATCCGCTCCGGCTCCGGCAATCCCTTCAGCCGCGCCTGCGCGACCATGAAGGCCTGGCTCGCGGCCAGCGCCACGACCTGACCCTGGGCGATGAGATAGCTGTTGAGCCGCAGGCGATATCCGTCGCCGGCGCTTTCGAGCTGCGCGGTCGTCTCGCCTTTCGCCCAGCGCTGCTCCGCATCGGCGGCGCTCAGCGTCACGACCTTGAGCCGCGAATTCTCCAGCGCCTGGAGGAAGGCACGATCGCGCGCCGTCTCCTGCGCCGGCGCGATGCGCACCAGCGTCAGCGCCGGCGGGCCGCCCGAGCGGAAGATCACGCCGAAGCCAAAGAGCATCAGGAGCGGGAAGAGGAAGGTCCAGAACATGGCGCCGCGGTCGCGTGCGTAGAGCCGCCATTCGCTGCGGAACTGGAGCCAGAGGAGCTTGAACGGATTCGGCAGATTCATCGATTCGTCTCCGTTCATTCGCGCAGGCTGCGGCCGGTGAGCTGGAGGAAGACATCCTCCAGCGTGGCGCGCCGCACGTGAACCTGGTTGTATTCGAGTTGGGTAGTCTCGATCACGCTGAACAGACGCGGCAGCAGCGTCTTCGGATCGGGTGTCGGTATTTCCCAGATGTCCCCGCGAGCCTCGACCGCCGTGCCGAGGCGCGCCGCAAAGTCCGCGGGATCGGGCGACGTGCCCTCGAAGGTGAGCTCGACGACGCTCGGGATGCCCAGTCCGGCGATCAGTTCGGCCGGGGTGCCGGAGCGCAGGATCTTGCCGTGATCGAGGATGGCCAGCCGGTCGCACAACGCTTCCGCTTCATCCATGTAGTGTGTCGTCAGCACGATGGTCCGCCCCTCGGCCTTCATAGCCCGGACGACTTCCCACAACGAGCGCCGTCCTTGCGGATCGAGTCCCGCGGTCGGCTCGTCGAGGAACACCACTTCCGGATCGTTGACCAGCGCCAGCGCGAGCGCCAGCCGCTGCGCCTGGCCGCCGGAGAGGGTGACGTGATACGCGTCCGCCTTGTCGCGGAGCTGCACCAGATCGAGCAGTTCCTCGGTTCCGCGCCGCTTCGGGTAGTAGCCGCCGAAGAGGTCCAGCGCTTCGCGCGGAGTGATCTTGTTGTAGAGGCTCGTGGCCTGGAGCTGGACGCCGATCCTGGCCCGGATCTCTCGCGCGTTCCGTTCCCACGTCAGACCGCTGATCACGATCTCGCCGGCGTCGGGCCTGGTCAGCCCTTCGATCATCTCCAGCGTGGTGGTCTTGCCGGCGCCGTTCGGCCCGAGTAATCCGAAGACTTCTCCGGAGGCGACGCTCAGGTCGATCCCCGCAACGGCCAGGACCTTCGGAAACTGTTTGCGCAGACCCCGAATGGCAATCTGTTCCGTCATGGGACGAGGGAGAGTATCCGAATTCGCACCCGAGGATAAAGACGCTTACTATTCCCTAACACGAGTGAGGATTTATGAAGAGAACGACCGCCGCCCTGGTCTCGGTTCTGTGTGCCGTCTTTGTGTTGCAATCGGTTCCCGCCTCCGCGAGTGAGAGCTTCACCCTCGACATCCCCATCCGAGGTAATCCCCAACAGGAAACGGGCGAGGTACGCATCACGCTGACGCTGAACGCGGCACCGGCCGGCTCGCAGCTCGTGGTGAATGGCAACATCACCTTGAACCTCGGCGATACGAAGCCGAACGGCGCGGACTTCGTGACCTACGAGACCGCCGGCGGGAATGACGTGCGGATCACCTACAAGCCGCTGTCGAACTTCGGCGCCGATTTCTGCAACGCCCAGTTCGCCGTCGAGAAACAGATTCCCATGCGGTTCGTCGGAGCGCAGGACGTCACCGATTACCGCATCACCAGCTACATCGTCGCCTCGCCGGCGGTCGAATGCTCGGCGGTCTCCAAACACACCGGAGACACGCCGGCGAACGTCATCCTCGTCGGCGACGGTGTGGCGCCGGTGCTGACGGCGACGAACAAAGGGCGGCATCCGTTCGACGTCGGGATCGTGCTCGACAAATCGGGGAGCATGAACGACCTGCCGCCGGGTGCAGCGTCCGGCGCGACGAAGGTACAGATCCTCAAGTCGGCCATCACGAACTTCGTAGCCCAGTGGCAGCAGATGGACCAGCCGACCGCGGACGGCGCCGAATGGTCGCACGATCGCCTCGGCGATGTTTTCTTCGACAGCACGGCCACGGCGCAGACGCTGGCTGGCGCCGATCCTCCGACGAACGTCTGGCTTCAGCGCGGCAACAGCGTGCCGTGGGACGCGATCGGCACCAACGTCAACACGCTGACGCCCGGCGGCTCGACGTCGATCGGCGGCGGAATCAATGAAGCGATGAAGCAGTGGAAGCTCGATCCTGCACACGACTTGTCGCTGGTCGTCGTGACGGACGGAATGCAGAACACCGCGCCGCTGATCGAACCGACCGCGAGCGGATTTCTCGGCCTCATCCCCGTCAGCGGCTTTCCGCAGGAGTTGAGAAAACGTTTCGTTCCCATCCAGACGATCGGTTTCGGCACACCCGCCGCCGTCGATCAGGCACTGCTGACGAACGTTTCGTTCGAGACGTCGGGCGTCTCGTTCATCAGCGCCAACGCCACCACGATGTTCGATGCCCTCGGCATGACGCTCATCGCCCTCCTCAAGGGCAATACGGCCTCGATGGGTCTGGTCTTTCACGACACGATGACCGGCAAGGGTCCGAGCGCCCCGCAGCCGGTGATCATCGATCACTCGGCGCAACGCGTCGTCTTTAGCGTCCAGTGGGCACCGCCGACGCGCCTTGCACTCGACCTCGAGGTCTTCCGTCCGAACGGGACGGCGGCCATTCCTGACACGTCTAAGAAGACACCCCAGGGCTCGTTCCAGATGTTCAACATCAAGCCGTCCGACGTCGGTACGTGGAAGGCCCGCGTGAAGCGCGGCATTGATCAAAGGCCGGACCCGATTCCGTACTCCCTCAGCGCGCTCATCCTGGAACGGCATCTCGACTACACCCTGTCGGTCGATCCGGGCCGCGCCTCGACGGGCGATACGCTGACTGTCCGCGCCATCGCCGACTGGGACGGCAAGCGCCTCCCCGGCCTTCCCCCGGGATCGATCCGCGTCCGCATCCAGCGTCCTCCCGCCAGCCTCGGCACGATCCTTCACGATCAGCGCGTTCCCGACAAGTCAACCGGCATCACCATCACGCCCGCCGGCGACAAGCTGACGCCGTTCGACCGCAAGCTGGCAGCCCTGACGAATGAAGGTCTGCTCAAGCGCGTCACGCCGCAGGACGTCGTGACGATCGATCTGAAAGACCAGGGCCACGGAATCTACGCCGGCACGTTTGATCAGACCACCGTCGCCGGCTCCTACGGATTCGAAGCCGTCCTCGACTGGGACATGGAGCGCACCGGCCACGTGCACCGCGTCGAGCGCCTCGAAGCCTTCGTGAAGGTGAAACCGGACCGCGCCAACACCGAAGTCAAGTTGACCCGTCCCGCCGCCGGGACAGTCCAGATCACCGTCACCCCACGCGACAAGTCGGG
This sequence comes from Thermoanaerobaculia bacterium, assembly GCA_017883235.1. Lineage (GTDB taxonomy): Bacteria > Acidobacteriota > Thermoanaerobaculia > Gp7-AA8 > Gp7-AA8 > JADGNZ01. Next base: position 11,953 of record JADGNY010000059.1, on the reverse strand, counting down.
CAACTACCTCGGACCGGGTTACGCCTCGCTCGTCAAAGCACAACTAAACAGCACCGGCCGAATCTCCGGCCCGACGGACCCCGACCAGATTGGAACGTACGTGTTCACGATCGTCGATGTGCCTTCCAGCGAGACGCCGAACGTGGATATCACGGTGGATGGGGTGCTCGTGTTCGGGAATCCAAGGAGGGGGTAGGCCGAGGCTTCCCCTTCGCGCCTTCGCGGCTTCGCGTGAGATCGATGTCACGCGAAGCCGCGAAGTTACCGATGCGCCCTAGTGTCCTGTCAACATTGAAGTCCGGAGTTGAGCGCCTCTCAATTCACTGTCATCCTGAGCCGCCGGAGCCGGGTAATCGCGGAGCGATTGCGCGGCGGAGGACGGTCGAAGGACCCCCAAGTTGAAACCCGGACAGGGAGGGGGGCTGGTCGACTTCCACCGCCCTTCCCTGGTTTCGAGTTGGGGGTCCTTCGACCGTCCCTCCGGCTGCGCTCAGGGCAGGCTCTACGCTGCTTCATCGCTTCGCGACTCGCAGCTTCGGCGGCTCAGGATGACAGTGAATTGAGAGGCGCTTAACCCGGACTTCAACCCTGACACGACACTAGCCTACCGGTGGATGTACCCAAGCCGCTCCCACTGCTCGAGCAGCCACGCCCAGAATGGACGGGACTTGCCCAGATAGCGCTCGATCGAAGGCCATTCATCGGCGATCTGTTGCGGCGAAACGAACTGCAATGCGTCGTCGGGCTTTGCCTGCCGCATCAGCTTGCCGATCAGATATGCATGCGTCGAAGAGTCGTGATCCGTCAGCGCCCGTTCGAATTCATCAAGCGTCAACTCCATGTCCCACAGGAAGTACGGACGTCCCTGAGGATCGGTTAGGAGATCACGAGGGGTAGGGGCGAGCAAGGTCGAAGAATACTAAGATTTCCCACGGACCATGCCGCGCCGCTTCCCCTTCGCGCCTTCGCGTGAGACCGATGTTCACGGTTCCTGTGGGGGTAGAGGCATGCGAGTCGTGCGGGAAGTCGCTTTCATTGAGAAGGCGGAAAGAGTTGGGTCGCACCTTCGTGCGGCGATCACGCAAGCACTACTGACTAGTGCTGACAGGTCCTAATGCAGGGTTGAGGCCCGTTTGTGCGCCTCAGCGATCGCCTCGACGACCTCTCTCGTTGCGTCATCCCACTCCGGTACGCCTGGCTGCGGGTTTCGCTGTAGTTCTGCCCAGCGAGCGTTCAACCGCCGTAAGTTATCTACGATCGTAGGATTCAGCGACGCGATGAGCGATTCTGCGATCGTTGCACGCGCCTCCGCTTCGGTGGCGTTTTGGTGGATCTGCCAGTTGATGGAGTGTTGTGCTCCGAGAGTGATGCCGAGCTTCTCGGCCTCCTCATCGAAGAGTCGGCGAGTCGTTTTTTCGTCCAGCATGTCGACGCTCCCGTCGGATTGATCCTACCACCCCCACCCTTCGTTCAATCGTCGCCGGGGTGTCGGGAGAGCGGGCGAGGGTTTGCCGGTGCTGTCACTCAGAACGGTTCTGCCTTTGCCCCGCACAGTGTTGAAGCATGTGCGAGCGCCTTCGCAACGCGTTCCGCTATTTCGCGATCGGGAAAGCGCACGGCGAACAAAGAGACCTTCGCCTCGGAGGACAGGTCTTTGTCGTAAACGATCAAGCTCGATTTGTGAGAGATCTCCTGACGCGAACCGTACGTGGTCGCCTTCAAGATAAAAACTCTACCCTTTCGTTGCTCGCCGGGGTCAGGCAAGAGTTCCGTCACGCTAATCCCTGTGGGGCTAAGGCTCCCAAGTGGGATGACAAATATATCCTTCGAGCGCTCCCAGAGAACCCTTTTCCCCTGAAGGGTTGAATTCATGGAGTCCTCGGTGGAGAGGATCATGGAACACCAGCATTTCGATTCCGGTCTCGAGTCCCCCTGTGGTCGTATCGCGCATAGGTCTTTGCCGTCGGAGTCTTTCGCGGTAAGAACCTCAGAGCTAAAGGTCCAGGTGGTCAAACCATCACTACCACCAGCTTCGTCCCGGTAGGACATGGACTGCCGGAGTTTTCCCCTCAGCCAGTCGATTGTCTCGGGGAGCGTCGGCTGCACTGCTTGCTGCGCAACGACCGGCGCGGCGACGAAAAGCAAGACGGCAAGCGATGCGGGGTGTCGCATTCTTGAACCTTAGCATGATGGAGGCGAGGGACGTTCGGCGCCGAAGCTCGGAAAGTGGTCGCGAGAAGGCCCAAAACTTTCGGGGGAAAACGCGTGGGGCCAGACCTTCGTTTTTCTATCGCACCTAAGTCACGACGAATCAGTGGGTTGCGGGAGCGGAGTCGCCGGACGGGACGATCCTCACGCCTCTGGATGAATCGTGACTACCTTGACGGCACGAGCGCGATGTATCGAACGGGAAGGTTTCTCCGTCGTGATCAATTCGGAGGCGCCGACAGACGCTGCAGCAGCTACGTGGAGGGCGTCCATCGCCTCAACGCCGTTTGTCGATGCCTCGCGAATCGCGATTTCTGCGACGGCAGCGAGATCCATTGCCCAGTGACTCACCGTCGCAAAGAAAGCCTCATAAAACTCCGCCTCACGACTCGCTTGTTGAACAAGGCTTGCGGAACGACCTCGAGCCGCAGGAAAGGGCTTGCAGCAAATTCTCTTTCGGGGTCGTCGAGGATCTCCGTCGCACGCGCGGCCTGGATATTGCCGCCTCGGGCGGCGGCGATCAGCACGCCGGCATCCACGAACGTTAGCTTCACGACCCTTCTCGCCACCCGCCGCGTCGGACGGCAACTTCACTCTCGATCTCGTCCCAACCGAGAGGAGCTATGCCCGACCGTGCGATCTCCGCCCGCAGCTCGCGCAGGCGGCGGCCGAGTGGAGTTCTGGCCTCGGCGGCGGTTTGAATCGTCACGTGCACCTCAGAGTTCTCTGGTATGTCCACGGGATGTTTGAGCGTGAGGATGCCGTTCTCGTAGACGGCGTCAACGTCGATCGTCATCACATTTCGCCTCCACTTAATGATACCCCGGCGGGCGGAGCGGCCAACGGGCCGCGGCGCGCTCCGCACTTCCAGGAAAACGTCGGCGACGGACGGCGGCGAGACCGCCGATCCCGAGACGCGGGCGCACGTTGTGCGTACGTCCGCGCGGACCACCACCGCTACCAGACGCGATGCAAGGAGGTGCGGTCGCCAGCCGGCGATTCGCTCAATCCGGCATCAAGCCGGCGCCTCCCGGCACTGAGCCGGCGCTTCCCGGCATCGAGCCGGCGCTGCCCGGCATCGAGCCGGCGCTGCCCGGCATCGAGCCGGCGCTGCCCGGCATCGAGCCGGCGCTACCCGGCATCGGACCGGCGCTACGCGGCATCGAGCCGGCGCTGCCCGGCATCGAGCCGGCGCTGCCCGGCATCGAGCCGGCGCTTCCCGGCATCGGGCCGGCGCTCCCCGGCATCGGGCCGGCGCGGCGCGGCATCGAGCCGGCGCGGCGCGGCATCGGGCCGGCACGGCGCGGAATCGAGCCCGCGCCGACGGCATCGAGCGTGATGCTGATTCGTGTATCAATCCACGGTGCCGTATCAACCTCGGTCCCGCCGCCGGGCGGGGACTCCTGCTCTCCAATTTGACTTCACCCAAATCCCTCGGCTGGTTACGGAACCCAACCCGGCCCGTACATAGCCCGCAGCCGCTTCTTCGTTTCCTTCCTCATATCGTCGTACGGAATGTCCGCGAGCCTGGCCGGGTCGAAGGCGCAGGCACGGACGACGTTTTCGAGGGCGCCGGAACGGTTGAGCGTCTCCTGTTGCATTAACCCGAGGTGGAAGTAGATCTCGGGACGGCGGTCGAGTTGGAGGGCGCGCTGGTATTCGGCGATGGCGATGCGGGGATCGTCGCTGGCTTCGGCGGCGGCGCCGAGGGTCATGGGGATGCTGGCGTCGGGAGGAGTCACGCACGCGCAGCCTTGCAGATCGTCGCGGATCTGGCGGGCCAGGCGTCGCGCCTGGAAATCAGCGGGCGATTCGCGGTCGAGCGCGGCGGCGCCGAGGGAGGCGGCGTGCCCGCAGCGCAGAGGGTTGACGGTCCATCGATCGAGCGCGTAGACGGTGGCGGCGATGAGCAGCAGCAGCGCTGCACCGCGAACGGTTGTGATTGCCCGGCTCATGCGTTGCGCCACCCGACACAGAGAGCGGCGAGGTACACCACGAGGGCGCGGATGACCGTCGTCTCCATGGGAAACTGCGCGATCGACAACACGATCCAGAAGACCGCCAGCGGCAACGCCAGATGATGCGCGAAACGCCGTCGCCAATCGGGCGCTGCCGGCGGGATCGTGAATGACAGGAAGCCGAGCGCTCCGATCAGCGCAAGGAAGGCGCCATAACCGATGACGCCTCCTTCGGCCAGCGCCTGCAGGTGGTCATTGTGGACTTCGCCGAAGTTGACGCCACGGTTGTAGGCGTGGCGAAGCGAGGGATAGCGCTGCTCCGCGTGGATCTTGTAGTCGTAGTACTGCCAGGCGAACGCGCCCGGTCCCACGCCGGTGAGCGGATGGTCTGTGAACATCGACCACGCCGCCACGAACGGCGTCAGGCGATCGGTGGCGAGGGCGTTGTAGTCGCCCGTGCGGATCCAGATGACCACACTGATGGCGCGAGCGCGGAACGGTGCCACGAGAGAGACCAGCAGCACTCCCGCGATCACGGCGACGGCAGCGACGCGGACCGCGTTGCGCCAGGACGAGATCACGATCATGAAAAACGCGGCGGCGGCGAAGGCGAGGATCGCCGTCAGTGTCTGGCAGGCGATGAGGGCGATGACGAGCACCGTGGCGATGAGGATGTCGCGCACGTTCCATCGATTTGTCCTGTAGCGTGCGGCGATGACGGCAATGATCGCCAGCGCCGCCGCGCCGAGGTAACCGCCAACTTCGTTGGGATTGCCGATCAACGCATCGCACTGAAGATGATGCGGAAGGCCGGCCTGCACGCCGAACGGCATCCAGAGATTCGTTTCCTCGACGATGACCAGAAGCGCATTCGTCACGGCCGCCACGAGCGGTGCGGCCACGAGCAGCCATCCGCCCGAGCGGGCCGCGGCGACGGTGGCGAAAAAGACCACCGCGGTGGCGATGGCCGACCCGAGCGCGCCGATGCTCTGCTCGCGGTTGGTCGACGTCAGTGTGAGAAGCACGAAGGCGGCCAGCGCGGCCAGCGGCAGAAGCAGCCAGGAGTCGCGCCACCTGGGGCGCGGGATGTGAGCGCCGGCGAAGATCGCGGCCAGCGTGATGCTGACGAGGAGAATCGCCTCAGCCCGCAGGAACATCGCCTTGGGCAGACGGAACATCGCCGAGGGATCGCGGCGGAAGACGAGAGGGAGAGCGAACGCTCCGGCCAGCACGAGCGCGAAGGTGGCCAGCTCGCGCCACCGATCGATGCGCGCGGGCCAGTCCGCTCGAGACCTCATCATCGGACCCGCATTCTACAGAAGGCGATCTGTTAATCTGTCGCTGGTCCAAAATGATCTCTTCCTCCAGTTGCCCGTGGTGTATTTGCCCACAATGAGGGTCCTCGTCATCACATCGCGATTTCCATGGCCTTCTTACACCGGCGATCGCCTTCGCGCGCCGATCTGGATCTCCGCGCTTGCGCGAAGCGGCGAGGTGGCCCTGGTCGCGCCGCGCGGAACGGTGCCGGAAGGCCTTCCGCGGTTCCGTTTCTTCACGGCGCAACGTTCACTCCGGCGCCTCGCGCTGGGAACGTTGAGATTGCTCCGTGATGGCTTGCCTCTTCAGTGTCTGATGGCGGCGCCGTACGATTGGCGTGAGGCAATCGACCGGGCCGGCCGCGAGGCCGGGCCGTTCGATGTGTCCGTGGTGATCCTTTCGCGTATGCATCCCTGGGTGGAGGATTCGCTCCAAGGCCGGACGGTGCTCGACGCCGTCGATTCCCTTCGCCGCAGCGCGGCGGAGAGGGCAAAGGCTGCCGGGCCGTTGATGCGATGGCTCTGGCGGGTGGAGGAGCGGCGCATGGCCCGTCTCGAGCGTGCCGCATCGCTCCGGTACGGGAAGGTCGTCGTCGTCAGCGAGGACGAGCGGGAAGAGTTTGGCGAGGCGGTAGCCGTGCCGATCGGTATCGCCACGAGGCCGCTCGCCGATGGAGAGAGAGATGGCGCGCCGCGTGCCTACGACTTCGGATTCTGGGGACGGTTTCCCTACTTCGCCAATGCCGACGCCGCGGCATGGCTGCTCGATGAGATCTGGCCGGCCATCCGGGCGTTGCAGCCTTCGGCCACGCTGATCATGGGAGGCGCCGACGCGCCGCGGACGCTGCGCAATGCCGCGTGCCATCGCGGCGTGACGCTGGTTTCTCCGGTCGATGACATTGGCGTCTTTGCGCGCGGCATTCGCGTGGCCCTGATGCCGCTGCGCTTCGGGAGCGGTCAGTCCAATAAGACTCTCGAGGCGGCGGAAGCCGGCTGCGCGATCGTCGGTACGCCCCTGGCATTCCGAGGACTGGCGCCGCTGGCCGGTCACGCGCGCATCGAGTCGTCGACGGACGGATTCGCCCGCGCCGCGGTCGATCTTCTTCGCGACGATGATCTCCGCGCGCGCCAGGTCGAACAGCTTCGCGAAGTCGTGGCCGCGGAGTACGCGCGGGCGGTGACGCTTGACCGGCTGGCCGCGATCGCCGGCGCAACAACGGAGGTCCGATGATCCGCCCGGGCTCGTTGGAACGCTCGCTTCGGGTCACCATCGGCATCGCCGGCGATTTCGTGGTGGCGTGGTGGAGTCTGACGACGGTCGTCTATCTGCGCCGGACGGTTCCGCTGGCCTTTACGCGCTCTCTCCTGGCGCCGGAAAAACTTCCGCTCGACGCGATCATGGTGATGCTGTTCGGCGCGGCCTTCCTGGCAGGTTTGGGGCTGGCTGGTTTCTACCGGCGCCGGATCGCGTTGCGCGGCCGTCCCATCGTCATGGTGGCGCTTCTGATTCAGATTGCGCTGGTCACCATCGGAATGACAGTCCTGGAGCGGCCGCTGCCGCGCTCGATCCTGCTGGCGGTTCCGCTGTTGGAAGCGCTGGCCTTTCCGATCTGGCACTCGTTGCAAAAGAAAATCTGGCCGGTGCGCCCGCGGGAGACGATCCTCGTCGGCGATCCGGCGGAAGTGGCCGCGGCGATTGCCGTGCTCCGGGGAGCGGATGATCAGCGAGTCCGCGTGATCGGTTACGTCGACAGCGATCCGGCGGAGACGGGCGTGCCGTGGCTGGGACGCCTGGACGATCCGGCCGTGCGCGCGGCGGTCCATGAGGTGGAAGAGGTGATCTGTGTCTGGTCCGAGGCTGCGCCGCACGGCCGCCTGGAGCTTCTGCGCATTCGCGGGCCGCGCGGATATCTTCTGCTGGCGTCGTCCGCCGACGCTCTTCTCGTCTCCTCGGTTCTGGGATGGATGGGCGACGAGCCGCTGATCGAGGTGATGGTCGGCTGCGGTTTCGGAGCGAATGCGATCGTCAAGCGAGGCATCGACATCGCGGTATCGCTTGCCCTGTCCGTCCTGACGATTCCGGTCTGGCTCGTGATTGCCGCGGCTGTCTGGCTCGACGACCACGGGCCGGTCGTGTTTCGTCAGATGCGCACGGGCCGGGGCGGCGTTCCGTTTGCCATGTGGAAGTTCCGTTCGATGCGTGTGCTGCGCGCAGGATTGGCAGGATCGAACGCCCAGTCCGACGAGGAGCGCGTTACGCGCGTCGGACGATTCCTGCGCCGCTACCACATCGACGAGGTGCCGCAACTGATCAACGTGATCACGGGAGAGATGAGCCTCGTCGGTCCTCGCCCGGAGCGGCCGGAGATCGCCGCGCGCATTCTCGAGGAAGTCCCCGATTTCGATCTGCGCTGTCTGGTCCGTCCGGGGATGGCCGGCCTCGCCCAGAGTCTCGTCGAATACGACTCCCGTCCCTCCGTCAAGCTTCGCTACGACCTGACCTACATGTGCTCCTGGTCTCTCTGGCTCGACATCCGGCTGATGTTCCGGAGCGTAGCGGCGGCGTTGTCGGGCAGTGGGGTGTAATCCGAAAGTGCGGCTGCGGAGAGCAGGCATCTTGCCTGCTCCCGACGGGCGTCTCGCCCGGCGGTGGTGTCCGTGCGTGTTCGCGACTTGTGGCAAGTTAAACGGGACTGGGTCGTTCTCTTTCTCCGCAATCCATGTGGTCTCACGGAAACCCCCGCCGGGCGAGGACGCCCGTCGGGAGCAGGCGAGACTCCCGCTCTCCGCCTTATGCGACTCCCCATTTCCGGTACAGCTTCACATGCGCGTTTGCCGCATCCTCTGGTGTAGGCACCGAGGGTGGCACCGCCGTCGTGATCGATCCGGCCCTCCACTGCTCGATGATCTTCGCCAGTCCGTCCGCTCCGCTCTCGAGCGGAGCGAGCCAGCCGCCGCCGTGCCGGCGGATTCGTTCTGCGGGCGCGCCGAGGTCGAAGCAGGCCACGGCCGCTCCGGCGATCCAGGCCTCGGATAGCACGAGGCTGTAGGACTCCGGCCAGATCGAAGGAAACACGACCAGCCCGATGCCGAAGCGCGCCAGCAACGAAGGCAGTGTGTTGCCACGGTAGTAGCCGTGAACCGTAACGTTCGGAACGCGCCGTATTGCGCGGAGCAGATCTTCATCTCCGCCGCCAAAGACGTGCAATTCGACGTTGCCGAGAAGACGCGCCAGACCAGGTAGCAGATGCGCGCCTTTGTGGCGTTTCAAGCTCCCGGCGTAGGCGATGGCGCGTCGTGCGCCGTCCGACTGTAGCGGCCGCGAAGGCGCCGGCACTCCTGGCTCGACGACCTCGACCACGAGGTCCGGCAGCGAGAAGAGCTGCCGATGTTGATCGAGCAGAAACTGCGACGGGACGATCACCCCCGTCGCTGCGACGAGTATCTCGCGCGCCAACGCGCGACGATCGTGCACCACGTTTGGTGGAACGTCTGACGTCGGGTGGCATCGGTGACAACGATCGAAGTCCTCGGAGGAGAAGCAGAAGCTTCCCATCGGCTCTTCGATGAGGTGCGGACTGGCGCAGAAGAGGGAAAAGTCGTGAAGACTGACGATCACCCGAATGCCGGACTCGATGAGGCGCAGCACGGCGCGGAGCGGCACCTCGTGCATCCCCTCGAAATGAACCGTGCCGGCGCCGGTGATGGCGATCGCTTCGCGAATGCCGGCATCGAGATCGGTGGCGATGCGGCGGGATCCCGATTGCTCGAGAAGTCCGGGAGAAAGGAGCGCGACGCTGCGCAGACCTCGCTCGACACGAAGACGCGCGGCCAGTTGCACCTGCACCCCGCCCAACCGCAATGCCGTGCCGGAGGCCGCAACATTCAGAATGGCGGCCTCGGATGCACCTGCGAACGCACCGCGCACACGCAATGCCGCGCCGTGCAATGCGTCGCCGATCCGTTCACGCGTTCTGCTCAGAGCGGACGGAAGGCCCTCGCCGCGGATGACACTGGCGATGGTACGAATCATGATTTGCGCGCCGCCAGCACCGCGTCGTACACGGCCTCGATCTCGGCAGCGTGAACGTCATTGCGTTTCGGCCGCGGAAGCCGGGCCGACCAGCGGTCGATGATGCCCGGGTCGCCGGCCACGCCGCGCAGGATCTGATGCAGCGCCGCGGCGTTTCCGGCCGGGAAGAGCTCACCGCACTCGCCGGGCGCGAACATCTCCGAGAGCGCGCCGCCCGACGACGCGATCACCGGAACGCCGCAGGTCATGGCCTCGCGCGCGGCCAGGCCGAACGATTCCAATCCGATGGAGGGGACGAGCAGTACATCCATCGACGAGAAGACGCGCGTCTTTTCGTCTTCGGCGAATCGCCCCTCGAAGATGACGGATGCATCGCCGGTCCGCTTCTTCAGATCGTCGGCGTAGCCGGGAAACGTGCGCACGTCGCCCCATATGTGCAGCGAGGCTTGCGAGGGATCGATCCCGTGCATGGCGTCGACAGCGATGTGGACGCCCTTGTGCGGCCCGATCGTGCCGACGTAGCCGAAGCGAACCGGCCGTCGTGCCGGTGTTCTTCGCTCGCTCGGCGGATCGACGCTGACGCCGTAAGGGATCACGTGAAACGGCGTCGCCGGCGGGATCACGCCGGCGCCGATGTAGTCGTCACGGATCGCGTTCGAACCGGAGATGAAGGCATCGCTCGCCGAGATCGCGGAGCGCGCGGCCGATCTGCGTATCGCGTGAAGAAGGCGATTGGTGATCGGGGCAGGGGCGACGTTCGTGAGCGTGGCGCAGCGCGCACACTTGGCCACGGCCGGTCCGGTGCAGCGGTTTCCGTCGCGGTCGTAGAGGTTGACGCGTGCGCAGAGGAACCACCAATCCTGAATCTGCAGCACGATCGGGATTCCGAGCCGTTTAGCGACGCCGGCCAGCGAGAACGCATGGCCGGCCAGATGATGAATGTGCAGCAGATCGGGGCGCTCGGCTTCCAGAAACCGGGCGAAGTCGCGCTCGATCAGCCGGTCACGGATGGCGTTGCGGCGAAATGGATTCCTGGCCGTGAAGTTGTTCGTCACGATCCGCACTCGCACGCCATCATCGATCAGTTCCACCGCCTCGCCGTGCGCGCGTTCGGGATCGGCGCCGCGCACGTAGACCGCGGCGTGGTGCGCCTGCTGCTGCTGGTGTACGAGCCAGTAGGCGTAAAGCTCCGTGCCGGCGTGCTGGAACGGAGGCCAGCCGTGGACGAGATGGACGACGCGGCGCCGGGAAGGGGCCGCATCGTGTTCCCCGAGTGCCGAACGGATCCGGGCGCGGACGGCTTCGAGTGGATCGTCGCGCATGAACGCGGCAATCGTGGCCATGTAGCGCGGATGAAGGCGGCCAAGCGTGGCCCGAGCCTGTCGTTGCAGCCGCTGTCGCGATGACCGGAAACTGCGATGGCCGGCGTGATAGATAAAGGTGGCGTCGTCGGCGGCATGCAGCCAGCCGCGGGCCAGCGCGCGCAGACAGAAGTCGTTCTCTTCTCCATATCCAAGCCCGAATTGCGCGGCGTCGAAGAAGCCTACGTCGTCGAGGACCGCCCGCCGGATGTAGAGACAGACTCCCACTCCCGTCGGGATTCGCGGGTAACTGCGATCGGACGCCTTCTCGACCAGCGCGGCGAACGACGCGGCATCGAAACCGGCCGGCAGCAGGTTCTCCTCGAAGCCCCGCGGAACGGAGCAGATCGTGGCGTGATTCGACAGAGGCGTGACCGTCCCTATGTCGCCCGACGAGTATGCGACATCGATAAGTTTCTCCATCCAGCGCGGCGTGACGACGGTGTCGCTGTTGAGCAGCACGACGTCGGCTGTCGATTCGCGCATGCCGAGGTTCGCCGCGGCGACAAAGCCTCCTCGCTGCTGGTTCCGTAGTACGCGATGCGGAGAGCTTGCAACGATCGATTCCACCTCGGCATCCTGCGGCCCGTCGATGACGAGGATGAGGCGATGCCGCGTCAGGTCCGTCTGGCGTTCGATGCTCGCCAGACAGGCCCTGAGCTCCTCGGCGGCGCCGTAGACCGGAACGACTACATCCACCGTCGACGGACGCGGCGCCCGCGGTCTCCCCGCGCCGCGCGTCCAGTCAAGCGGACCGCGGCCGAAAACGCTGCGAATGGATTCGATGATCTTCAGTGCGACGCGATTCTAGGGCGCATTTCTCACACTCTCACTGGAATCGTCGGCACCCTGTACCCCGTCGAGAGCCCTTCTCCCCCAGCGCTTTTCAGCTGGGGGAGAAGGTGCCGAAGGCGGATGAGGGGGCGTTTCACGAGTGCGTAATTTGCGCGCGACTCCGTGCTTTTAGGTTGTCTCGATGCCCGTGCTGCAAGATCGTTCATGTCGCGTATACGCCCCCCTCATCCGCCTTCGGCACCTTCTCCCCCCGCAAAAAACCGCGGGGGGAGAAGGACTCTC
>JADGNY010000058.1 GCA_017883235.1 Thermoanaerobaculia bacterium | reverse complement strand
CAGACTCCACGAGTCCATGATCAGACTCCACGAGTCCATGATCAGACTCCACGAGTCTATGATCAGACTCCACGAGTCTATGATCAGACTCCACGAGTCCATGATCAGACTCCACGAGTCTATGATCAGACTCCACGAGTCTATGATCAGACTCCACGAGTCTATGATCAGACTCAGGGGGTGCGCCGCAACGTAGGCCGGACTCGCCAGTCCGATGGCCCATGAAGAATGCGGCCCGGAACCGAGTCAAAAAACACACTCTGCGAGTCCGCCAACGCAGTCTAGGAGTGAGGCTAAAGCCTTGAAGCCATACGCGTTGATCTTTGGACCTTGGACGTTCTGAGGTGGGTCAATCCTGATATCGCCCCCCTCCTCCTGATCCTACAGCCTGCGGGAGTGGGCGTGGGATCTACCCACAATAGCCGGGAGCCTCTTTGGGTGGGCGTAGAGCCTGCTACCAGAGGCCGGCAGCTTCTTTGGGTGGGCGTAGAGCCTACCCCTAGAGGCGTACAGCCTGTTGAGGTGGGTGGAGAGCCTGTCTGGAGGCGCCTAAAGCCTGCCCTGGTGGAGTAAACGGCAGCCGGAGAAGAAATCAGCTCACGTGAATCCTTCGTCTTCGCGTCTCTTCGCGTGAATATCGTTCCTCCGAACGAGAAGGCAGCGAATTGCCTCCGGGGCGCCGCCAACGGGTGGTTCCGCGCGCGGAAGTGAGCGGGTTAACAGCGAATGTCTCGATTCTCGTCACACCGGCGGCGAGACGCCGCCGGGCCAGCCGGCGAGACGCCAGCGCTCCGGGGCGCGCTGCGCGCGTTCGCACCGCCCTCCTAAAACAGCGCCATCTGCGTATTCAACGCAGGGAGGCGGGGGCGGGTGGGGCGGCGGCGGGAGATCTCGTAGACGCCTGTTGCTTCGAACTGTTTGGCGATCGACAGCTCGAGCTGGGTGGTGACGCCGAGGCGCGACAACAGCCGGCCGGCCATATCGCGGACGATCGACTCGTGGTTGTTGCGCTCGGAGAGGTGGATCAGGCAGAGGTTCTTCAGGTCGGCGCCGATCATCCGCTGCACGGCCGACATCGAATCGTCATTCGAGAGGTGGCCGAAGCGGGACATGATCCGCCGCTTGAGCGACCAGGGGTAGCTGCCGAGCCGCAGCATGTCCAGGTCGTGGTTGGCCTCGAAGAAAAGGCCGTCGCAGTCGGAGAGGTGGCGGATCACCGGCGCGTCGGCGTGCCCGAGGTCGCTGGCGACGCCGACGCGGGTACCGTCGCGGGCCTCGATCACGAAACAGGCCGGATCGGCGGCATCGTGCAGCGTGCGGCGGGCGTGGACGTTCAGCTCGCCGATGGTGAACGTCGAATCGTTCGGAAAGACGATGGTCTTGATCACCTCGCGGTCGATGCTGCTGTGGTCGAGCGTCCCCTGGGTCAGGTAGATCGGGATGCCGTACTTGCGTCCGATCGCGCTCGCGCCGCGGATGTGGTCGTAGTGCTCGTGGGTGATGACGATGGCCTGCACGCTCTCGATGGTCTTGCCGACCTGTTCCAGCCGTTTGCGCGTCTCGCGCGGCCCCAGTCCGGCATCGACCAGGATGGAGGTACCGTCGCTCTCGAAGTAGTAGGAATTACCCGCGCTGCCGGAGGAGAGAGGGGCGACGATCACGGAGGTTATGGTAGCAGGGTGTAACCCCGGAGCGCTGGCGTCTCGCCGGCTGGCCCAGCGGCGTCTCGCCGCTGGTCGGAGGGTTAGCAGCGAATGTTCGGAGTCTTGCCAGATCGGCGGCGAGACGCCGCCGAGCCAGCCGGCGAGACGCCAGCGCTCCGGTTGCCAACCGCATACAATCCCCTGCCACATGATGGAACGATTCATCGTCGAAGGTGGACGCCGTCTTGAAGGGCGCATCCGGCCGGGGGGGAACAAGAACGCGGCGCTGCCGATCCTGGCGGCGTGTCTGCTCACCGACGACGCCATCGTTCTGCGCAATCTGCCGGATATTCAGGACGTCCGGGTCATGCTTCAGATCATGGAAGGGATCGGGACATCGGTCGAGAAGGTCGAGCCGAACGTCGTCCGTATTCACGCCAAGGGCGACTGCAACTCCAATCCTGATCCCGATCTCTCGCGCAAGATCCGCGCGTCGATCCTGCTGGCCGGGCCGCTGCTGGCCCGCTGTGGGGTGGCCAACATCGCCAAGCCGGGCGGCGACGCCATCGGCCGGCGGCGCGTCGATACCCACCTTCTGGCGCTGGAAGCGCTCGGCGCGCAGATCGAAGTCTCGGCGCAGGAGTACCGCATGTCGGTACGCGCGCTGCGCGGGACGAATATGTTTCTCGATGAGGCGTCGGTGACGGCCACCGAGAACGCCGTCATGGCCGCGGTCCTCGCCGAGGGGGAGACAGTGATTTACAACGCCGCCGCCGAGCCGCACGTTCAGGATCTCTGCCGCTTTCTCAACCTCCTCGGCGCGCAGATCGAAGGGATCGCCACGAATTCGCTGCGCATCCGCGGCGTGGAGTCGCTGCACGGCGGCGAGTTTCACATCCCCAGCGACCATATCGAAGTCGGCTCCTACATCGGCCTGGCCGCGGTGACGCGCAGCGAGCTGGTGATCGAGGACGCGGTGCCGCATCACATGTACGCGGTGCGTTACATGCTCGAAAAGCTCGGCCTCGAGATCAAGGTGGAAGGGCAGGACATCCGCGTTCCGAAGGACCAGGTGCTACGCGTCCGCTACGACATCGGCGCGGCCGTGCCGAAGATCGACGACGGACCGTGGCCGCTCTTCCCCGCCGATCTGCTGTCGATCATGATCGTCATCGCCACGCAGGCCGAGGGGACGGTGATGATCTTCGAGAAAATGTTCGAGTCGAGACTCTTCTTCACCGACAAACTGATCCAGATGGGAGCGCGCATCATCCTCTGCGACCCGCACCGTGCCATCATCGTCGGCGGCAACCGGCTCAGCGGCGCCGAGATCTCCAGCCCCGACATCCGCGCCGGCATGGCGCTGCTGCTGGCGGCGTTGTGCGCCAAGGGGGAGAGCGTGATCCACAACATTCATCAGATCGACCGCGGGTACGAGCGGATCGAGGAACGATTGAATCCGCTAGGGGCACGGATACGGAGAGAGAGGGATTCGTGAGAGAACGTCTCGTTGACTCGACAGGGATGCGGAAATGTTGAACGTTCAATGTTCAATGTTCAATGTTGAATGAAAAGGCGGGCTGCCGTGGTCATTCATTCAACATTCAACATTCAACGTTCAACATTCAACATTGAGCAGTTAAAAGCTCGTCCCGCGGTGATGGGCATCCTCAACATCACGCCCGACTCCTTCTCCGACGGCGGCGTCCACTTCGACCAGTCGAAAGCCGTCCATGCCGCGCTGCAGATGGAGGAGGACGGAGCGGCGATCATCGACATCGGCGGGGAGTCGACGCGGCCCGGCGCGGAACCTCTCGCGGCGCAAGTCGAATTCGACCGCGTGTTGCCTGTGATCGAACAGATCCGCCGCCGGAGCGCGGTTCCGATTTCGATCGACACACGCAACGCGGCGGTGGCGGAGGAGGCCATCGGGGCGGGGGCGGACCTCGTCAATGATGTGAGTGCAATGCGTTACTCGGCGGGGATGGCCGCGGTGGTCGCCAAAACCGGCGTGCCGGTGATCCTGATGCACATGCGCGGCGAGCCGGCCACGATGCAGCAATTCGCCGTTTATGACGACGTGGTGACCGACGTCGGCCGCGAGCTGTCGTCGATGATCGACGATGCCGTCGAAGCCGGGGTCGATCCCGGGAAAATCCTGATCGATCCCGGGATCGGTTTCGCCAAGACGTTCGATCAGAACCTGGAGCTGCTGGCGCGTGCGCACGAGCTGACGGCGCTCGGCCCGGTCGTCATCGGCGCCTCGCGCAAGGCCTTCATCGGCCACCTCACCGGCCGCCCCTCCGGCCCCGACCGGGCCTTCGGCTCCCTGGCCACGGTCGCCGCCGCGCAACGCGCCGGCGCGGCGATCGTACGGGTACACGATGTGCGTGCCACGGTCGATTTTCTGAAGGTGCTGTTGGCGATCGAGGCCCGGCGATGACTGCGCCGCGGCCGGAGCGCTGGCGTCTCGCCGGCTGGCCCAGCAGAGCCTGCCCTGAGCGGAGCCGAAGGGTCTCGCCGCTGAGGAGGTTCACGCAACTGTATGGAGTCCTGTCAGACCGGGGGCGAGACGCCCCCGGGCCAGCCGGCGAGACGCCAGCGCTCCGTTGCGCCGGAGGCGCCGTATGAACTGGTACGACCGGCTCCTCTCCCTCCAGTTCACATGGCGCGATGCGATCGACGTCACCATCGTCGCTTTCGTCATCTACAGCATCCTAGCGCTGATCCGCGGGACGCGGGCGATGCAGGTGTCGATCGGGCTGGTGGTCCTCGGGAGCTCGTTCTTCGTGGCACGGGCGTTCGATCTGCCGGCGCTGGAGGCGATCTCGCGGGAGATCCTCTTCTACCTGCCGTTCGCGGTGATCGTGCTGTTCCAGGCCGAGATCCGCCGCGCGCTGGCGCGGATGGCATCGAATCCGTTGCTGTCGCTCGTGGCCAGCGTCACCACACCGGTGCCGTTCGAGGCCATCGCCGGCGCGACGGCGGTGCTCTCGGCGCACCGCATCGGCGCGCTCATCGCCATCGAGCGCGCGCAGAGCCTGCGCATGTACACGGAGTCGGCCAAGCCGGTCGACGCGATCGTCTCAGAGGAGCTGCTGATCAGCATCTTCGTCCCCGGCGGGCCGCTCCACGACGGTGCGGCCATCATCCGCGGCAACCGTATCGTCGCCGCCGGCGCCTTTCTGCCGCTGACGACGTCCGCCGATCCGAAGCTCGCCCACGGCACGCGCCACCGCGCCGCCCTCGGCCTCTCCGAAGACAGCGATGCCCTCGTGCTGGTGATCTCGGAGGAGAATGGCTCGATCGCCGCCGCGACCGAGGGCGTGCTGCATGAAAATCTCGACCGCGAGCAACTCCTGCAGTTGATGCATGAGAGGTTGAGGGCGATGAGGAAGTGATGGTTGAATCTGCGGCTCCGTCGCGTTGTCTGCGCCGTTGGCGCGTTGTCTGCGGCTTCGCCGCGTTGTTTGCGGCGCGGCCGCGTGGAGAAGAACGCTTAATCTCGGCGAGTCTTCACGGACGCCGCGGCAAAGCCGCAAACAACCTGTCAGGAACGCGGACAACGCGCAGCCACCGGCCACGCGGCCGCGCCGCAGACAACGCGCCAAAGGCGCAGACAACGCGGCACAGCCGCAGACAACGCGCCGGAGGCGCAGTTTGAACAACCTCCCCCTCAAGATCCTGAGCGTGTTTCTGGCGTTCATCCTCTGGTTCGTCGTTTCGGCGCCGCGGAGGGAGCCGGTGTCGGAGCGGGCCTTTGCGGCGCCGGTGTCGATCGTGCGGATGCCGCGAAATCTCACCATCACTACGCCGGTCCCCGACACCGTCAGCGTCCGCCTCCGCGGCCGGGTCTCGAACCTCCGCTCGCTCTCCTCGCAGAACCTCGAAGTCACCCTCGATGTGAGCTGGCTCACTCCGGGGGACGCTGTTATCACGCTCACACCGCAGGCGATGAGTGTCCCGCCGCAGATCGACGTCGTCTCGATGGAGCCGACGAAGCTGCGCTTTCACGTCGAGGCGCTGCGCCAGAAAGTCGTCCCCATCCGTCCCTTCCTGGTCGGCCAGCCGCCGCCCGGCTACTCGGCCGGCGACCCCGCGCTGGTCCCCGACCACGCCCTCATCTCCGGCCCCGCCTCGCAGATCAGGAACGTCGAGGAGGTGGCCACCGAACGGATTATCATGACCGGCCGCACCGACACGTTCCTGCAAACCGTGGCCGTCGTCTCCGATTCATCCCTGATCCGCATCGTCGAGCCGCTGACGACGCAGGCCACGGTGCCCGTCAGTCCCGAGATCGGCCCGGCCGCGCCGGCCACCGTGACCACGGACACAGTCACCGAGAGCGCTCCCGAAGAAAAGCCGGTACCGGAGAAGAAGAAACCAAAAGGAACGCATGAGAACTCTCTTCGGCACTGACGGCATCCGGGGAAAGGCCCACCAGTATCCGCTGGATCCGGGCACGATGTTCAAGCTCGGTGTCGTTCTCGCCCGCCGCTTCCGGGCGCAATCCTCGAAGCCGCGAATCCTCCTCGGCATGGACACGCGCGAATCGGGTCCCGAGATCGCCAGCGCGCTGATCGCCGGAATCGCGCACGAAGGCGGAGCTCCCCAATTCATCGGCGTCATTCCAACGCCCGGCGTTGCCTACCTTTGCCGCGTCACGGATGCCGTCGCCGGAATCTCCATTTCGGCATCCCACAATCCGTTCGAGGACAACGGTGTGAAGATCTTCGGCCACGACGGGATGAAGGTTCCGGATGCCGTCGAGGAAGAGATCGAAACAGATCTTGGACGCGTGCAGTGGTCCGGCGTCCTGACATCGTGGGAACCGCCGAATGACTCCCCCGATCTGATCGAGCGCTACGAGCGCTTTCTCGACGACGGCGTCGCTCCCGATGCGCTGCGCGGACGCAAGGTCGTCCTCGACGCCGGAAACGGCGCGGCATTCCGCATCGCGCCGGAGGTCTTCCGCCGTGCCGGCGCCGAGGTGGTGGTGATCAACGACCGGCCGAACGGGCGCAATATCAATGATGGGTGCGGGGCCATGCACCCCGAGGGGCTGGCGAATGTGGTGGTGGCGGAGAAGGCGGACTTCGGCGTGGCCTTCGACGGCGACGCTGACCGGGCCATCTTCGTCGACGATGCCGGGAAAATCCGCGACGGCGACGAGATCATCTATTTATGGGCGCAGCGACTGAAGCGCGACGGGGCGTTGAAGGCCGGCTGCGTCGTCACGACGGTCATGTCGAACTTCGGTTTCGAGCGGCAGCTCCGCGAGGACGGTATCGACCTCCGCCGCGCCAACGTCGGCGATAAGTACGTTCTGGAGATGATGATCGCCTGCGGTGCAAGCCTCGGCGGCGAGCAATCCGGCCACATCATCGATCTGACCGTCCACACCACCGGCGACGGCACCCACACCGCGCTCGTCTTCGGCGAACTGCTGGCGCGGGCCGGCCAGCCCTTCTCGCGGCTGCGCACCTTCACGCCGATGCCGCAACTCCTCATCAACCAGCCGGTGGGATCGAAGCCGCCGCTGGAATCGCTGCCGAAGTACCAGGCCGCGCTCGCAGCCGCGCAGTCGCAGCTCGACGGGCAGGGCCGCATCCTGGTCCGCTACTCCGGGACGGAGAACAAAGTGCGGGTGATGGTGGAGGGGCCGGACGATGTGCTGATCAGGCGCATCGCCGAGTCGCTGCGGGACGTGCTCGCCGGCGAGATCCCGAAATCGTGACGGAACCTCTGCTGCACTACGCCGTCATCGCCCTGGCCGCGTTCGCGGCCGGCGCGATCAACTCCATCGCCGGCGGCGGCACGCTGATCTCGTTTCCGGCACTGCTCTGGATCGGCATAAATCCGGTCGTGGCCAACGCCACGAACAGTTTCGCGCTCTGGCCGGGCTCGTTCTCGGCAATGGTCGGCTACCGGCACGACCTGGCGAAGATCCGGCGCTGGCTGCTGCTCCTGACCATTCCCGCCTTCGCCGGCGGCGCGGCCGGCGCGGTGCTGCTGATGCACACCTCGACGGAGACGTTCACGCGTCTGGTCCCATTCCTGATCCTCGGCGCAACGCTGCTGCTGGCGGCGCAGGAAGTGATCACGCGCCGCCTCGGCCTGGTGGCGCGGGCGCACGAGAAGCCGACGGCGGGTTGGGTGACGTTCGTCTTCATCTTCCAGTTTCTGGTCGGCATCTACGGCGGCTACTTCGGCGCCGGCATGGGCATCCTGATGCTGGCCGCGCTCGGCCTGATCGGCCTGACCGACATGCACGAGATGAATGGCCTCAAGAACCTGCTGGCGATCTGCATCAACGGCATCGCCGTGATCTACTTCGCCGCATCGCGCGCCATCCTCTGGACGGACGGCGGCATCATGGCCGTCGCTTCAACCGCCGGCGGTTACCTCGGCGCGCGCATGGCCAAGCGCCTCGGACGCACGTTCGTCCGCCGCGCGGTCGTAGTGATCGGCCTGACCATGGCGATCGCCCTGTTCTTCAAGAGGTAGCCCCCCTGGGACCGCGTGCGTCCCGCACGCGTGTGGAGATTGGACGTTACGACGCCGCGATAGCGGCTCAAGAAGGTAGCCAGGGGTGCGAGCGTTTTTTGCGAGCACCCCTGGTCTGCGTTGTCTCTTGAAGCGTGCCGCGTCAGCGGCACTGGATGGAGTCCCCGATTACTCCAGTGCCGCTGACGCGGCACCAACCACGACACCTCTTTACCAGGGGTGCTCGCAAAAAACGCTCGCACCCCTGGCTACCGTCTTGTTGCCGCTAACGCGGCAAGCGCGGGCGAGACGCCCGCGCTCCCAGGCAGTCTGTGTTTTTCTAAGCGTCATAGGCAAGATGGGCTGCTTTGCGTACGATGACGGTCATGCGGACCATTTCCTACTACGCGGCCATCACTCTTCTGCTGTCAGCAGCGGCTTCGGCCCAGGTCAAAGAATCCATTACCGTCAGCTACGTCGAAGTCCCGGTAACGGTCGTCGACCGCGCCGGCAATCCGGTCCGCGGACTGCAGGGGAAGGATTTCGAGGTGCTGGATCAAGGGAAAGCGCGCGTGATCCGTTCCTTCGACGTCGTCGATTTCGCGTCGCCGGAATCGGTCACGGCGATCTCGCCACTGAACCCGGTGGCGCGCCGCAATTTCCTGCTGTTGTTCGATCTGAGCTTCTCGTCGCCGGAGACGATGACGCGCGCGCAGGCCGCCGCCGGCAACTTCCTCAAGACGATGGTGGGGCCGCGCGACCTCGTCGGCGTGGCCACCATCGACATCAGGCACGGCTTCCGTCTGCTGAGCGCGTTCACCACCGATCGGCGGCTCATCGTCGCGGCCATTGAAGATCCGCGGTCGTTTCGCGGCTTCGATCCTCTTCAGATCGCGGCCGTATCTCCCCTCGATTCCATGAGCGATCTGCCCGATCTTCCCGGAACCGACAACAACAAGTTGGGGGTCACCGAGGAGCTCAAAGACATGCTCCGCGGAGTCACCCGTTCGGAAGACGAGTACAGCCGCGGGAACATCGATCGCCAGGTGTCGCTGCTGACAGGGATGGCCACCGCGCTGCGCGCGGTCTCCGGACAGAAACATGTCGTTTTCCTCTCCGAGGGATTCGACCCGCGAGTCATACAGGGGCGCGAGGCGTCGGGAGGGCAGTCGGATAAGGCCTTCGAGAAGGCCTCAGTCGAGAGCGGTCAGATCTGGAATGTCGACAACGACAATCGTTACGGCTCATCCAAGAGCATTTCATTGCTCACCATGCTGACGGATGCCGCGAAACGATCCGACGTGATCCTCGACGCCGTCGATATCCACGGACTGCGATCGAACCTCGATCCGCGGAAAGGAGTCAGCCCGCAATCGAACGAAGGATTGCACCTCCTCGCCGACTCCACCGGTGGGAGGGTCTTCCAGAATTCGAATGATCTCTCCTCGGACTTCGGGCGCATACTCAAGTCACAGGAAGTGGTCTACATCCTCGGTTTTCAGGCTCCTGTGCAGCAGCCTGGAAAGTTTCACGCGCTGAACGTCCGCGTCATGAACGTCCCTGGCGCACGCGTCTCGGCACGCACCGGTTATTACGAGCCGGGAGGAGAAAACCGGATCGAGCGTTCGCTGACGAATGCCGAAGTCGTGCTCAACGACATCCCGCAGGAAGCGATTCATGTCGCGGCGCTCGCGGCGGCGTTTCCCACCACGGGCCCGAAGGCGCAGGTACCGGTGATCCTCGAGGTGAATGGTCCGGATCTGATCGCGGCAGGAACGGGCGGTCAATCATCGACGCTGGGCATCTTCATCTATGCGTTCGACGAAACCGGCGTGGTCGGTGACTCGATCTATCAACGTGCCACCCTCGATCTGACAAAGCTCGGCGGTTCGCTGAAAAACGGAGTCAAGTACTACGCGACACTCAGCCTTCCGCCGGGCCACTACGCGATCAAGAGTCTGGTCACTCTTGGCGAGACGGGAAAGCGGGGCTTTGCCCGAAACGATGTGGTCGTGCCGAAGGGGAACGACTTCGCCGTCTCGCAGCCGCTCTTTTTCGAGGAGCCGGGGCGCTGGCTAATGCTCAAGGGGGGCTCGCACGACAGGACGAACGCGGCCTATCCCTTTGCCGTCGCCGGAAAGCCCTTCATTCCGTCGGCTGGCGTGCGCATCCGAAGCGGCGAGCCGCGGACCTTCGCCATCTTCGTACAGAACGCCGCCCCGGACGATCTTTCCGTCGTCACGATGCCGAGGGCGACGATGGCCGCCAAGGGCACCGGCAGCAATGGAGCGCTATTCGTCTTCCGCCTCGATTCGGTGGAGGCGAAGGACGCGGCGATGAATGTTACCGTGCAGAAGCGGGGCGGAGAATCGCAAACGTCCAGCGTTCCGATAACGATGCAGTAGGGGGGAGCGGCCGACTTTTGTGATTCCGATCACAACCGAGGAGGCAGTTATCTCGGGTTGCGATGGCTCTGATGACGCGGTGATTCATTCTCGACGGCGGCATGTGGGCGCGAGACTGGGGTCACTGAAAACTCTTCTTCCCACGCCTCATCGTCATCAACCTGCGCGATCACGATCTCGTCGATCTCATCCTCGGTCAGCGTCTTCTGCTTCGTTTGCTTTGTCATAGGTCCCAGCCCGTGATGACTCGAATACGACGTCCCTCGACACGAACTACCAATTCCAACGCACGACCACCTTCAGTCCTTCCGAAGATGCGATACCTGTCGCTGAAGGCCTTGTTGCGCCTGACCCGAAACCTACTGTTCAGGCACTCCGCCGCTTCCTCGACCGAGACATCATGCGCTTCCAGTTTCTCTTCGGCAAACTCAAGTTCGTAGTCATCCGGATCGAATCGCGTCCAATTAACCATCCGCAACGCTCCGCGCCGACTGTAACAGCCTCTTCGTCGCCTCGTGCTTCGGGTTCGTGAGCACCTGCCGCGGATCGCCTTCCTCGACGACCTCCCCCTCCGCAAGGATGATGACGCGCGTGGCGAAGTCGCGGGCGAAGTCGTCGTCGTGCGTTGTGACGACGAGCGTGCGGCCGGCCCCTGTAAGCTGGACCAGCGTTTCGCCCAACTCCCCGCGGCGGGCCGGGTCGAGCGAAGCGGTCGGCTCGTCCATCAGCAGCAGCGGCGGCTCCATGGCCATGGCCCGGGCGATGGCGACGCGCTGCGCTTCGCCGCCGGAAAGCTCGCGCGGCAGAGCGTTGCGGCGATGGGCGACGCCGAGGGTCTCCAGAAGCTCGAGAGCACGCCGCTCGGCGTCGGGGCGGGGCTTGTGAGCTACTTGCACCGGCGCGAGGGTGACGTTCTCCATCACCGAGAGATGCTCGAAGAGGTAGTGGAGTTGGAACACCATCCCGACGCGCGTCCGCAGATCGCGGATCGTGGCGCGTGGCGGCGGCGGGCCGGGACGGAGAACGACGCCGCCGACGTCGATGACCCCGTCCTCGAACGTCTCCAGCGCGGCGACGCAGCGCAACACTGTCGTCTTTCCGCCGCCGGAAAGCCCCATCAGCGCCACCAACTCGCCCGAGGCGACGGAGGCATTGACCCCGCGGAGGATCTCCCGCTCGCCGCGCCGGAGCCGAAGGTCCGTAATCGACAGGATGCCGCTCATTCCGTCGCCGCCTTCCAGCGGTTCTCCAACCGTCCCGCCAGACGGGAGAGCGGCAACGACAGCACGAGATAGAGCGCCGCGCAGAGAATGCCCGGAACCACCCAGCTCCCGATGTTCGCGGCGAAGATCGATGTCTGTTTCGTCAGCTCGATGACCGTGATCACCGACACGAGCGACGAATCCTTCAGCAGCGACACGAAGTCGTTCGTCATCGGCGCCAGGGCGATCCGAAACGCCTGCGGCCCGCGCACGAGCCGCAGCACCTGCACCTCGGTCAGACCCAGTGTGCGCGCGGCTTCGAGCTGCCCGCGCGCGACCGCTTCGAGCGCGCCGCGATAGATCTCGCTCTCGTAGGCCGCGTAGTTCAACCCGAGGCCGAGGAGCGCGGCCAGGAAGGCAGGGAGCTTGATCACGGAGGAGAGGCCGTAGTAGAGAACGAAAAGCTGCAGCAACACCGGCGTACCGCGCACGACTTCGACGTAGATCGTCAGCAATGCCCGCACCGGCGCGCTGCCGTAGACGCGGCCACTGGCAATAAAGACGCCGACGACGACCGCCAGGGCCATAGCTAGGCACGACAGCGCGATCGTGATCAGCGAGGCGCGCAGGAGTGCCGGGATGTAGCGAAAGACGACGTCGAGATTCTGCGCGGGGCCGCCGCCCTCGGCGGCCTTCTTCGCGTTGACGCCTGCATTCAACACGCCGGCAAAGAACGCCGGCTGATACGAATCCCAAACCCCCCACTTGCGATAGATCCGTTCCAGCGTCCCGTCGCGCATCCGCGCGCGAAGGACGTCGTTGATCTGATCGCGCAGCTTGGTATTGCCGGTAGCAAGGACGCCGATGTAGTGGCTCGTCGCCACCGGCCTTTCCTCGGTGTAAAGCCCGGGAACGCGCCGCATCGAGCGGGCGGCGATGATGTTGTCGAGCAGCACGGCGTCGAGCCTGCCGGAACGGAGGTCGGCGTAGGGATGGACGTCGTCGTCGTAGGAGATGCAGATCACACCGTCGCTCTTCTCCGCCGCCAGCACGCGCTCATAGGCGATCGTGCCGCCGAGTGTGCCGACGCGGCGTCCGCGCAGCGCGGCCAGGGTCGAGAATTTCCCCCGATCCTCGATGCGCATCGTCAGCACTTCGTGGAACTCGAAATAGGGAATCGTCGCCGCCAGCATCCGCCGCCGTGCCGGCGTGTCCTCGACGCCGTTCAGGCCGATATCGAAGTCGCCGCGCTGCACCGACTGATCGATGTCGGTGAACTCGACCTGATGAAACTCCGGCCGGCGTCCGAGGCCTTTGGCGATCTGCTCGGCGACCTCGACGTCCAAGCCTCGCAGAATGGCCGGATCGTTCGGATCCGCTTCGACGGACGGCGCGCCTCCCTCGGCGTCCCCACCCCAGCGAAGAACCGGCTGCTGTGCCGACGCCGAGGCGGCGGCAAGGAGAAGGAGGAGAGCGATGCGGCGCATTTGCGCGGCGAATGATAGAGCGATTTCACTTTGGATACCGACGATTTCTCCGTCTGCGCCACCACCGCCCACGCCGGCCGCATTGGCCGCATTGGCGGCATGGTCATGGTCGAGATCAGCCTCGGCGGAATGTCGCTCCCGGGTCCTACCGAGACGGAGTCAACTCCGGCAGCTACGGGAGATGGGACGGCAGTAACTTATCCGCGCCTACGGCGTATTGAGGAAAGCAAACCGCGTCAAACGTGAAGCAGATCGTGACGTCATTCTCGAATGACGTATAATTTGGCCTAGAGGTGGATTATGGCCAAACGCCTGACGATTCTTGCCGCGTTCCTGTTCTTCTTCGTTCCTGCCGTTATCTTCGCGCAAAACAACTGCATTTCCTACCATTGCTACTTCCCACCCGACGACTGCGCTTATTGCGACACCTCGAATACGAACGGCAACTCGAGTTGCACCGCGGACCCTTACGGCAATGGTTGCTGGATGTCCGGCTTCTGCGACACCGGTCTTGGCGGTTGCATCAACGCAGATGATTGTACCGACGTAAAGTTCAGAGATTTCTGGATTCGCATGGTGCCGCCGAAAGCTCTTCGCGAGGAATGGCAACTGGTCGACGTCTCGGTGAAACGTAAGACCTTTCGGCATCCCAGGAACTCGTAATGCTCGCCCTTGCGGCTCTGCTTCTCGCAGCGGCGACTGCTGTGCCGGTCCATGTCGTCAAAGGCTCGGTTGTCGATTCGAAGACACATGCAGCGGTTTTTGGCGCGTCGGTCTCCCTTCCAAACGGAAAACGCATCGCGGTAACCGGAAAGACCGGACAGTTTCGGGCTGAGATCGCAGCGCCTTGGCCACCCTCGCTGATCGTCGCGGCGCCTGGACATGGAGAGCGATCCATCGATCTGCCGCATGTGCCGGGCGATGTATCATTCAAAGAGATCGCCCTCTCGTCGGCTGCACGCATTCACGCCGTTTTGCCACCGGCTTTCGGCTCCGAGGATCTTCATTGGACGCTCTATCGCACGGTATCTGGAAAAACGACCTCGAAGCGCGGTGAAGGTCAGTTCGCACGCGGCCGGGCAGACATTCTCGTCGACGGTCTGGACGCCGATAACTACCTCCTGTTGATCTCTGGTGAGGGGCCTCTCCAGCAGATTGCAAAAAGGGTATCGCCAAAGCCTGGAGACCTCCTCGAACTGCCGATCGTTATCACGCCTGACGTGCTGAACCTCTCCGTGGTGTCAGGAAAAGCTCCGATGGCAGGCGCGAAGATCCGTTTTTCGACGCACGATTTCGAATGGAGCGGCACAGTTACTTGTGACGAGTCGGGCAAAAGCAGCGTGGAGGTATGGCAGGAAGATGACTTCTGGGCATCTCTGCTCGACAAAGGGAAAGTAGCGTTCGCACGCGTCGCACATCTGCGTAGCGACACCGGCACAATCTCATGGACTTTCGAGGTTCCCGCCCATCGCGTGAAGGGCCACGTCTTCGATTCCTCGACTCAGAAATCGCTCGCGGATGTCGATGTGTCGATCACCGGCACCGCCGACCCGGATGGCGGTATCGATGGCCTGCGGACGCGCACAGATTCTGAAGGGCACTTTGAATTCTCCGCGATCCGCGAAGGTAACCACACGTTACGCGCCTATCGCAAAGGGTATCGATACGATCGCGTCCAGACCTTTGAAATTACCCCTGACGATGCCGACTGGGAGGGCGAGATCGCACTGGATCCGCTTGGCGAACGGCCGTCCATCATTGTGCTCGACGATGCCGGCGCCCCTCTCGCCGGTGTGGACATGTTTCTCGCCAGCGCCGAAGGCATGCTGCTGCTCGAGCACACCGACGAAACTGGGCGCATAGCGATACCGCCTGAACGAAGTGGAATCGCGTTCGCCGTTCCCAGGTCGGGCTCGTTTGGTTTCACCTCCATCGCCGCGGATCAGTCGTCCGACGTCACGATCCGGGTTCCCCGGCCAAGCGGCATCCTCGATGTCGTCTCCCAAGCCACGACCGGCGAGCCAATCTCCAATGTCTATTTTCTGATCAGAGTCAACGGAACCTGGATTCCGCCGGAGGTCTTCGGCAGATTCATCACGCTGCATGCGTTGCCTCCAAGAACGGACGCCGAAGGAAGGGCACATCTCGAATCATTGCCCGCCGGGTTATACGAGTTCTGGCCGGTCCGTACCGCTGACGAAATGATGGCACTGAAGGCCGGTCATCCCGCCCAGGCGCCAGCGACTGTCATCGTCGGCGATACGCCCCAGATCGTCACGCTCACCTTCCGTAAGAAACCCTCTTCCTGACCGCGAGGGTGCGTTACTCTCGCGGTCATGAACGACGATCTCCGTCTCGCGCTCTCGCTCGCTGATGCGGCGGACGCGATCACGATGCACTACTTCCAGTCGGCGACGCTGCGCGTGCGGACGAAGAGCGATAGGACGCCGGTCTCCGAGGCGGATGAAGCGGTGGAGCGGGCCATTCGGGAGCAGATCGGGCGCGAGCGGCCGGACGATGGCATCCTCGGCGAGGAGCTCGGCGTGCAGGCCGGCAAGGGGCGGCGGTGGATCATCGATCCGATCGATGCCACGAAGAACTATGTGCGCGGCATTCCGGTCTTCGGGACGCTCATCGCGCTCGACGGCGAGGTCGGCGTCATCTCCGCGCCGGCCCTCGGGCGGCGGTGGTGGGCGTCGCGCGGCGAAGGGGCGTTCTGCAACGGGCGCGCGATCCATGTCTCCGCGGTCGATTCGATCGATGCCGCGCAGCTCTGCTACGACGACGTTCCCGGCTTCGAGCGATTCGGCCTCGGCAAACGCTTCCTCAATTTGATACGGCGCTGTGAGAGAACTCGAGGATTCGGCGATTTCTGGTCGCACATGCTTGTGGCCGAGGGGGCGGCGGAGATCGCCGTCGAACCGGAGGTCGCGCACTGGGATCTGGCTGCGGTCCAGGTGATCGTCGAAGAGGCCGGCGGACGATTCACGAACCTGGACGGCGAGCGGCGCGCCGACGGCGGCAGCGCCTTGTCGACGAACGGACTGCTGCACGATGCTGTATTAGCCGCTCTCGTCGCCTGATTGGCGCTCGATCTCGGCACGCAGCGCCTCGAAGGGATCGCGCCAGGTCGGCGGCTTGATGGTCTTGCCGTCCTCGCGCACGCGCGGCGCGCCGTCGGGCCAGAGCTTGGCCATGTTCGCGCCGTGGACGATGTCGAAGAGAGGACCGGGGCGGACGCCCATCTCGACGAGCGTGCCGAGGGCGAAGTAAATCAGATCGATCATGGCGTCGGCCTGATCGACCACGTCTTTCGACTCGACGAACTCGTCGATCTCCTCGCGCATCCAGGCCACGCGGACGTCCGAACGCGGCGATTTCAGGAGCTGCGGGCGGTCCGCGACGGGATGGCCGAAACGGCGGTGGAACTCCGCGACCTGGTCAAATGGATCGTCAAGACTCATTGAGGTGCATCATAGTTCCATGCACGAAATCACTGCACATCTCTTCACCCTGCCAGTCCCACTTCTCGAGAAGATCATCCGGCCGATCCTCGTCTACGCCTTCCTGGTGGTGCTGCTGCGCGTCTTCGGCAAGCGCGAGCTGGCGCAGCTCAACCCGTTTGACCTCGTGGTGCTGCTGTCGCTGTCGAACACGGTGCAGAACGCCATCATCGGCGAAGACAACTCCGTCGCCGGCGGGATGGTGGGCGCCCTCATCCTGCTGGTGACGAACTACATCGTCGTGAGATTCCTCTTCCGTCATCGCCGGCTCGACCAGTTGATGGAGGGGAAACCGTCCATCCTCATCAAGGAGGGCCACCTGCGCAAGAGCGAGATGGCCAAGGAGCTGCTCACGACCGCCGAGCTGCAGAGCGTCATTCGCCGGCAAGGCTTCGAAGGCATTCACGACATCGAGACCTGCATTCTCGAACCGGGCGGTGCCTTCAGCCTCAAGCCGAAATCGCCGCCGGCGGACGTGGTGCGCCACACGGAGCTGATGCAGCGTCTCGAGGCGCTGAGCGCGCAGGTCGCGGCGATGGAGGAGAAGATGGCGCGACAAACCTAGCGCGGCCTGGGGGTTGTCGCCGTCGAGAGCTCGATACTCTGAGACCGCACAACCCCGAGACCGCAAGACCGCAAGACGGACTCTGACAGCGCCGCCAGCATCCATCACTTCTGGTCGACTGATTGCTATGAATCGACGATCACGACGGAAATGGATTTCAGCGCGTGCTGCGTCGTACCGGCCGGTACGAGTGGTTGTCTCCCGACGAGATTTGATGAGCGATATCACTCCGCTTGGCTGTATAATCGCTTAAATCCCTAAATCCGGCGGAGCGATGTCTAAAAGCGCACGGTTCAACATCGGGTTCTTTGTGATGGATGAAATAGAGGAAGAGCTGTTCCTCTCCGTCACCGATGCCTTCGAGCATGGGCCCGGCATCCAGCGGGACGGGATTACCTCTCCGCGGATGCAGGACCCGCATTCGGTAGAAGGGGTGTGCAACCAGCTTGACATCCCATGCGAGCCGGCTTCCACGACCACCGATGGCCTTCTGCAGCGCGCGGGAACCTGGACGATCTATCACCATTTGAAACGATTCGTTCAATCTCATGAGGGTTGGACAATTATCGCCGCCCAAAGCAACGGTGACCTCACGATGAACCCGTGGCACATCGCCTACGTCCGGGGATCGCCCGCACATCCACAACGTACTGACCTCTGCGCGTTGTTGAGCGGAGGGTCGCACGAGCCGATCAATTCGCGAATTTATCGATGCCTCGTCAAATGGACTAAGGAAGCGGCCCTCGCCTGTGGGAAGCGTTACGAGTTCCTCGACATCCGGGTCCATGAATCGGGAAAGAACCACGCATTGAAGTTGCACGATCCCGCTGCCGCCATCGAACACGAACGCGCGTTTGAGAAATTGGACTACCACCGCCGCATCAAAGATGTCGCGCCGCTGGTAGAGTTCGCGCTGTCCGGAAAATTCATCGTGGAGCGCGGAATCGAGTTGTCGCTGGCCAACACCATCGACCGCTTTCACGACGTTCGTCACGTGTTTGATCTACCCGAAGTCGCGGCAAGCGGCGCGTATGGTGACGCGCAGGTACGCAAGATCAACCTCGGCGAATATCAGCTATTCGGAAATCTCAATGAACGACGTGCGGCCCTCTCGTCTCCAGTCATCATCAACCTGGATATCGACGCGCGCGTGCGTGTGCAGTGGGAAGACGTCCAGAAGAAGCTGACTGAGGAGCATTTTCGAGAGACGACCGACTCGCCGACCCGCCGTGGTGAGTTCCGCCGATATCTCGACGACACGGCGCATGATCGCGTGGAAATCTTTTTCCCGCACAACGTCTACCCTTTCGGCGTCCTCGGGCTTCAGCCGGTGGCGGATACACCAAACGGCAACATTGTCTGCCTTTCGTCAGGCGGCCTTTCGGGCCGGGTCGGCAACACGCTCGAGGGCATCACACGAATCATGTTCGACTTTTTCGGGTGTCTCGACGCGATGGTTCTCGACGAAGGTTTCGACGTCTTTTCCATCGTCAATCCGAAGGAGGCAGATGGCCGCTACATCTACTCGAACGAAGCTCTGCTGCACAAAGTGCTCGCGTTCACACATTCAATGGTCGAGAGAGAGCACGCCAGTACCGAGAGTCGCGACTATCCCTATTCGGGCGGTATGAAGCAGTGGCCGCTGAACCGGGCACTGATGCAGGAAATCGAGGAAGACGAGGAAGACTACGCGAAGACTGGTCAGACCGAATGGTCGGACGTTATCCTCGTCGCACCACAACGCTCCCAAGTCCGAAGCGTTCTGGTTTTCGCCGTACCAACAAGTTCGATCAAGGGCCGTGGCTGACGGGATTCAAAACCGCGACCAGCGTGGTTGATCAGCTCGGCTGATCGGTCGCTGGCCGAGCCGCCAACTGATCGCTTTCGAATGGCTGAGCCGGCTGTCACTATTCTTTGTCCACCGCCTCCCGATCCTCTTCGTGCAGCCCCTCGCCGTACGTACCGCCGCCGGTGGTGCCGAAGACGCCGCCCTCCCCTTCCTTGACGCCGTACGCGCCGCCGCTGTGGGCGGCTTCGTCGTAACCCTCGTTCGTCGGATCGTTTTTCTCGTGCGGCGGGGTGGAGCCTTCCGGGGTGTAGTCGATATCGTCGTCGTTGCGTTTCGTCGCCATAATGCCCTTAGTGTTGCAAACACCGCTCCCGATCGACGCGCACGTCGATGAAATCGTCGCCCACGTCCGCGCGCAGCGCAGCGCGGTGATCGTCGCGCCGCCGGGATCGGGGAAGACGACGCGCATCCCGCCGGCCCTGGCGGCGATCGGACGCACGATCCTTCTGCAGCCGCGCCGGGTGGCGGCGCGGGCGCTGGCGCGGAGGATCGCCTCGGAGCGCGGCTGGACGATCGGCGGCGAGATCGGCTGGCAGATCCGCTTCGAGCGGAAGTTTTCCGACCGCACGCGGCTCCTCGTTGCCACCGAGGGAATCCTCACCGCGCGGCTGCAAAGCGATCCGCTGCTCAGCGACTTCGACGTCGTCATCCTCGACGAGTTTCACGAGCGGAGCATCCATGCCGACGTGGCGCTGGCGCTGGCGAAGCAGGCCATGGATTCGCGCGACGATCTGGCGGTCGTGGTGATGTCGGCCACAATCGCCGCCGACGAGGTCGCGCGCTTCCTCGGCGGCGCGCGCGTCTTCGACGTCGGCGCCAGGCTCTTTCCTGTCGACATCCACTACCGGCCCGGCGTGACCATGGCCGAAGCCGTTCGCGACCGGCTGGGCAACGCCGAGGGGGATATCCTCTGTTTTCTGCCAGGGATGCGCGAGATCGAACGGGCGCGCGGCGAGTTAGGAAATGTCGATGCGCTCGTGCTGCCGCTCCACGGCGCGCTCGACGTCGACGCGCAGGAGCGCGCGCTGGCTCCGGCGGAGCGTCGCAAGGTGATTCTGGCGACGAACATCGCCGAGACGTCGCTGACGGTGGAAGGGGTCACCGACGTCATCGACTCCGGCGTCCACAAGGTGCTGCGCTTCGATCCCGATACGGCGGTCGATCATCTGAACGTCGAACGCATCAGCGCCGATTCAGCAGACCAGCGCACCGGACGGGCAGGCCGGACGCGGCCCGGACACGCCATCCGGCTCTGGGATGCCCGCGACATCCTCCGCTCCCACCGCGAGCCCGACATCCGCCGCGTCGACCTCGGCGCGCCGCTGCTCGACATCATCGCCTGGGGCGGCGACCCGCGAACGTTCGCCTGGTTCGAGCGTCCGCCGGAGGAGCGGATCGAGGCGGGGCTGGCATTGCTGGCGTCTATCGGAGCAACCGCTGACCACGAACGGCTCCGCGCTTTCCCGCTCCATCCGCGGCTGGCCCGGATCGTTCTCGACGCACACGGGGACGATGATGCGATCGCCATCGCCGTGCAGCTCAGCGGCGGCGCGCCCGCCGAGACCCGCGAGTTATCCACAATCGCCCGCCGCCTCCTCGGCGATCATTACCGCCGGAAGGTCGACGACGCCACGCTGCGGCGGGCGTTGCTGGCCGGCTATTCCGACCGCGTCGGACAACGCCGCGAGCCGAAATCGCCGCGGCTGTTGCTCTCATCGGGCACCGGCGCCACGTTGGCTCGCGAGATCGACGACGGCAACGGAGAGTTTCTGGTCATCCTTGAGATCACCGGCGATCTGGTGCGCAACGCACGCGTCGTGGAGCGTGAGTGGCTCGTTCCAACGCGGCGCGAGACACTGCATCATCTTGACGGCCACCGAGTCCGCGCCGTCGAGCGAAGCTGGTACGGCGCAATCCTGCTCCACGAGCAGAACGTCGCCCCGCAACAGGCCGAGGCGGAACGGATTCTGGCGGAGCACGCGACGCCCGATGAGCTGCTCGTCCGGCGCGTCGCCTTTGCACAGCTCGACGTCGATTGGCCCGCGTCGATCGCCACCGCCGTCGCCGGCAAACGAAGCCTCGACGAGGTTTCGATCGAGCTGCCGTTTCCTCTCCGACGCCGCCTCGACGAGCTTGCACCGTTGACCATCACTCTCCCAAGCGGCCGCACCGCCCGACTGGAGTATCGCGACGACGGCTCCGTCGTCGCCTCCGCCAAGCTGCAGGAGCTGTTCGGCCTCGCCGAATCTCCCCGCCTCGGCCCGCGGCGAACGCCGGTCACCTTCGCCCTCCTCTCTCCCGGCGGACGTCCAGTGCAGATCACGCAGGATCTTCGCGGCTTCTGGAACGGCGCATATCAGGAGGTGCGGAAGGAGTTGCGCGGACGGTACCCAAAGCATCCCTGGCCCGAGGATCCGTGGACGGCACCGGCGACGCATCGGACGAAGAGAAGGCCGTGACACAGTACTTCGCCACAGAGGCGCAGACGCCCCTGGGAGCGCGTGCGTCCCGCGCGCCCGTCGAGCAGGATGCTGCCAAGAATCGCGGGCGAGACGCCCGCGGTCCCAGGGAGGCGAGCTCACAACCGTTAGTTTGTGATCTCAAACCGCCAGTGATCGCGTACTATGATCGGCTTATAGTCGGCATCTTTGTCTTTTATGAGGAAGGTTACGTCGTACTTGCCATCAGGCAGCGCGACACCTCCCTGGTACAACAGGTTGCCCTGCTGGTCTGTACTTACCGTATCAAAGTCGTAGACCCCCTGAGGTCCGTATACTCCAAAATGTTTAAGGCTATCGTTGCCGTCCTGGCCGACTTTGCCATTCAAGCTTAGAACATAGGACTTGGATTCCTTAAGGTCAGTCACTTTCACGTCCAGATTCAAGTGGCCGCCGACGGATTTGTAGCCAACTTGAACGGGCGTCGGCTCCTTGCGGCAGGTTGCGATTGCGACCAGGGAAACCAACAAGACCAAACCCATGACGAATCGAGGAAAGTACTTATTCATCGGTGACCTCCTTTATTGTAACGTCCAGAACTTCCGTCAGCGTGGCCTTCGAGGCACTCAGCTCGGCAGAACTAAATTGAAACCCAACTTTAACAGGCATCCTGGTCATCATGCCGACGACAGCGTACGTATCCCCGGGGTTCACTTTCCCTCCTAGCGGAGAGAAATTAATACGGGCGCGCCACCGGTCCTTATTGATCTCGATCACTTCCGTCACAACGGTCCAAACCTCAACCTGATTGCTACCTCCTGAAGGATGCGCCAGCAAATAGATAGAGGCACCGTCTCTGCCGGCAAAGTCGCCAATCACACGCAAGCCACCATTCTGAGAATACGATGCCACGATTGGCGTCGGCAACATGGACAACTGAGGTTGTTCGCGCGACAACCACATTGACGATGGTATGAGAACGACGATTAAGATAAGGAGTCTGAGAGGAGAGGCCCACCAGGGACGACTGATTCTGGTGCCCTTCCGGTTGACATAACGGTCAACGACCAGAGTGATCACCCAAGCGACAAGGCTCGCGATGACACCGGTTACGATGTTCGTGATCGTGTACATGATCGAGTCCCCTGGGCGGGCTGCTCAACCTCCGCGGTCCTCAATGCCGTAAGTATACTCTTCGGGACGTTCATGCGCAACAATGGAGGAGGATGCCGATCTGCCTGCTAAAGACGATTCCACCACAGAGGCACAGAGGACACAGAGATCAAAGGATGAAGGCGGAAGGATGAATCAAACAGCGCATCCTTCATCCTTCAGATTTCATCCTTGCTCTCTGTTTCCTCTGTAATACTAACCACTGATTTCTGCGCGCGACGCGAAGATTTCTTCCAAAACCGTGCGGCCGCCCCGGAGAACAAGAGCTTGCGCTTCCCTACATCGAGAGCCCTTCTCCCCCAGCGCTTTTCAGCTGGGGGAGAAGAGCCTGCCCTGAGCGAGCGAAGCGAGTCGAAGGTGCCGAAGGCGGATGAGGAGGCGGTGCTTGCCTCGCCCTCGCCGGCATCCATGTTTTGGTTACGGCCAAGTCGCGCTGTGCTTCTATGGTTAAAGAATTTTCGCGCGGCGCAGCATCGCCGCAGCCTCCCGCGGCACGACGCGCCCCAGCCGGACGCGTGGGGTGCCGTGCCATGCCGCGCAGGCTTCGATCGCGCCGGCGATCCTCTCCGCGAGCGCGTCGTCGAGGACGATGCCTTCCTCGATATGGAGCGATTTCACCTCGAAGACGCCGGCGACGCGATGGGCCTTGGCGTCGAGGCGGCCGACGAGGCGGTCGCCGACGAGGATCGGGAGGGTGAAGTAGCCGTAGCGCCGCTTCGGCGCCGGCGTGTAGCACTCGATGCGGTAGTCGAACCCGAAGAGCGCCAGAGCGCGCTTCCGGTCCCAGACCACCGGATCGAAGGGCGAGAGGAGGGTCGTGTGCGAGGGACGGCGGCCGCGCCGGATGGCGGCCAGCGTCGGGCGATGGCCCCGATGGAGGAAGGCGTCGCCGGCCACGCTCTCGATGCGCGCCGGAAGGAGCTCGCCGTCACGGACGAGCGACTCGATCGCGGCCGCCGTCTCGGCGAGGGTCATGCGGTAATAGTCCGCGGCCCAGCGGGCGGTGGCCACGCCGAGCGCGCGCACAGCGTTGGCCACGAGCGTACGGTGCGTCACCGCGGCGGAGGGGAGGCGGGCGTCGTTCCATCCGGGGAGAACGCGCTCGCGCAGGTCGTACACCCGCTGGAAGCGCTCCCGCCGCGCGATCATGAGCTCACCGGCGCTGAAGAGGTATTCGAGGGCGCGCTTCTCCGGCTTCCAGCCCCACCAGCCGCCGCCGTTTCCGTCCGCGCGCGTGAAGTCGGCGGCGCGCACCGGGCCGTGCGCGCGGAGGTGAGCCCGGATCTTCCGCACCGTCTGGCGGTTCTCCGTCATCCACTCGTGCGAGTATTTCCACCCGAGCGACCCGGTCTCGCGCATGCGGCGGCGGAAGAGGGGATAGTCTTCGATCGGGAGGAAGGAGGCCTCGTGCGCCCAATACTCGAAGATCCTCCCCTCGGCCAGCAGCTCGTCGAGCCATGCCGGATCGTACGCGCCGAGCCGGCTCCAGAGGACGAGATACGGGCTGCGTGCGACGACGTGGATCGTGTCGATCTGGAGCGCGCCCATGCGGCGGATCGCCGCACGCACGCGGTCCTTGGTGGCACGCGTCACCCCCACGCGGTCGAGCCCCTGCGCCGTCAGGAGAAGAGCACGGGCGTCGGCGAGGGAGAGGTTCTGCATGGCGTTGGGGGTCAGGTCGAAAGTCGAAAGTGCCGGCGGGCCTGGATGTCCCAGATACGATAGCCCCTGCGCCGGCACTTTCGACTTTCGACCTGACCCCCAACGCTGACATTCCGTCCTCCATTGAGGAGACTTCTGGTGGCACGGCGGCCGGAATCTATGGGGATTGTGTGGATCAACTCTCGCATGTCCTTGCGTCAGTGCTGGCACCCTGAAAGGAGGCATCCAATGAAGCGATTCATCATTGCGTTGACCGCCGTATTGGTTGGCCTGAGCGTTACGGGCTGCTCGTCGTGGTCATTGATGGAACTGAGCCAATGCAACTGCTTCACGCTCCGACCAGGAGTCACACCAGAGCAGTTTGCGGGACCGGACAGCAAGACGCACTCCTGGCTCGGGCCGTCCCGTAAACCTCAGCCGCAGTCATCGCAGATCTTTCAGCTCGGCGACGACGTGTGGGAGGTGTGGGTCTATCAGTTCGACCCTTCTGCATATGTAAACGGGGGCGACTGGCGTTCCCAACTAGGCATGAACATCTCTTCGGGGTGGGGCCATCAGGAGTACGTGGCCTTCCGCAATGGTCGTCTCGAGTCGTGGGGCCGAGGCTCGCTCCCCGGAGCTCTGAACAGAAGGACAAACGACCGTCACTCCGGAGGCTTTACGAACGATAGCCGGTAGTTGAGCGCGAAGCGCGACGAGATACGAACTTCGTGAGCGATGTATACTGCGATGTACGTTAAGTGGCAGTCAGCGATGATTCGGAAACAGGTCTATATCGAACCGCGTCACGAGCGCATGCTGAAACGCCGCGCCAGACAACGTGGCGTGACAGAAGCCGAGATCATTCGTGAGGCGTTGGACGGCGTCGAGACCGTCGCCGTTGTCCGCAGGCGGGAGGTCGATGAGGCTGCCGCCCGGAAGGCTCTCGGTTTCATGCGTGCGCTCGGTGCCTCCCTCGATAGAGCTCCCCGAGGCCGCGGGTGGACACGGGAGTCTCTCTACGGCGATCGGATCAGTCGATGGACGAAGTCCTGATCGACACAAACATTCTCGTCTACGCGCACCAGCCATCGGAGGCCGTAAAGTACGAAAGAGCCCTGCGCGCCATCGAGACTCTCATGGCGAGCGGGCTTGGACGTCTCAGCGCGCAAATCCTCGGCGAGTTTCTGAGCGCGACGACCCGCGGCCGGAGGCCAATCCTCACGATGCAGGACTCTATTCGTCAGGTGACACTTCTCAGCGATGCTCTTCCCGTTTTCGATCAAACCCGCCTGATTGTTCTGGAGGCCGGCCGAGGGGTTCATGAACACCAACTCAGCTACTTCGACGCACAGATCTGGGCCACCGCGCGCCTGAACCAGGTACCGACGATCTTCACCGAAGACTTCACGAACGGACATCGAGTGGAGGGGGTGCAGTTCCTGAACCCGCTACTGCCCGCGTTCGATCTGGCACGGTGGGCGTGAGTCCCCTCAGCGGTACCGCCCGATCGGTGGACAGCGCCGGCGACGAAGAGGCGGATGTGAGTCGTATACCACAGAGGAGCGGCGCGCGTCCCTGGGAGCGCGTGCGTCCCGCGCGCCCGTCGAGCAGGATGCTGCCTAGACTCGCGGGCGAGACGCCCGCGGTCCCAGGAAGGTGGCCTCGCAACCACCGCCCAGTCGCTCGAGTCCTCGTTCGCATCGACGGTGCTTGTCGTACGAAACGGCAAACAGCCCAGGCTCTGATTGCTCGATAAGAGTTTTGGCCCGTTGCGCGCGGAGGCGCGCACATACAATGCAGCCCCGTGCTCGGCGTAGCGCGAGCGCGGGGTATCGTTGGCCATGTGGAAGTGCGGCCGCGGAGGCGGCCGCCGCAAGAGTCTGCGTCTCGCGCGTCCTGTGAATTGGGGCGCTCTTGTCCCGCGGCCAGAAAAATTTGGCGACACTCTGTTACCTCGAGCCAGAGGGCTTGCTAAAATCGGGAGAGAAGCAGATGTGGGAAGATCCAATTGTTGAAGAGACTCGTGCAGCTCGCGCAGAACTTGTAGAGCAAGCAGGTGAAAGCATTCACGCATTCTTCGAATACCTCCGAGAGCGTGAGAAGCACGATTCCGAAGGCGTCGTAACTCTTCCGTCGAACGCACCGGAACCCGGCATGCGCCACGTTGCCTCTCGTTGAGCGACAGTTCACGCCCCCCGGTCAGTCGAAGCGCAGCCTCTTGATCGAGGCAGAAGTGAAATCCGAGAGCAACTCGCCCGGCGTGAGGTTCAAGGCACGGCACAGCTTCAGGATCACGGTAAGAGTCGGAACCTTCTCCGCGCGCTCCACCTGGCTGGCGTAACTGGTGGTGATGCCCGCCGCATGGGCAAGTCCTTCCTGAGTTAGCCCTCGCTTCTCCCGCCAGTGTTTCAGCGCAGCACCGAAAATCTCAGCCTCGCGAGCCATCAGTCAGACATTCAACCTTCGCCACGCGATGTTGACAACCTGCTATCGTCCTGCTACTATCGTTACAGTACGATTGCGACGATCAAACACGGCAACCGCATCGCGCACAGGAGGATCATGCCATGACCTACGCCGCCACGCACATCCGCCGCCTCTTCCTCGAACCGAAGGATACTTACTCCACCCGCGATGCCGCCGAGATCCTCTGCATGCCCCTGCCGGACGTACTCGGATGGATGGAAGTCGGTGAACTGGAAGGGGTCGACACTCCTCGCGGAGTGATGCTGTCGTGGGGAGAGCTGGCCTCCTTCGGCATAGATTTCTGGTCCCAGGAATCGATCGAAGAAGCCCTCGGCGCCGACCTCGCCGACGCCATCCCCGAGCTCCTCCGCCTCGCCGATCTGGAAGTCCGCATCCCCCGCCTCGAGATCCTCGCCTTGGAACACCTCGCCGACCGCGACGGCAAGTCAGTCGACACCATCCTCGCGCGCGAACTGCTGGACGTCGTGTCCGCTCACTCGGAGTACCTGGCCACGGCGATACCGGGCTTCACCGCAGCGCTTCGCTGGCCGCAATAAGTAGCACGGCCCATGTGAGATCCGTCATGGTTGGGCTGCTTCGAGGATACGAATAATTGTTGGTCGCTTTCAGCTGCTCAAATCGGCGACTGGAAGACCCCGCGTTTCAATGAGTTACGCCTTGCCAGAAAACGAAGGCCTGACACCCCTGCTTTCCCCCCACTTCTCCGGCTTCCACCCCCACCAGCCACTGCCCTTTCCCTCTTCGCGCGTGAAGTCGGCGGCGCGCACCGGACCGTGCGCGCGGAGATGGGCGCGGATCTTCCGCACCGTCGCGCGGTTCTCCGCCATCCACTCGTGCGAGTATTTCCACCCGAGCGACCCGGTCTCGCGCATGCGCCGCCGGAAGAGCGGATAGTCTTCGATCGGAAGAAAGGACGCCTCGTGCGCCCAATACTCGAAGATCCTCCCCTCGGCCAGCAGCTCATCGAGCCAGTCCGGGTCATACGCGCCGAGCCGGTTCCAGAGAACGAGATAAGGGCTTCGGGCGACGACGTGGATCGTGTCGATCTGAAGCACGCCCATGCGGCGGATCGCCGCGTACACGCCGTCCTTCGTGGCGCGTTTCGCTGCCGGTCGGTTGAGCCCCTGCGCCTCAAGGAGAAGGGCGCGGGCGTCGGCGAGGGAGAGGTCCTGCATGGGGACAATCTAAACGTAGTCACGTCACGAGCGAGACGGCCCTGACCCGGCTTGCTCCGGCCGTTCCCCGGGACGTTCCGTCCTCAATTGAGGAGACTTCTGGTGGCACGGCGGCCGGAATCTACCGTAATTGTGTGGATCATCTCTCGCATGTCCTTGCGTCAGGGCTCGCACCCTGAAAGGAGGCACCCCAGTGAGGCGATTCATCATTGCGTTGGCCGTTGTCTTGGTTGGCTTGAGCGTTACGGGCTGCTCGACCTCGTTATTCATGGAATTGAACAAATGCGACTGCTTCATCCTCCGTCGCGGAGTCACACCGGAGCAGTTTCTTGCACCGGACATCAAAACTCTCTCCTTGCTCGGACCGCCGGTGAAACCGCAGCCCCAGTCATCGCAGAAATTTCAACTGGGCGACGACGTGTGGGAGGTCTGGGTCTATGACTTCGACTCTCAACAGCTGATGATTACGGGGGACGACTGGGCCTCGGAGGCACCTGAGAACGTTGAGAGAAAAGTCGGCGTGCCCGACGTCACCCTCACTGAGTCTCACCATCAGGAGTACGTGGCCTTCCGCAATGGTCTGCTCGAGGAGTGGGGCTACGGTACGCGCCCCCGAGTTCTGAAGGGCAAACCATAACGACCCTTCACTTCCGGAGAGTTCCCATCGTTCAGTCGAAGCGCAGCCTCTTAATCGAGGCGGCAGTGAAATCCGAGAGCAACTCGCCCGGAGTGAGGTTCAAGGCACGGCACAGCTTCAGGACCACGGTGAGGCTTGGAACCTTCTTGCCGTTCTCGACCTGGCTGGCGTAGCTGGTGGTGATCCCCGCTTCATGGGCCAGCCCTTCCTGAGTCAGACCGCGCTTCAGACGCCAGCGCTTCAGCGCTTCACCGAAAATCTCCGCTTCGCGAACCATAGATCGACATTTCACACCTCTACCTGACTATTGACAATGTACTACAGTCCATATACAATGGCAAATGCCATCGTGATCCAACCGATTGAGAGGAATGCCATGACCGACGCCGCCACGCACATCCGCCGCCTCTTCCTCGAACCGAAGGATATCTACTCCGTCCGCGACTCCGCCGAGATCCTTTGCATTCCCGTGCGCGATGTCCTCGGATGGATGGAAGTCGGTGAGCTGGAAGGGGTCGACACCCCTCACGGCCTGATGCTGTCGTGGGGAGAGCTGGCCTCCTTCGGCATGGACTTCTGGTCCCAGGAATCGATCGAAGAAGCCCTCGGCGCCGACCTTGCCGACGCCATCCCCGAGCTCCTCCGCCTCGCCGACCTGGAAGTCCGCATCCCCCGCCTCGAGATCCTCGCCCTCGAACGCCTCGCCGACCGCGACGGCAAGTCGGTCGACGCCGTCCTCGCGCGCGAGCTGCTAGATGTCGTGTCCGCGAACTCGGAGTATCTGGCGACAGCGATACCGGGTTTCACCGCGGCGCTGCGGTGGCCGCAGGCTAACACCACACCCAATTTATCTGCCGTCGCGTTAGCGCTCTCTCGCACGCCCGTTCTCGATCAGGAGATCGCCCGCGACGCTAACGTCTTGCATCGCGACGTTTAGATCTGGGCGACGCCGGCGCTGACGATCCAGCGCAGCACGCCATTGAGCGATCCGATTAACGAGAAATGGAGTCGAAGCCCAGATCAAAAGGCCGCGAACGAGCGCCGAGCCAAAGGGAAGCACTCCAACGATTAGGAAAAGCGCCACCCAAGCGGTGATCAGACGCGTATCTGCTTGTAAGTCAGCGACGATTTCGGCGTCCTCGGACACAACTCGAATATCGTCCTCCCCGCGAAACTTCCATTCGACGTTGGTTGCCGGCGTGAACAACACGCGCAACACGGCATAATCGTCTCTCATTAGCTCGCCCGGATCCCAGAAGTATATCGCGGCTGCACCAGGTCGCTCTTCCCAGAGATCTGGCCGATGGACCGGATAGATCGTGCAACTACGATCAACAACCTCTGTGTCCCTCGGAAGCAGAAAAAGGAACGGCGTAACCTTAGTCGCACGTGTTGACACATTTCGGACTGTAAATTCGTAAAGTAGTAACTTTTCGAAGGTTCGCCCCCCATATGAGACCTCAACCGACCGTAGATCAGTATCGTTCGCTGGAAT
Organism: Thermoanaerobaculia bacterium; assembly: GCA_017883235.1. Classification (GTDB taxonomy): domain Bacteria; phylum Acidobacteriota; class Thermoanaerobaculia; order Gp7-AA8; family Gp7-AA8; genus JADGNZ01. The sequence continues at coordinate 9,444 of JADGNY010000058.1, read as the reverse complement.
CGAATAGTCTGTTCGTGAAACACTGACATTGATCTGGGCCAGCCTTTTGCGGGCGACAGTTTGATTTAGTATGAAAGTTAGCATCGCTCCCGCGACCCCACCCGAGACGACTTGCGCTATAACTTTCCAATCGATCTGACTGAGCAGAGCGGATGTTTGGAGCATCTCCACCTCGCAATGGCGAAAAAGTATCTGAAACGTCGCGGCTTCGACTCGCGCGACAACGAAATCCAGAGCATACAGCCAGGTTCGGCAAAGAACGAAGGCCTGGCCCTCGCGTCATCCTCCCGAACCGCATTCACATTCCAGCGGCGCGACGAGGGGCGTCGCCACGGCTACGCGCCGCGAAGCGACCGCGGCCGTGACAACGAACCGCGGTTCGTCGGCTCCTGCAAAGAGTTAGCCTGCCGATTCGGCAAAGCCCCATCCAACCTTGTAGTGCTCCCAAGCATTCTCAAGCGCCTCGGCGAGTTCCGGCACTTCAAAACGTTCATTTTGAATCATCAGCACCGTAAGCATGATTAGATGTGCAAACCTGAACGAGCGAGCCGCCTCGTCTTCGCTTGCCGCTTGGTCGATAAAGAAGGATCCATCGCGATTCTCGGCGAAGCGATACGCAGTGGAGGCGAACGTGCCGTGAGCTTGCGCCAAGGGCATGTAATAAGCGGGCACGATGAGCCTACCGAGTTGACCTACCGTTCCAGCCAGCGCGACAAAGTGGAGCTTGTGCCAGGCGCCATTGATACGGGTGGTATGACACTTAGGGCAGGCCGATACTCGAAACTGATCTACGACGGCGTCGTACTTAGTCTTCAACTCTGCTAGTCTCGCTTCGTCTTCGGCGTTAATGTTAAACGTTTCCTTTATTTTCTGTGCCGCACGCCACCTTCTCACAAAGTCGAATTCCCAAAAGGCATCGACTTCTGCGGGATGGGTAGTAAGGTAAGCAGCCGCGACAGCCCGCTCGTACATTCCGCGAAGGTGTGAAGTCGCACCCCATCCGTGGCCGTTAGCAGCAAGCAACCCAATTTCGCGGAAGTCTTCCTCGCAGCGGCTGCCGATGAAATAGATGATCGCCGTTGCGTTGTCGCTGGTTTCAAACTCCCGCTTGAATGCAAGTTCGAGCGCACGCTCGAGAATCGCGGAGCCCTCAAAAAATCCCCGGCATCGCTTGCGAAATCGCTCCTCAGAATCGCGTGAGCCGAGTCTGAACTGCTGCGGTGGAACGTCGTAGCCTTGCAACATGACGGACAATGTTACCGCAGACCGATGTTCAATGGCCATGCCACTGTCTCCCGTCTGTCTAGCTCCTATTTCCGGTCGACTCCATTCTGACCATGTACGAAGCAGTCGGGATGATGAATATCCAACTGGCATCTGGGAAGTGCAGCGTAGGGGTAGTTGGGGTATCTGGGAATTTCAACTTAACGTCCATGAGAGACCGCCTCAGGAAGGTGGGTTTCCAGATGCGACCCTGCGAACGGCTGGCGTCGTCGTACAGCTAACGCACGCCATCGGCCGGCTGGTTAACCGCGAGCGCGACGTTGTCGAACGCACCGAGGACGTCGATCGACGCATTCTGGTTTGGATTGGACGTGCGTGCGGGTTGCGCCTTCAATCCGGTCGATTTGCCGCGTGTGCTGGCCGACACCCCGTGCGCTCGGGACGGCTCGTCGTGTGAGGAGGCGGCTCACCGCGTGAGCGATGCCGGTTCCGGAAGTTCTGGCCGGGGAATTCCGGAAATTCTGGCCGGTCGGAATCGGCTGAGATGTCGTCGAAGGGCGGAGGTGGAGGAGTCAAGGGAGAGCGATCGTGAGCGCGCCGTTGGAACTCCTGGTCCGGCTCACCGTGTGAGCGGGTCGCGGGTAGTCGCGTTGCGACATGGGGCTCTCACGCTGCTACATGGGGCTCCCACGCTGCGATGCGGGGGATGTCGCGCTGCGACACAGGTAGTGACCCACTGGGGGACGGTGCGTACCCCACTGGGGGACGGTGGGTGCCCCACTGGGGGACGGTGGGTGCCCCACTGGGGGACGGTGCGTACCCCACTGGGGGACGGTGCGTACCCCACTGGGGGACGGTGTGTACCCCACTGGGGGACGGGTGTGTACCCCACTGGGGGACGGGGCGTACCCCACTGGGGGACGGGGCGTACCCCACTGGGGGACGGGGCGTACCCCACTGGGGGACGGGGCGTACCCCACTGGGGGACGGGGCGTACCCCACCAGGGGACGGTGCGTACCCCACTGGGGGACGGGGCGTACCCCACCAGGGGACGGTGCGTACCCCACTGGGGGACGGGGCGTACCCCACTGGGGGACGGTGGGTACCCCACTGGTAGCACGTGCGCACCAGCCGTGTAACCGTGCGCGGGAGCCGTGTGACCGTGCGCACGGGCGAATCGCGGCTTGAACAGAATGATTCTCCGACGCGACCGCCACCGCCCGCCAGTGACCATACATGCTCGGTAACCCTCAGCGGCGAGACGCCGCCGAGCCAGCCGGCGAGACGCCAGCGCTCCGGTTTAGATCCGCGCGATCACCGCGTCGATCGCGTTGCGGTCCCCCTCCTCCATCGCCTTCTCGATCAGGAGCGACTCGCGGTCGAGGCCGATGGCGGCAATGGCGGTGAGGTGGGGGCCGGCGTGATAGGCGGCCAGGGCGCGGCGGTCGTCGAGGGAGCCGTGGATCTCGACGCGGTCGAAGCCGGCGGCGTGGCCGACGTAGGCGATGGTGACGTCGTAGTGGGCGCTCCAGAAGAACGGCGGCGCGGTGTGGGGGGTGCGGCGGCCGAGGATGTTGCGGGCGGCGGTCTGGCCCTGGCGGCCGGCGGCGACCCAGTGCTCCACGCGGATTTTGTTTCCAGTGAAGCTGTCGGGGTAGTGGGCGACGTCGCCGGCGGCGAAGATGCCGGGGACGGCAGTCTCGAGGAACTCGTCGACGACGATGCCGTTGTCGACCGTCAGGGCGTCAGGCTGGGCAGACTGGGCGAGCTGGGTGTTCGGGCGGACGCCGACGCCGGCGACGATGAAGTCGGCGGGGATCGGTTCCCCTGTCGCGAGGACGACGCGGTCGCCTTCGAAGGTGGCCACGGTCGTGCCGAGGCGGAAATGAACGCCGTGCTGCTCATGGAGACGGCGGATGAAGGCGCCGACCTCGACGCCCATCGGCTTCCCCAGCGGGACCTCGTCCGGGGCGACGACGGTGACGTCGACCTCGCGCGCGCGCAGCGACGCGGCCACTTCGAGGCCGATGAAACTGGCGCCGAGGACGACCGCGCGCTTTCCCTTGGCAGTGCTCTTTTCGGCAAGGGCGATGATGGCGCGGCTGTCGCGCAGCGTGCGCAGGACGTGGACGCGGCCTGCGCCGGGAGGCGAGAGGCGCACCGGCTCGGAACCGGTGGCGATGAGGATAGCGTCGAAGGTCCGCTTCGATCTGTCGTCGAGCGTGAGGGTCTTCGTTCTGGTGTCGAGCTGCATGGCCCGGCGGCCGGTGAGGACTTCGATGTTCTGGCCGCGATAGTAGTCAGCGTCGCGCAGCGGCATCCACTTCTCGGGGGCGGTACCAGCGAGATACTCCTTCGAGAGATTCGGCCGATCGATGGGAACGGTCTCTTCCGCGCCGATCATCGTGATCGCTCCGGCGAATCCTTCGCTCCGCAGCATCTCCGCGGCGGCGTTGCCGGCTGGTCCGGCACCGACGATCCCGACCGAGGCGATGGGCGTCTTCGCCCGAGCCGGCGGCGGAATGTCGCGTTTCGTGGTCACGAAGACCCGCCCATCGCGCTGCTCGACGTTCCACACCGGGATCGGATTCAACGCCGGGGCGCTCGGTGCGCCGGTCCGCAGATCGAAACAGGCGTGATGCCATGGACAGCGGATCGACTCACCGCTGACGATGCCCTCGGCCAGCGGGCCGTGGTAGTGCGTGCATTCCGCGCCGACGGCAAAGACTTCCTTCCCCTGCCGGACGAGCACGACTGCCTCGCCCTCCACGTCGCCGGACAGCATGCCGCCGTCGGCGATTTCCTCGATAGCGATACCTGATTTAAGATCCATGGTTACTCCGTAAGCCGCAGAAACTCGGCGCGCGCCATGGGGTCGCTGCGCAGCGTACCCAGCATCGACGAGGTCACCATCTCCGTCGTCTGTTGCCGTACCCCGCGACATCCCATGCAAAGGTGATGCGCCCTTACGATGACACCGACGCCGCGAGCCTCGAGATGCGCTTCGATCGACTCGGCGATCTGCCGCGTCAACCGCTCCTGGATCTGCAGCCGCCGGCCGAAACAGTCGACCAGCCGGGCCAGCTTGCTGATTCCGACCACCTTCCCCGGCAGATAGCCGACGCTCACCTGGCCGTAGAACGGCAGCAGGTGGTGCTCGCAGGTGGAGTGAAAACCGATGCCGCGGAGAACGACCATCTCATCGCTGGTCTCGTCGAAGGTGCGCGACAGGATCTCGGCGGGATCGTCGTCATAGCCGGACGTCATCTCGCGCCAGGCCTTGAGCACGCGCGCCGGTGTGTCGACGAGACCGTCGCGCGACGGGTCTTCGCCGATGAACCTGAGAATCGTCGTGACCGCATCGGAAGCCGCGTGCTCAGCCGGAAACTCGAGCACCTCGCGGCGGGTGGATTGCTGCATGGATGTCTCCTCCTCGTTGAATGCATCCGGAGAATGTCACGTGCGAGGAGATTAAGCAAGTGTTTGCTTGCATAAACTGATGATCACTATGCTTACCGCCTCTCATGCAGCGAAAGGAGCTCCTGTGTCACGAACCTTTTTCATGGCCGCGATCGCTCTGGCGATCGCCGGAAGCGCGTTTTCCCAGATGACTCTTCCCGTCGATACCGTTACGAACGAGCTGATCGCGAAAAACGGCGAAGCACAGCGTGCGCAGGCAACGCGCGGTGTGAAGCAGATCGCCGGCTTCTGGCGCGCCGAAGATGGTGATGCGGCGGCGTTCGCAGAGTTTGCCAGGACGAACTTCGCGGGAGAGGCGAAGACGCTCGACGCCCTCTTCGGCCGGATGGAGTTTGCCTTCGAGCAGCTCGACGGGCACATGCTCGAGATCGGCCGCGAGCTGCGGCGCCAGTCGGATCTCAACATCGGGCCGATCTACCCCTTCGACGAGATCATGGCCGGCTACGACCCCTCGGCGCATCTGAACGACGACCTCTTCGCCAACAAGCTGGCCTTCGTCGTCCTCCTCAACTTTCCGCTGACGACGCTCGAACAGAGACTGACAGACGGCAACTCCTGGTCGCGGCGGCAGTGGGCCGAGGCCCGGCTGGCGCAGCGCTTCTCGCGGCGCGTGCCGGCGGACGTGAACCTGGCCATCGCCAAAGCGGGGGGCGAGGCGTCGCAGTTCGTGGCCACCTACAACATCTGGATGCATCACCTGGTCGACGACGCCGGCGCGCGGCTCTTCCCGGCGAAGATGCGCCTGCTCGAGCACTGGAACCTGCGCGACGAGATCAAGGCCGAGTACAGCGAAGGGAAGCCGGGCCTGGCCAAACAGCGGACCATCCAGCGGGTGATGGAGCGGATCGTCGATCAGTCGATCCCGAACGACGTGGTCGATAACCCGAACGTCGACTGGAATCCGGCCACGAACGCCGTCAAACCGGCCGCCGTGAAGGATGCGGACAACTACACGCCGCAGGCGCCCATTCATGAGGCCAACGCGCGGTACGCGACGATCCTCAAGGTCTTCCGCGCATCGAAGCTCGCCGATCCGTACTCACCGACCGCGCCGACGCTGATCGCGCGGAAGTTCGACGAGGAGCGCGAGCTGCCGGAGGCGCGGGTGAAGGCGATGCTGGAACAGATCGTCTCGTCGCCGCTGGCACCGCGCGTGGCGGCGTTGATCGAGAAACGTCTCGGCCGCCCGCTGGAGCCGTTCGACATCTGGTACAACGGCTTCCGGCCGCGCGGTAGTTTTACTGACGCGCAACTCGACGGCATCACGCGCAAGAAGTATCCGACCGCGGAGGCGTATCACGCCGACATGCCGCGCCTGTTCCGCGAGCTCGGTTTTTCCGAGGAGCGGGCCAAGATGCTGGCGGACAACATCATCGTCGATCCGGCGCGGGGATCGGGGCACGCCATGCCCGCCGGCCGCCGCGCCGACCATCCCCATCTCCGGACGCGCGTCGGCGCCGACGGGATGGACTACAAGGGCTACAACATCGCCGTGCACGAGATGGGGCACAACGTCGAGCAGACGTTCTCGCTGAACCTCGTCGATCACACGCTGCTCGCCGGCGTTCCCAACACCGCCTTCACCGAGGCGCTGGCGTTCGTCTTCCAGAACCGCGATCTGGAGTTGCTCGGGCTGGCCAAACCGTCGCCCGAGAGCGACGCGCTGAAGACGCTGAACGAGTTCTGGGGCGCCTACGAGATCGCCGGCGTGGCGCTGGTCGACATGGGGATGTGGCACTGGATGTACGACCATCCAAATGCGACTCCGGCGGAGCTGAAGGAGGCGGTGGTGCAGATTTCCCGGGATGTCTGGAACCACTACTACGCTCCCGTGTTCCATCTGCGCGACGAGACGCTCCTCGGCGTCTACGCGCACATGGTGGACTCGTTCCTCTATCTCCCCGACTACCCGATCGGCCACATGATCGCCTTCCAGATCGAGGAGCAGATGAAGAAGGCCGGCGCCATCGGCAGCGAGTTCGAACGCATGGCCCGGATGGGAAGCGTGACCCCCGATCTCTGGATGAAGAACGCTACCGGCGCACCGGTGGGACCTGAGGCGCTGTTGGCGGCGACGGAGAGGGCGGTGGGGGTGGTGGGGCGGTAGGGCAAGATTGAAGTCCGGAGTTGAGCGCCTCTCATTCACTGTCATCCTGAGGCGGCGGCAGCCCCGGAGGGGCAGAGCGCGCCGAAGGACCCCCAGATCGAAACCAGGGAAGGGCGGCGGAATGTCGACATTCCGCCGCCCAACCGGGATACAACTTGGGGGTCCTTCGACCGTCCTGCGCCGCGCAATCGCTTCGCGATTACGCGGCTCCGGCGGCTCAGGATGACAGTGAATTGAGAGGCGCGACACCAGGTAGCTGGGTTGCTGAGTATTACGTCCCCTGCAACCCTGCAACCTTTACTTCGCCTTCACCGCCTCGAGGTTGATGTTGATCGTCACGTCGTCGCCCAGAAGGACGCCGCCGTTGTCGAGGGCTTTGTTCCAGTTGATGCCGTAGTCCTTCCGGTTGACGGTCGTGGTCAGGGAGAAGCCGGCGCGCTCGCCGCCCCACGGATCCTTGCCAAAGCCGGTGGATTCGACCGGGAGCGTGACGTGCTTCGTCACACCGTGCATGGTCAGGTCGCCGGTGACGTCGTACACGTCCTTCTTCTTCGAGGGGACGACCTTCGAGCTCTTGAACGTGATCTCGGGATTCTTCTCGACGTCGAAGAAATTGGCGCTGCGGAGATCCTTGTCGCGATCGGCGTTGCTGGTGTCGATCGAGGCCGTCTTGATGGTGAACTCGACCGATGAGGCGGACGGATTGGCGCGGTCGATGTTGATCTTGCCGCTAAAGTCGTCAAACTTGCCGCTGACCTTGCTCATCATGTGGCGCACCTGGAAGTTGGCCTCGGAATGAACCTTGTCGACGTTGAACGTGTCGGCGAAGAGTGACGACGCGGTGACGAGGAATGCTGCGACTGCGAGAGTACGGAACTTCATTGGGAACGTCTCCTTTCGATGAACTGCTCGTTGCTGTGCTCGCGGGTCCTGTCGAGAAGATCGATGAGGCTCGTGAGCTCGGTTTTTTTCAGAATGCCAAGGGCGGTGTTGGTGGCGTCGAGGATCGGCCTGTCGAGAGAAGTCAGGAGCGACAATCCCGACGCCGTGATGTGGCAGAAGACCTGGCGCCGGTCAGTGAGGCAGCGCTCGCGCGCCACCAGCTTCTTCGTCTCCAGCCGGTCGATGAGGCGGGTGATGCCGGGCGCCGACTCGATCATCCGCTCGGCGATCTCCAGCGTCGGCAGTCCCCGCTCCCCCGCGCCGCGCAGGATGCGCAGGACGTTGTACTGCTGCGTGGTGATCCCGTTCGGCTCGACGACGGTGCCGATGATCCGGCGCAACACGTCCGCGGTCCGGAGCAGGGCCACGGCCGCCTCCTGCGCCTTCGACGGGAAGGGCTTGTTCTGCTTTAGTTCGTGAAGGATGTCGCGAGTCACGGGCGGTACATTACCGCTCATTAGTTGATTGGTCAAGTAACTTAGAATTGCGGGTGTCATGGACAGCTTTCCGTCTGAATTCGCCGACCTCCTCAACAAGCGTGGCCAGCGTCTGATCGCCGACCCGCCGCGACTCGATGTCTTTCGCACGAAACGGGCCACGCCGATCGTGGTCTTCGACGACCTGATCGACGACCGCGTGGCACGGCGATGCATCGAGCTGCTCGACCGGGCCATGTATCCGGTCATCCGCCGGATGGAGACGCCGATCCCGCGTGAATGGATTGCGTCGATGAAGAAGAACTACTCCGACTCGCTGCGGAAAACGGTGCGCGTGAAGACCGCCACGCTCAATTCGCGCAAGTCGCAGGCGCTCGATGCCGCGCGCGGGATCGGACTGGCGCAGATGATGCGCTCCGAATCGTTCCACGAATTCGCCGAGGCCGTGGTCGGCAAGCCGGTGGAACGGGGGACCGGGGGACGGCAGGTGATCTGCTACGAGCAGGGTGACTACAGCGGACCGCACAACGATCATCATCCCGAGAGTCCCGGGTCACGCAACGGCTTCGTCGACCTCCACATCATGTTCTCCAACGACGCCGTCCGCTCGCAGCAGCTCGTCTACGAAGAGCGCGGCTTCCTCTCCGCCAGCCACGACGTCAACGGCCGCAGCGGCATCGCCGTCTACCGCCTCCCCTTCTGGCACTACACCACGCCGCTGGTCGGGCGGGCCGGGCGGGAGGCGGAGGCGCGGCGGTGGCTGTTGCTGGGATCGTTCGATTTCGATCCGCCTCCGGAGAAGCCGATGTGGTGAGATATTTGTTTGTGCCAGTTCGAGAACGCAAACAACCAACGGCGGCGGCTCCGGCCGGGGCACAGACAAGAGTGTCTGTGCCACATTGGCCGCCGGTATTGGCAGAAGTGAGGAGTCGTGTGGAAGCTAATGTGGCACAGACACTCTTGTCTGTGGGTGCTAGCCCGCATTTCTCACCGTTTCGCAGAGGATGCCTCGAAACCTGTGGAAAACGTAATTCGTGGAGGGATTGGGTAGTGTCGTCGGCGACCGCGAGTGAAGAGTGCACATGTTCGTGTGCACTCGATGTGTGCGTCGCTGGTTATTGGTTGTGGAAAACGGCGAAACGAACGTCTTCGAGGACACCGATCCACCACGCAACCGGAGGAACGGTGATCGCGGGAGTGAGGGACCTTGATCAGGGCGATGCGTGAGCGAGATTCCGGCACACTCGTGCGAA
>JADGNY010000158.1 GCA_017883235.1 Thermoanaerobaculia bacterium | reverse complement strand
GCCACGCGCGCCTGATCGGCGGGACTGAGCAGCGTCACCAGCGCCTCGCGCATCAGCAGCGCGTCGCTCAACTTCCGCTCCTCGGGCGTCTCGCTGATCGCCGCCAGCGTCCCTCTCTCCCGCGCGAACGGAGAGACGGCACGCGTGCGATCGGCCACCGTGAAGTAGTAAAGGAGATACCCGAGCGTTCCAGCCGGCGAGCCGATAGGCCGCCCGATCAGCCACGCCACGACGAAGCGGAATGACGACTCGATGAACAGGTAACCGGTCGCGATGTACACCGGCAACGGCCGCGGCGTCTCCGACATGATTCCGCTGACGATCCACAGCACCAACGCGGTGACGGCCGCATAGACCGGGATGATGGAGATGATCGTCATCCGCGCCGCCAGGATGCCCAGCTCGCGCCCGAGCTCTTCCTGCACGGCGCCGGGAAGGTGTCCCACGAACATCGCCAGCGCATTCGCCGATTTGCGCTTCGTCTCCCGCGACAGTTGCGCGCGGTACTCGATCAGCCGCTCCGCTTCGCTCTCCGCGTCGTACCGATCCGTCGTCCGCATGACGTGCATGTCACGCCACGGCTCGAGCACGTAGCGCACGCCCCCCTGCGGCAGCGCCTCGGCATCGACGACTTCGAAATAGCTCTCCTCCCACAGCACCGCCGTCCCCGGAAACTCGGCGCTCGTGAGTGTCTTCACCGCCCGCGGCGTCCACCGCTTCGGAATGCGCGACAGCAGGACAAACTGTTCGCCATCGCCCGGACGGACGCGATCGGAACCGTAGGACTGCATGGGAGGATTGTAAGGGCGGGAGTCGGGTGTCGGGAGTCGGAGAAAACCGCACTTCCTCTCCGACACCCGACTCCCGACTCCCGAACCACCGGAATCACATGGGGAAAGTGTACCCCTGGGACCGCGGGCGTCTCGCCCGCGTTTGGAGGCGGCACGGTTCCGGGCATCAAGCGCGCGCGGATAAACGTAGGTCGGACTCTCCAGTCCGACCGGAGCTTGGGAGAGCGTGTCTCGTCACCGGTCGCGCAAGAACCGGTCGGACTGAGAGTCCGACCTACGTTCAAACCGTACACGCGCGCGGGACGCGCGCGCTCCCAGGGGTTACCACCCGCATCCTGATCCCACCCTTCGGCCGAAGCGTGATCGACGCCTGCGGCGTCACATCCCGCGACACCAGCTCCATCCGCCACCGCTGCGCGATCGTGGCCACGATCAGCACCGCCTCCATCCAGGCAAACCCTTCGCCGATGCAGATCCGCGGCCCCGCGCCGAACGGGAAGTACGCCAGCTTCGGCCGCGATGCCTTCGCTTGAGTTTCAAAACGTAATGGTTCGAACCGATCGGGATCGGGAAACCAGCGCGGATCGCGATGCGTCACCGCCTGCGCCGCAACCACCACCGCCCCGCGCGGCACCAGCCACTCGCCGATCATCACATCCTCGATCGCCAGCCGGCTCACCGCCCACGCCGGCGGAAACATCCGCATCGATTCGGCGACGACCATCTCCGTGTAGGGCAGCCGAGGATAGTCATCCGGCAGCGGGAGCCGGTCGCCGAGAACCGAATCGAGCTCGCGATGCATCGCCTCGGCCGCCTCGGGGTTCAGCGCCAGCAGGTACCACGTCCACGCCAGCGCGTTCGCCGTCGTCTCATGTCCGGCAAGAAAGAGCGTCATCGCCTCATCGCGAAGCTGCTGGTCGGTCATCCCGCCGCCGTCCCCTTCCTCGTCGACCGCCATCAGCAGCATCGACAGCAGGTCGCCGCGATCCTGGCCCGACTTCCGCCGCTCGTCGATGATGCTGTAGACCGTCCGGTCGAGCCGTTCGATCGACCGCCGAAAGCGCATCGTCTGCGGCAGCGGCAGCTTTCGCAGCAGATTCGCCAGAGGATTCATCAGCGTCGGAAAGAGATCGACCAGCGACGTCAGCGCCACCCCGATCTCGTCGGCTTCTTCGTCGATGTCCGCATCAAACAGCGTCTTGGCGACGACCGAGAGCGTGAGCCCCATCATCTCGTGATGGATGTCGCGCACCTCCCCATCCCGCCATGTCTCCCTCAATTTCGCCGCCCGCTCGATCATCACCTCGGCATACCGCCCGATCCGCTCCCGATGAAACGCCGGCTGCACCAGCCGCCGCTGCCGCTTATGCAACTCCTCCTCGGAAGTCAGCAACCCCTCCCCGAAGATGATCTTCGACCGCTGCAGAACCCGGCTCTTGTGAAACGACCGATGCTGCGTGACCAGCAGCTCCCGGATCAGATCGGGATGATTGAAAAGAAAGATCTGCTGCGGCCCGACGAAGAACTGCACGGCATCGCCGTACTCAGCCGCGATACGAGTAAAGAAGGGAATCGGATCGCGCTGGAGAGTGCGGAGGTAGCGGAAGGGGATCACGCTTCGAGGGCCGGGAGCGGTGGACATCATCGTCTCTGATGGTACGTCCTTGCTCTCACGCGGAGGCGCGGAGAAGCGGAGAAAAGAAGCTTAACACCTCCACGTCTTCGCGCCTCCGCGTGAATCGTCTCCCGGCAGCCCACTAGACCCCTATCCACCCGGCCATCGCTTCCGCGAACTCCGGCAGCACGGCCAACAAGAATGTCTGTCAATGGATCGGGCATCAACGTGGCAGCGAAGATGTTCTCCGTTCGCGAATGCCCGTATTTGCCGAGGCTTATCTTGAGAAACTCCGTCGGCGCTGGTCGACTCGGGACGAGAGGGACTGGCCACTCGTCGCCCGAATCGCTTTGCTCGACTATCGCAGCGACGATCGTGACTGGATCGAAGCTTCCGTTGATCAGATGCATCCTGCTGATCAGCCCAAAATGATCCAGAATCTGCAAACGGAGAAACAGTTCATCACTGCGTACAACGAACTCGTAGTCGGTCAGCTCTTTGCCAACCTTGGACTGAATCCGCGCTATGAGGCGGAGTTTGAGACAGCGAATGGCAAGCGCACGCCCGATTGGTATCTCGGCGGTTCTACACCCATCGTTTGCGACGTCTTCACCGCCGGCCTGGTGCAGGCCCGTGATGCTGATGAGACCTCGGTGCGCGAAATTGAGGCGCGCCTCTCCGAGATCAAGGCTGCCTACACGATCGGACTACAGGTTGAAAACGGAGGCGACATCGATCCTCGCGGGAGAAGAGATATCACCACCGGGGCGACGCAGTGGCTCGCCGCACAGCCGCAGCAGGGCGACACCCTAAGGATCGGTAGGGCGCTTCTAGAGGTGATGCTGGTTGGCGGAGACCGCGTCGACGTGATCACGATGGAGCCGATGCATATCGTTGAGACGCCGCCGAAACTTGCCGAGAACTTTGATGAAAAGACGAAGAGATATGCGCCGCTCGGTTTGCCCCTAGTTGCCGCTGCCGTGAAACATCACCGCGCTGAGATCCACATCGAGGACGTCGAGGACACCCTGCTGGGAAAACTCGTGTACGTCAGCCGAGAAACCGCCAGTGGAAGAATCGTCGAAGGGGAAGAACGGGTACCGAACGGCATCTTCTCCTCACGTCCGGACCTGAGCGCTGCGATCTGGATCGAACCACATCACCTGCCCGAGCCAGTGATCAAGGTCTGGGTTAACCCATCCGCCAACAGGCCAGTTCCCACAGATCTGCTCAAACGCCTGACCACGGCCACGTTGTAATTCCTGCGGACCTGTGGTCGTTACGCCCCGTCATGAAGGATACAAGTGGCCTGGGACTCTTTGCGGCGCTGCTCGAAGAGCTTCTGCCGGAGATGCTAGAGGAGATCCCGGCCAGTCATCCTCTCCTCGCGGAGGCGGCACGCCAATCATGCGTCTCTCGCGTTACCGTACTGGCAGATGTCGGCGAGCAACGACCGATGCCAGTGACCTATGACGTCCCGCTCATCGCGGCTGCGACATGTCGGCCTCTCCATCCAGGCATCAGCAATCGCGAGCATCTTTTCAATTTCGGAATCGACATTGTCGGTCTTCTAGTGCGGGAGTACGAGCGCAGCCTCCGAACCAGCCTTTACACGTCGAACAATGGATTTCTTGGCGTGAGTGGGTTACTCCCTGCGGTCGTTGGATTGAATGAGATCGGTGGCATCAGCGAGCGGAGATCGCCTGGTTGGCGTTCGCAGGTCACGCAGACACGGACAACAATCTCTGACGCGTTAGCGAGGTTGGAACGTCAGTGCCTGCGAAACGGCCAGGCGCCCGACCTCGTGCTTCTCGGAACTAACGCATACCGTGAAATCATTGCCTCCTACCAGCCGCAGCAACGATTTAGGGATGTTCTTCGAGGCATTCCGCTGCTGAAGCTGAACCGTAGTTCTGTCTTCCACGACCCGTTTTGTGAAACAGATACCGGGTATGTCCTGCACACGAGCGACTTCGCTTTCCACGCGTCACCCTTTAACATCTTCGTTGAAGCTGGCTTGGACGGCCGGGTCCAGGTTGCGGTGATACGGCGTGAGCAAATGCTTTCATACCGACGCTTTCGCAGTGGCAGAATCACACCTTCTCCGCCACGTCTTCGAACCGGGAGCGAACATTGACTTTCAGATCGCCGAAACCGCGCTTCGCCAGATGAGGTCGCGGAGTCCGTTCCATTCACACTAATCGCCGAGATCCCCCTCCGCGTCTCCGCGTCTCCGCGTGAAACCGTCTTCCGTCTAAAATCCACCCACACGCATGAACGCCCTGCCGCTCATCCTCTTCTTCCTCGCCGTCACCGCGATCGCGTATCGGTACTACTCCGCATTCCTCGCCGCGAAGGTGATGGCGCTCGATGACGCGCGCGTCACGCCGGCGCATCGGTTCGAGGATGGGCAGAACTACGTGCCGACCAACAAGTGGGTGCTCTTCGGGCATCACTTCGCGGCCATCTCCGGCGCCGGGCCGCTCATCGGGCCGGTATTGGCAGCCCAGTTCGGGTATCTGCCCGGCCTCCTGTGGATCACCTTCGGCGTCGTGCTGGCCGGGGCAACGCACGACTTCGTCACATTGGCGGCCTCGGTGCGCCGGAACGGGAAGTCGCTGGCCGAGATCGCGCGGACGGAGATCTCGCCGCTGGCCGGTCTCACGGCCATGGTGGCCATCCTCTTCATCGTCGTCATCGCCCTGGCCGGACTCGGCATCGCCGTCGTCAACGCGCTGGCGGACTCGCCGTGGGGGACGTTCACCATCTTCCTGACCATCCCCATCGCGCTGCTGATCGGGCAGTACCTCCATCGCTCCAAGGCGCCGTACGCGATTCGAAATGGCTCGATCGCCGGAGCGCTCCTGGTGCTCGGCGCCGTCGTGGCCGGCCGTTTCATTCCCGGCACGATGCTCGGTGCACTCTTCACAATGTCCAGACCCCAGATCACCATCGCCATGGCCGTCTACGGCTTCATCGCCTCGGTGCTGCCGGTGTGGATGCTGCTCTGCCCCCGCGACTACCTCTCGTCGTACATGAAGCTCGGTACGATCGCCGTGCTCGTGATCGGCACGATCATCGTCGCGCCGCACATCCAGGCACCGGCCATCTCGCCGTTTGCGCACGGAGGGGGACCGATCATCCCCGGCAAGCTCTTCCCCTTCGTCTTCATCACCATCGCCTGCGGTGCCATCTCCGGATTCCACTCCCTGGTCTCCTCGGGGACGACGCCGAAGATGCTGAACAAAGAGTCGGACGCGCGGATGATCGGCTACGGGGCCATGCTCTGCGAGGGGCTGGTCGGCTGCGTGGCCCTCATCGCCGTCTGCGCGCTCCATCCCGGCGACTACTACGCCATCAACGTTCCGCCCGCGGTCTTCGCCAAGCTCGGCCTGTCGACGGTGAACCTCCCGCACTTCTCGACGCTCGTCGGCGAAACCCTCGTCGGCCGCACCGGCGGCGCGGTCTCCCTGGCGGTCGGTTTTGCCCAGATCTTCTCCGGCATCCCCCTCCTCGGCGGGTTGATGTCGTACTGGTACCACTTCGCCATCATGTTCGAGGCGCTGTTCATCCTGACCACGATCGATACCGGGACGCGCGTGGCCCGCTTCATGGTGCAGGAGTTCCTCGGCCGCGCCTGGAAGCCGTTCGAGGATACGTCGTGGCTCCCGGGTACGATCGCCTCCACGGCGCTGGTCGTCTTCGCCTGGACGTGGTTCATCCTCAACGGATCCATTTCGCAGATCTGGCCGATGTTCGGCATTGCCAACCAGCTATTGGCCGCGGTGGCGCTCTGCGTCGGAACCACGGTCATCCTGAACGCCGGACGCGCGAAGTACGCCTGGACGACGATGTTCCCGCTTGCCTTCGTCGCCTCAACCACTCTCTATGCCGGCTACCGCTCCATCGTCGACAATTTCCTCGGTTCCAAGATGATGGCCAAGGATCCGTTCACCGGCTACCTCGACGCCACGCTGACGTCGATCCTGATGATCTGCGTGATCATCATCATCGCCGCTTCCGCGCGTGCATGGATGCGGGCCATCCGCGGGGAAACCATCGCGTTCGTCCCCGCGACCGCGGGCCCGGATCACATGCATTTGCCGGGAAGCGGGTGCTGCTGATCTGCGTCCCATCTGCGTCATCTGCGGATAAATCACCATTAACACAGCCAACACGAAGCAGCTCGCCGCCGGATCGAATGAGATCTTCCGCGATCCGATGCGCGGCTACTGGTCGGCGGACGGCGGCAAGAGCTGGGGCGGCGTCGACCTGCCGCTTCCTGCGCCCATCGGAGCCAACGGCATCCGCTTCGGCTCCGATCCGACGCTCGCCTTCGACAGCCGCGGCAACCTCTTTTACGGCTACATCGTCGTCTTCTTCGGCAGCGGCAACGGCGTGAACGGAAGCGAGATGGCCGTGGCGCGGTCGGCCGACGGCGGCAGGACCTACCCGTTTGCGAACTTCTTCTCCTTCTCCGGCGGAAACGATCACTTCAACGACAAGCCGATGATCACGGCCGACGCGAACGTCAACTCTCCCTTCCGCGACAACGTCTACATCGCCTGGGATGCCGCCAGCGGCGGCTCAACCGGCGGCGGCGTCCGGGTGGCCCGCTCCAGCGATCACGGCGTCACGTTCAATGTCACCCGCGCGGACGATCCGAAAGGGCCAGGCCGCTCCATCGGCGCGGTGCCATTCGTCGGCCCGGACGGCGAGGTCTATCTGGCCTGGAACGACTACGCCGCGAACACGATCGCCTTCAGCCGCTCATTCGATGGCGGCGCGACGTGGGAGCCGCAACGGGTGATCGCCACGAAGCAGATTCCGTTCGATATCCGTATCCCTGCCGAGTTCAACCGCGGCGCGCTCGTCTATCCTTCCTGCGATGCCGACCGGAGCAAAGGGACGCATCGCGGACGGCTGGTCTGCTCGTGGATGGACCTGGCCGGCAACGGCACGACCGACATTCTCACCTCGTACTCCGACGACAATGGCTCGACCTGGTCGCTCTCGAAGCCGGCCACGGATGCGTTGCCGTACGCGGTCGACCGGTTCAACCACTGGCTCTCGGTCGATCCGACGAATGGCGTCGTCAACGTGTCGTTCTATGACACCCGCAACGACACCACCGGCGCGCGCTACATGACCGACATCTACCTGTCCCGCTCCTCGGATGGCGGAGCCTCGTTCGCGCCGAACGTCCGCGCCTCCGACGTCAGCTCGAATGAGCACGACTGCGACGGCCTCTTCCCCTGCTCCGCCATCAACTACGGCAACCAGCAGGGCGACTACTCCGGCCTGGTCGCTTACGGCGGCATCGCCCATCCGGTCTGGACCGACAGCCGCCGCAACCGCGACGCGGTCAACGGCTGCAGCGTGCCGGCGATGGAAGAAGTCTTCACCACGAGCGTAAAGTAAGGTCTCCGAGGATGTTGATGAAGGGCGGGCTCCTCGAGTCCGCCCTTTTTTTGAACGGAGGGACTTCGCATGCTGGGTAACAAACCGATCGTGGCGTTTCTCCCAACCCTCGACTTCGACAAAGCGAGAGCGTTCTACGAGGGCGTTCTGGGTCTGCACTTCGTGCACAACGACGGCTTCGCCATGGTGCTCGACGCGAACGGCACCATGATCCGCGTCTCGAAAGTCCAGCCCGACTTCAAGCCCGCAGGCTTCACGATCCTGGGATGGGAAGTCTCCGGCATCGAGAAGGTCGTCGCGGCGATGACGGAGAAAGGCGTCGTCTTCGAACGATTCGGTTTCTTCGAGCAGGACGACCTCGGCATCTGGACCGCGCCAAGCGGCGACAAGGTTGCGTGGTTCAAGGACCCGGATGGGAACACACTGTCGGTGTCGCAACACACGTAGTGCTGCCGTTCGGAGCGCTGGCGTCTCGCCGGCTGGCCCGGGGGCGTCTCGCCCCCGATCTTGCAAGACTCGATACATTCGCCTGGTGACCTCAGCGGCGAGACGCCGCCGAGCCAGCCGGCGAGACGCCAGCGCTCCGGCTGCAGTCAACAGAAAAACGAAGGTCCGGCCCTCCGGGTTTTCCGGGAGCACATTTCCGCTCTTCAGCAGTCATTCGATGCTCCCGCGGAGGACAATTCTCCTGTCACGGAAAGAGAATCTGTTCCGCGGTATGGCTATAGCCCTATTCGACAACGACAGCAGCTTCCAGCCTGAGCACCATCTCCTCGCGCCCAACGGACCAGCGATTCGGCGAGTTGCGGGTTCGCGCCGAGTCAGGTTGCCGGAGGTGTGGCCACGCCAGTCCGAAGGAAGTACCGCAGGCCGGCGAGGCCGAAGAACAGGCCAGCGCCGATGCGCCACCATCGGACCGGCTCCATCACCGCACCATCCGCGGCGACCAGCGCCCCGAAGATCATGATGCAGATGAACACTACTCGCGCGTTGCGCATCGCGTCCGCCTCCAAGAAAGTGTGGCGTCCCAACGGCTCCACGATTCAGCGGCTGCGTGCCGCGCGCAGAACGTGCAGAAATGGTAGCAGAAGACAGAACGCGGTCGCTGCCGGCAGATGGTCTGGCACCTGAGGTTCCAGGCCGGATGCACGCCCGGCCGTCGGGACGGCAGCGCTCCGTTTGGGGCGCCGCTTGCGCGGCGCCCCTTTGGAGATTGGACGTTACGACGCCGCGATAGCGGCTCAAGAAGGTAGCCAGGGGTGCGAGCGTTTTTTTGCGAGCACCCCTGGTCTCGGTTATCTCTTGAAACCGTGCCGCGTCAGCGGCACTGGATGGAGTCCCCGATTACTCCAGTGCCGCTGACGCGGCACCAAACCACGACATCTCTCTACCAGGGGTGCTCGCAAAAAACGCTCGCACCCCTGGCTACCGTCTTGTTGCCGCTAACGCGGCAAAAGGGGCGCCGCCTGCGCGGCGCCCCTTCTTACACGCGGCTACTCCTTCGCATTCGCTCCGGCGACGTCGCGAACGAGATCGAGCACCTCATCGTCGTCCGGAGTGTGCGTCGCGCCCAGCCCGGGGGCGAGGAAGCTCTGACCATGCAGGGCTCCGGCGGGAGGGGTGGTGGGTGGTGTCTGTGGCTTACGGCGGCGGTTCATCGTCCGTCCGACGACACTCTGCATTTCGTCGACGTAGGTTCGAGCACCTCCGCCATCCGGCTGTTTCACGTGACGCTTGGCCCATTGATACATCTGAAGCGCCTCCTCGCCGGAGACGGCCAGCTTCTGATTCACCGAATACGACATGGCCAGCGTCATCGCGGCCATCCTTATCGTGATCGGATGCAACTGTTTCTGGTAATCGAGGGCGGCCTGACCAGCGGTGACGTCGAAGAGGTTGCGTTGTTGAAACGGTGCGTAGGAGCTCACGGCAGTGATGACGTGCGGTATGAGCGCCTGGCCGAACTTCGCGCTCTGGGAAATACGTTTGATCCTGCTGATATCCGGCTGTACCAGGTCGGGGATGAGGGCCTCCATTTCATTGAGCAACTCGGCCATTCTGGAGGCTGCCCCGACAGGGTCTCCTTCGGCCATAGCTGTTGTCCTGGAACGCTTACGGACTGCGATACGTGACGAGGAACCACTTCCGGGCTTGGTCTTTGAGGACATTCTTCTTCTCCTTTCAATGCGCGGAGGAGGTTGCGCCTCCTGCCCGCGTAATCCCTGAGACGTTCCGCGCCGGGAAAAGGTAACAATAGACAGGTATAGTGATCTTAAGCAATCTATAGGAGTCAGAACTGTTTGCGTCATCTGCATGGAATAGGGTCACGATCTCGGTTCTGTAGATCGTGATCTCTCTCCCGTAGATCGCGATCTATGCCCGGTAGATCGTGATCTATGCTCGGTAGATCGCGATCTAAGTCCGGTAGATCGTGATCTAAGTTTGGTAGATCGTGATCTAACCTCGGTAGATCGCGATCTAAGTCCGGTAGATCGCGATCTAAGTTTGGTAGATCGCGATCTAAGTTTGGTAGATCGCGATCTAAGTTTGGTAGATCGCGATCTAAGTTTGGTAGATCGTGATCTATGTCGGGTAGATCGCGATCTATGTCGGGTAGATCGTGATCTAAGTTTGGTAGATCGCGATCTATCCCGGATAGATCGTGATCTCTGTCCGTCAGATCACGATCTTCTCCTGCGAGATCGCGGCGCACTCCGATGAGATCAAATAACGGGGGGGGGCCGGAGCGGAAACGGAACCTCGAAGTAGTAAGTGCTCACCAGTCAATAGTTTGCGGCCTAGCCATATCGGGCGAGGACGCTGTGCTCAGCCCCCGACCAGCAATTGCGGCGTCGGGACGGTTGCGCTACGGTGTTGTCGAGCAATAGCCATGTGGGAAGATCCAATCGTCAAAGAAACCCGCGTGGCGAAGAAACGATAGGGTCAGGCGGAAGCTGGAACCGGCCGCCGGTAAGTTTCGACCAATCAATGACTTGCGCCCATGAGAAAAACGAAGGTCTGGCCCTCCGGTTCGAGGCCCCTCCGGTTCGAGGCCCGAGCGCTAGTTGGGCGGCGGACTCCGTGGATACTGCTGCGGCAGGAGGTATGCCCTGCCCTGGCACGCAACGTTGTCTTGTTGGTCGAAACAGATGAAATACTTCTGCCCGGAGAGGTCGTAGTACCAGCACTTTCTCGCGTTGCTGCATGGAGCGGTCGAACCTGGATTTCCGAACTGCTTTACGACCTCGGCTGACGGCGTGCCTACGCCAACCTGTCTCAAGCGTGCTGCGATGGCTTGTTCTTCTCTGATCTTCGCCCTCAGCCGCTCCCTCCCTTCTTGCAGAAGCCGCTCGCGGTTGCCCGGCTGGTGGCACGCGGCGATCACAAGAATGCCGGCTGACAGGAGGATCAGCGCCAGGGCGCCTGCGGAGTGTTGTCGTGACTTCATCGAAAGTTCCGCCGCCAATGGATCTGCGGTTCACCCGCACGAACGACGACGCGTTGAAGTATAGCCCGGCGATGCAGCAACGCTGTGGTTCGCACAGTAAGTGCTCACCACTCAATAGTTTGCGTCCTGGCCATATCGGGCGAGGACGCCCTGATCAGCCCCGACCGGCAATTGCGGCGTCGCGACGGTTGCGCTACGGTGTTGTCAAATGCGGTCGAGGAATCGGTCGCCGGTAAGTCCTGACCGTTCAAAAGCTTGCGCTCAACAGAAAAACGAAGGTCTGGCCCTCGCGTTGCCCCGGAAGATTGCGTTGGCGAGTATCGACCATTCAGTGACTTGCGGGCAGGCGAAAAACGAAGGCGTGGCCTCCGGGTTTCCTCCAAGCGCGTTAGTTGCGCGGTGGTTCCGGCGGGAGTTCGACCGTGAAGTTCGCCGAGCTGGAGCCAGGTGACACGTTGACTGTGAACTGCATCGAGCTCCACCCCGGCTTACACGCAAACATCTCGAATGTAGCCGTACCGGCGCCTCGAAATACGAACCTACCGCGCCCGTCGGTAGTGGTCCGGAGCATTTCGCCCGTCCGCTTGTTTTGCGCGACTACGGAAGCACCGTCGAGCGGTGCTCCTGCCGAAAGCACGGTCCCGGCGAGCTCCTTGGCGTCAAATGGTCCCGCGTAGCCAGCGCGGTTGTTCCCGCAGTTGACGGCGAGCTGAACACCAAAGGAATCAACCTCCTGACGAGGCACCGACTGACACGCGGCCGTGAAGAACAGCAGAACGTGCGTCGCCAGGACGACGGAGATCAATCCTCTGGACCAGGAACGATGAACGCGCAACTTGCCGCCTTCCTGCCAGCGCCAGCATGTGAGCCGTCCAACGGACCAGGCTCACCAGCGCGGGCCGCAGGCGAAGGAGTATAGCGCTCGCAACGCCAGCCGCTCCTTACGATCGCGGCGTCGCTGCGGTTGCGCTACGGTGATAGCCAAGTGGGAAGATCCAATCGTCAAAGAGACCCGCGCCGCGCGCGAAGAATTGCTGGAGCGGTTCAACTACGACCTTGATGCGCTTTGCGCGTATCTCGAGGAAGTCGGGAGTCAGAGCAGAAAGAAAGCCGTCATTCTCCAGCCACGGCGGCCGGCGGAAGCGGCCCGCAGGATGTCCTGGCAGCCGACGACATTGGGCCGCGTTGCCCGCTTCGATTAGCCTGCGCTTCGCGAAGAAACGCCTCACCTCATTGTCATCCTGAGGCCGGCGAAGCGCGGCCGAAGGATCTCAAGTTGCGCTGCTCTGGATGAAACCCGGTTTCAGCACAGTCCGCGCATCTTGAGATCCTTCGCCGTCCTTCGGCGTCCTGCGGCGCTCAGCCTGCGGCCACGCGCCTCCGGCAGCCTCGGGATGCAGTTCTACCGTCTGTAGAACATTTTGGTTCGCTGAATGGCCGAGGGAGAATCGTGCCATGCGATCAGGCTGGACGTCATACGGAGAACGGCGCTTCTACTCTACCTACATCCTGTCGAACAGCTCGATGACACTCTACATCGGCATGACGAACAACCTCTTTCGTCGTGTTTCCGAGCACAAGCGCGGAGAAGGTTCCGTGTTCACATCGCGCTATCACTTCGATCGTCTCGTCTACTTTGAGCAGACGACCGACGTGCGTGATGCGATCGCTCGGGAGAAACAGCTCAAGGGCTGGAAGCGGAAACGAAAGATCGACCTGATCAAGACGATGAATCCGAAGTGGATCGATCTGAGCGCGGAGTGGACGGAATGACCACTTTGTCATCCTGAGGCCGGCGGAGCGCGGCCGAAGGATCTCAATATTCGGGATACCAGCCGAAGCCGCGTGAGGTCGAAAAGGGGATGCAACGCGGCTAGCGTAACTTGAGATCCTTCGGCCGCGCTCCGCCGGCCTCAGAGTCTGTGCAGAAATCAAACAATCGAGCAACTTGTCATCCTGAAGCTGCCGGAGCCGCCGAGCGAGCGAAGCGAGCGAGATGCGGCGTAGGACGCTGAAGGATCTCCAGTGGCAGCGCCTGTGGCAAGTGCAGCGAATCTTGAGATCCTTCGCCGTCC
>JADGNY010000057.1 GCA_017883235.1 Thermoanaerobaculia bacterium | reverse complement strand
TCGCCCGACGGTGGGGGACGAAGGAGAACGTAAATGTCTGGCCAACAACGGCGGCCTGTGCCCATCCGCGTTCTTGCACCGCGCGCCAACAGCAGTGTCGAACTTGAAAACGCGAATCGGGGCACCGTCGTTTTTGCCCGACATTTACGTTCGCGTTCGTCCCCACCGTCGGGCGAGACGCCACGCCGGGAGCAGGCAGGATGCCTGCTCTCCGCGCCGTTGAACCCGAAGCGCGAATGGGGGCGCCGGCGTTCTTGCCCAACAGTTACGTTTGCCTTCGTCCCCACCGTCGGGCGAGACGCCCGCCGGGAGCAGGCGCGGATGCCTGCTCTCCGTGCCTCAGATCCCCTCGAGGTACGCCGTCTCGCCATGCAGCGACAGGTCGAGGCCGTCGACTTCGTCGGAGTCCTGCACCTTTACCGGTGTGATCCGGTCGATCAGCCAGAGCATTCCGTAGGTGAAGAGGAATGCCCATGCCGAGGAGATGGCGACGGCGCCAAGCTCCACGAGGAAGAAGTGCGAGTTCCCGCGCAGAAGGCCATCGACGCCGCCGGGATTGAACACCGTCGTGGCGAAGATGCCGCAGAGGACGATGCCGAGGAAGCCGCCGACGCCGTGAACGCCCCAGACGTCGAGCGCGTCGTCCCACTGCAGCTTGTTCTTCAGCTCCACGGCGTAGAAGCAGACGCCTCCGGCGATGAGTCCGATGAGACAGGCAGTCGCCGGTGAGACGTATCCCGCCGCCGGCGTGATGGTCGCCAGTCCGGCGACCGCGCCGGTCAGAAGGCCGAGGAAGCGCGGCTTCCGGAACTTCCTCCAGTCGAGACAGAGCCAGGCGATGGCCGCGAAACTGGCGGCGATGTCGGTGTTCAGAAAGGCCACGGCTGTGACCGAGTCGACGCGGAACTCGCTTCCGGCATTGAAACCGTACCACCCGAACCAGAGGAGGCCGGTGCCGAGGGCAACGAGGGGGATGGAGTGAGGCCCGCGGTCTTCGATCTTGCGCTTGCCGACATACAGAACGGAGGCGAGGGCGGCGATGCCGGCGATGTTGTGCACCACGATTCCGCCCGCGAAATCGAGCACGCCCCAACTGGCCAGGATTCCACCGCCCCAGATCATGTGGACGAAGGGGAAGTAGACGAAGATCAGCCAGGCCGTGAGAAAGAGCATGTAGGCCTTGAACGTCACGCGATTGGCGAAAGCGCCTGTGATGAGGGCGGGAGTGATGATGGCGAACATCATCTGGTACGCGCAGAAGACGATCATCGGGATCGTGGCGTTGATCGGGGAGGGCATGTCGAGCGTGATCCCCGAGAGAAACGCCCAGTGGAAGTTGCCGATGATGCCGCCCAGATCCGTTCCGCTTTTCAGATTGCCGCTGAAACACATCGAGAAGCCGAACGCCCACCAGAGCACCGTCGTCCAGCCCATGGAGACGAAGCTCTGAATCATGATCGACAGCACGTTCCGGCGGCCCACCAGCCCGCCGTAGAAGAAGGCCAGGCCCGGCGTCATGAGCATGACCAGGCTGGAGCACAACAGCATGAAGCCCGTGTTGCCGGTGTCGATCGTCATGTGAGTCATGAGCCCCATGATCCCACCGTCTGTGACAGCCCGCGCTGTTTTTGATTTGTTAAGAGATGTTGGCCGAGGCTGGGCCAACCTGCGAGGCGCGCCGTGGCCGGCGCTGGCTGGGGAGGGAGGATTCGAACCTCCGAATGGCGGCTCCAAAGGCCGCTGCCTTACCGCTTGGCGACTCCCCAGTACGGACGACGCGGAATCCTAAACGAATTCGCGGATTTGTCATTCCGCGCCGACAGAGCGCTGGCGCCCCCTGGGACCGCGGGCGTCTCGCCCGCGCTTCTTGGCAGCATCCTGCCCGACAGCGCGGGCGAGACGCCCGCGGTCCCAGGAGGGAGTCGATGTCAGGCGCCGTTACTCACCCCGGGAACAACTGCCGTCTCCGGTTCATCCGATCCGTTGCTCCCCACGCGTACTTGTACTCCTCGGCGCCGCGGAGGAAGTCGAAGGTCGTGGCGCCGGCGAGGATGGCTTGCTCGATGGCGTGGGCGACGATGATCGTGCCGATGGAGAGCTTCTCCAGCTCCGGGTCGTAGCCGCTGAGGTAGTAGTAGACCGTCCCCTGGAAGGCGTAGCCGTAGAAGACAGCCACGATGCGGCCGTTGCAGCGGGTGGCGTACATCCGCAGCATCCCGGCGTTCAGCATCCCGCGCGCAACTTCGCGATGGAACTGCTGGCTGGCGTCGTCGGCGAGGAGGCCGGGGAGGCCGCGGCGACGCCATCGGGCGGCGTGGAGGTCGAAGAGCGAGGTGAGGAGATCGTCGAGCGTCTCAGGCGTCGGTGTCTCGACGCGCACCTCGCCGAGCTTCTCCAGCGAGCGGCGGTAGTAGCGGATCTTTTTTCGAAAGTGATTCGACGTGAGGCTCTCAAACTCGGCCGGGAGAGCGAGCACCGGACACGCCTCCTGATCTTCAACATTGTCGGACCAGCCATCCGGCAGGGGGACATTGAGCATCGACGACGACGCCGGCAGTTGCTGCAGATCCCACATCTGGCAGGGGAGCCGCGACATCTCGCCGATGATGAGGGAGGCATCGCCGAGGACGTCGAGGTGGTCGCTGATGCCGGTGCCGAGGAAGACGCCGAGCGACTCGTCGGAATCGTCGTCCCGGATGATGTAGAGCGGGGCCAGCGCATCGAGGCCGCCGTCGCCGCGGGCGGCGATCGCGGCCAGATCGTTCGATCCGAAGGCGCGCCACCACGGCAGGAGCCACATCGGCGTCTGGAACGGCGTCGCGCCGGGTATTCTCCGGCAGAGATCGAGCCAGTCGGCTTCGAGGGCGATGAGAGTTTCAGGATCGGTGATCACTTCGGTGGACATGGGCGGCGGCGGATTGTACGCAAAACCGTTCGGCACGCGAAGACGCGAAGACGCGAAGAAAGAAAAGGCACAGAACTTCGCGGCTTCGCGCCTTCGCGTGAACAATCCGCTAACCTACCGTTTTCCCATGACCGACAAAGACTTCGTCACCATCGCCACGCCGCACTTCAACATCGAGGGGCGATCCCGCGCCGGGCATGAAACGTGGTTTCGCGTACGCGAGCTGAATGCGGCGTTCGATATCGGGCGCTGTCCGGATCAGCTCATCGCCACGCCGCACATCTTCGTCACCCACGCGCATCTCGATCACGCGGTCGGCATTCCGTTCTATGCGGGGCAGCGGCAGTTGCATCGGATGACCGGCGGCCGGGTCTACGTGCCGGCTGACGCCGCCGAGGGGATGCGCGAGATCATGACCATCTACGAGCGGATCACCGGAGCTTCTTTCGAGGAAGTGGAGGTGATCGGTCTCGCTGTCGGCGACGTCGTGCCGCTTGGCAGGACGCATGAAGTGCGCGCGCATCGGGCCACCCATCGCGTCGCCGCGAACGCGTACGAGGTCATCGAGCTGCGGCACCGGCTCCGGGACGAATTCATCGGCCGCGAGGAGCGTGAGATCAGCGAGCTGCGGCTCTCCGGCGTGACTGTGACCGAGGAGTGGCGGCGCTCGATGCTTTTCTACACCGGCGACACCGACCGGGGGATTCTTGAACAGAGCGACGCTCAGAACGGGGAGCTCTTCAAATCCGAGGTGCTGATGATCGAGTGCTCGTTCATCATCGCCGGGCATGAGGAGCGGGCGGCGAAGTACCGCCACATCCACTTCGACGACATCGCCGCCTTCGCCGAACGTTTCGAAAACGAAACGATTGTGCTGACTCACTTCAGCAGGCGTTATTCTCGGACCGAGATTCATGACGAGATTCGCCGCCGTTGTCCGTCCGTACTGCGCGAGCGCATCCGCCTCGCGCTGCCGGAGCCGTATCAGAGGCTGTAAGCTGCGCTACGCGCGTTGTCTGCGGCTCCGCCGCGTTGTATGCGCTGGCGCGCGTTGTCTGCGCTATCGCGCGTGGTCTGAGCGTACACCCCTCGGTGTGGGCCCCACGCGCCGCAGCGCAGACAACGCGGCGAAGCCGCAGACAACGCGCGAAGCGCAGCTAGGAAAGGATTCCCACTATTAATGACGGTTCCCCGTACGCGGTTCGTGGCGATAGCGCTCATCCTGGTTCTTCTCACTCCCATCGCCGATGCCGCGAAGCGTCGCCGCGGGAAATCGCGCTCGCGGAGGGCCGCCCCGGCAGGGCCTGCCGATGCCGCAACCGGCACGACCCTCTCCGAGCGCATCAGCTCGCTCATGAACGGCTCCGTAGCCCGCAGCTCGGACGTCACCCTTCAGGTCGTCGATATCGAAACCGGCGCCGTTGTCGCCGAGCGCAATCCCAACATGCCGCTGGCCCCGGCCTCCAACATGAAGCTCTTCACCACCGCCTCGGCCATCGATCTGCTCCATCCGGATTTCCAGGTCACCACCACCGTCTTCATGCGCGGAGCCGCTGATCCCAGCGGCACGTTGAACGGCGACGTGAAAGTGGTCGGCCGCGGCGATCCCACCATCGGCGGACGATTTCACGACGGTCATGCCACGGCCGTCATCGACGAATGGGCCACCGATCTCAAGCGCGCCGGTGTGAAGACCATCCACGGGAATCTCATCTTCGAGTACGGCTACATGGACATCGAGTACATCCACCCCTCCTGGCCGGTCAATCAGCTCATCAACTGGTACGAGGCGCCGGTGTCGGCGTTCTCGCTGCAGGAGAACTGCGTGCAGGTGCGCGTGGCGCCGACGCGTCCGGGGAAAGCGTGCCTGGTCCAGTTCGAGCCGCCCACGTCCTACATGCAGCTCGACGAATCCTGTATCACCGGTCGCGGCCTGCCGTTCATCACCCGCAACCGCAACTCGAACACGATCATCGTCCACGGCGGCACGCCGTCGCGCGCCGGCATCACCGAGGTCTTCGTCACCATCGAGAACCCGGTGCAGTATTTCGCCACCGTGACGCACGAGACCTTCGTCCGCAACGGAATCACCGTGCAGGGGCAGATCATCGTCACGCCGCGCGACGACCGGCCGGACTGGAAGGCGGTCTCGCAGCACACCACGCCGCTCACCACCGTCGTCGATGTCATCAACAAGAAGAGCCAGAATCACTACGCCGAGGAGCTCGTGAAGATCATCGGCGCGGAGACGAAGAAAGAGGGGACGTGGGGGGCCGGGACCGGCGAGGTGACCGAGTGGCTGACCGGAAAGCTCGGCGTGCCGTCCGACGAGTATCACCAGGCCGACGGCTCGGGGATGTCGCGCGACAACCGCGCCTCCGCCAATGCATTCGTCCACCTGCTGCGCTACATGTGGAAGAGCCCGTACCGCGAAGATTTCGTCAGCTCGCTCCCGTACTCCGGCGATCCCGATTCGAAATTCGGCCATCGCCTGCGCACGGCGCCGTACGCCCGGCAGGTCTACGCGAAGACCGGCTACATCGTCGGCGTGGTGGGCCTGTCCGGCTACGTTCGCGGCGGCAGCGGCCGGATCTACGCCTTTTCCTTCATCTTCAACCGCTACCACGTCGGCGTCTACGCCGTGTACCAGCTTCAGGACACGATGCTGAAAGAGATCATCACGCGGGGTTAGAAAACCAGAAACCAGAAACCAGAAACCAGAAGATGATCCCCTTCTAGTTTCTGGTTTCTGGTTTCTCTGTGGTTGAAGGTTTTATTTGCGCGCTACTTCACCGTTGCCACGAGCTTCTGGACGTCGGGATCGTTCGGCCGCATCTGCTGAAGCTTCGTCGCCAGGGTCCGCGCCTCATCGACACGGTGCAGGTCGACGAGCACGAGCGCTTCGTTGAAGAGCGGCTGCCATTGGCCGGGGGCCATCTTTTCGGCGTGCTGGAACTCGGTGAGGGCGCGATCCTGCTGGCCCGCATACCGGTAGCAGACGCCGAGGTCGATGCGGGCGCTGGCGTCATCATGCACGGCCAGGGCGCGCTCGAGGTATTCGGCCGCCTGCGGAAACTTCGCGGCGTCCATGTACATGCCTGCCAGTTGCACCAGCGCGTCGAAATTCTTCGGATCTTTGGCGATCGTTTCCTTCAGCGTGCTCAGTTGCTGCGTCACCGCCATCGGATTGCCGCCCGTTGCCGGCGCAGACCCCGGTGCGGGGGATGGTGCCTCGCTCGCCGCCGCCTGCTCCGCCGCCGGCGCTGCCAGCTTCGACTGCGCGACCTTCGGACCGATGACAAGACTGCCGATCGTCAGCCCCAGCAGAAAGCCGCAGGCGGTGAAGATGATGGTTTCTCGTTTCATCAATGGCGCGCTATCGTAAACGATCCTCACGCGCAACGCGCAGACAACGCGCGAAGCGCCAGCAATACCGCAAACACCACCCCTGTTCTATACTCACCCAAAGGAGCACACATGAGCGACGAACGTGTACTCTCAGAGATTCCTGTCATCGGTCGCATCGATCTTCACGAGATCGAGCGGCGCAACCCGCTGCCGTCCGATCGATTCATCGAGGCCATCGACGTCGGCCTCACCTTCGACGACGTCCTCCTGCGTCCGGCCAAGTCCGACATCCATCCCAACTTTGTCGAAGTCGGCACGCAACTGACGCGCACCATCCGTCTGAACATCCCCATCATCTCCTCGGCCATGGATACCGTCACCGAGGCCAGGCTGGCCATTGCCATGGCCCAGCAGGGGGGACTGGGCATCATCCACAAGAACATGCCCATCGACGTCCAGGCCGAAGAGGTCGACAAGGTGAAGCGGTCGGAAGCGGGGATGATCGTCGATCCCGTCACCATGCGGCCGTGGCAGACCATCGCCGAGGCGCTCGAGGTGATGGCCAAATACAAGATCTCCGGCGTTCCGGTCACCGACGCCAACGGCAAGCTCGTCGGCATCCTGACCAACCGCGACCTCCGTTTCGAGACCCGCTTCGATCTTCCGATTGCCGAACGGATGACCAAGGACGGTCTGATTACCGCACCGGTCGGCACGACGCTCGAGGCGGCGCGCGAGGTCCTTCACCACCACCGCATCGAGAAGCTCCTCGTCGTCGACTCCAACGGCGACCTCAAAGGGCTCATTACCGTCAAGGACATCCAGAAGAAGCTCCGCTATCCGAACGCGGCCAAAGACTCCCTCGGCCGGCTGCGCGTCGGCGCCGCTATCGGCGTCGGCAAAGAAGGGCTCGACCGCGCCCGCGCGCTGATCGACGCCAAGGCCGACGTCGTCGTGATCGATTCCGCGCATGCGCATTCCGGCGGCGTGATGGAAGTGATCCGGCAGTTCAAGAAGCTCTTCCCCGATACCCCTCTCATCGCCGGCAACGTGGCCACCTACGAAGGCGCCAGCGATCTGATCGCCCTCGGCGTCGATGCCATCAAAGTCGGCATCGGCCCCGGCTCGATCTGCACCACGCGCGTCGTCGCCGGCGCCGGTGTGCCGCAGATCACCGCGGTGATGGAGTGCGCGCGGGCGGCGGAGAAGTTCGGTATCCCGTTGATCAGCGACGGCGGTATCAAGTTCTCGGGTGACATCACCAAGGCCATCGCTGCCGGGGCGCATTGCGTGATGATCGGATCGCTCTTCGCCGGCACCGACGAGGCGCCGGGCGAGACGATTCTCTATCAGGGCCGCACCTTCAAGGCCTACCGCGGCATGGGCTCGATCGGCGCCATGCAGGCCGGCTCGAAGGACCGCTACTTCCAGGAAGACGCCGATGAGGTGTCGAAACTCGTCCCCGAGGGGATCGAGGGGAAGGTGCCGTATAAGGGATCGCTCAGCGCCATGATCCCCCAGCTCGTCGGCGGCCTCCGCTCGGGCATGGGCCTGACCGGATCGCGGACGATCGAAGACCTCCGCACCAGGTCGCAGTTCGTCCGCATCACAGCCGCCGGCCTGCGCGAATCCCACGCCCACGATGTGGTGATCACGAAGGAAGCGCCGAACTACCGCATCGAATCGACGGATTGATTGGCCGCCCCTCGGAGAGCAGGCATCCTGCCTGCTCTCCGCGCGTGTGGTTGAATAGTTCCGCCATGAAGCGCACAGCCCTCGCCCTCCTGTTGCTCGCTCTCGCCCCGCTGCTGTTCGCCGAGACCATCCGCTTCGATCCGCCGGGCGTCACCGCGCATCGCGCTGTCGACGCCATCGTCAGCGGTGAATGGCCGAACGGCTGCGTCCCCTCGGTGAAAAACGTCGTGGTGAATGGCTCGACGATCGTCCTCCATCTGGACGCCACTCCTCCGTTCGGTGTCTTCTGCTCGCTGTTGGTGAGGCCATACGCCTTGACCTTTCACCTCGATGTGCTTCCCGCGGGGAGCTACACCGTCATCGCCGTCGCCGATCAGGGGAGCAACACAACGGAGCTGACGCGGACGACGTTCGCCGTGCGCGACGTTGAGTCGTTGAGCATTCAGCCCAATGCCGTGCCGTCATCCGGCGGGCAGATCATCGTCGGCAATCCCTTTTTCCCGCTGGCCGTCACGCTTGCGATCGGAGGGGTGACGGTGCCCGCGAGCTCCGACGTCGACGGACTGCTGATTGCCAATGCGCCGCCGCACGCCCCAGGCGCGGTCAATGTTGCCGTCATTTTGCAACCTTGTCTGGTTCCCTGCTTCCAGGATGTGACCGCGGCCGCTGGGCTGATCTACTACGATCCTACCGCCGCCGACCCGGCCGTCTTCGAGCCGATCCTCTTTCCGCTGTCGTTCCAGGGCCCGGGCGCGTTCGGATCGCAGTGGACCACCGAGAGCTTCATGCATGCGAGCACTCCGGCGGCGCTTTTTCGCGACCCTCTCCCCTGCAATGCCTGTTCGAGCTCGATTCAGCTCGCTACCAGGCAGTTGACGAACGATTCCAATCCATGGGGACACGTGCTCTACGCGATGCGCGGCACGACCGGTTCGCTCGACCTGGCCTCGCGCATTCACGATACCTCGCGGCAATCGCAGACGGCCGGCACCGAGGTGCCGGTCATCTACGGGCGGGACTTCCGCACGCAGCTTCAATTCCTCAACGTCCCGGTCGATAGCCGGTATCGGGTCACGCTCCGGTTGTGGTCCTTGGGCAATTCTCCTGTGTCAGTTCTCGTCGATTCGATACCAGCCCAGGAGCTAGGCATACCTCTGGCGAAAATCCCCGGAACGACGATGTGGTTCGGATCGATCGATGTGACGACCCTGTTGACGGTGGCGAGCGGGAATCCAACCACCCTGATGGTGACTCCGCTCGCATCGCCTCTGGTAGCGCCGCCGATCTGGGGAATGCTGAGCCTCACCAACAACGACACGCAGCAGGTGACGATCATCTCGCCGCATTAAAGGTCAGAAAGCAGAAAGCAGAAAGCAGAAGTGATGTTGAGCGAAGCACTTCTGCTTTCTGCCTTCTGCTTTCTGCCTTGATCATGCCGCAGAATGTCCCTATGAAACGTCTGCTCGTATCCGCCGCAATGCTTCTTCTCGTCACCACCATCGCCCGCGGTGAGACGATCCGCTTCGATCCGCCGAACGCCACGGCACATCACTCCGTCGACGCGATCGTCAGCGGCATCTGGCATGACGGGTGTGTGCCTTCGGTAAAGGGCGTCACCATCGCCGGTTCGACGATCCAACTCCGGCTGAATACCGTACTTCCGCCCGAGGCGGGCTGCCCCCAGGCGCTGACGCAATACACTCTGACCTTTCATCTCGAGGTCCTTCCGGCCGGCGCCTACACGGTCGTCGCTCTTGACGATCACGGCGACAGAGTGTCGGAGCTGACACGGACCCCGCTCATCGTCCGCGACCCGGAGCCGCTGAGCATCGAGCCATACGCCGTACCGGTGTCCGGCGGCTCGGTCCTCATCAAGAATCCCTTCGGTCTCAATGCCACCACGGTCCTCATTGGGGACGTGTCCGCGCTCCTGTTCATCACGATCGACGGGTTCCTCGCCGCCGCCGCACCGCCGCACGCCGCCGGCGCCGTGGATGTCGTCATCACCTCCACCGCAGGGACGGTGACTTCGAAGGCGGGGCTGATCTATTACGATCCAGCGTCCGCCGACCCGGCAGTATTCGAGCCGATCCTCTATCCGCTTTCGTTCGAGGGATCTGGCGCATTCGGATCGCAGTGGAAGACCGAAAACTTCATTCTGGCCGGGAGCACGCGCGCCTTTTTTCGCGATCCGCTCCCATGCCCGGGTTGCTCGAGGCTGCTGCGTGCGGACGCACAGCTCCTCAACAATGGCGATCCGTGGGGACACGTGCTTTACGCCATGCGCGGCACGACCGGCACGGTCGATTTTGCCTCACGCGTTCGCGACATTTCCAGCCAGTCGTCGTCGATCGCAGGCACCGAGGTACCGATCGTGCGCGAGCGCGACTTCCGAGGGCAGCTCCGATTCGTGGACGTCCAGGCCGACGGCCGGCTCCGCACCAGCCTGCGCATGTGGTCGCTCGGCGACTTCCCTGAGTACCTCGTACTCATCGGATCGAGCCCGGCCCTGCCGCTCCACACGACGATCATCCCCGGGACGTCGATGTGGTTCGGCTCCCTCGACCTCACGCCGCTCCTCCTGCAGTCCAAGACCTCTCCGGTCAGCATCACGGTCTTCCCCTCGGGCTTCGGTACGAACTTCTCGCCGATTGCCCTTCCTCCGATCTGGGGAATGCTGAGCCTCACGAACAACGTATCCCAGCAGGTGACGATCGTCTCGCCGCACTAGCCGGCACGGCCGGCGGCGTTGGTTGCCCAAGGCTCCGCCGACAGTGCGGCAAGAACGTTTCTACGGCGCAGACTCCCAGGGGAGGCAGTTCTCACAGTCTCACTTAAATCGTCGGCACCCTGTTACCCGTCGGCACCCTGTTACCCGTCGAGAGCCCGACGAATAACGGGTGTCGACGATTCCAGTGAGAGTGTGAAAAATGCGCTGATTCGACACGCTCGCCGGCGCGAGTGACGGATTTAGGCCATGGAACGAACGGGAACGGCCAAAACTTGTAAGTCGCGGCGGACCCCGGGAGTCTGATCGTTGACTCCGGGAGTCTGATCGTTGACCCCGGGAGTCTGATCGTTGACTCCGGGAGTCTGATCGTTGACCCCGGGAGTCTGATCGTTGACTCCGGGAGTCTGATCGTTGACTCCGGGAGTCTGATCGTTGACTCCGGGAGTCTGATCGTTGACTCCGGGAGTCCAATCGTGGACTCCGGGAGTCTGATCGTGGACTCCGGGAGTCCAATCGTGGACTCCACGAGTCCATTGGTAAACTCCGAGCTCACCAGGGGGAGGCCCACGTGCATTACAACCTCGACGACGCACCGCGAATCGCCGACTTTTCCCTGACTCTCGCCGAGGAGAGCGAGGGAGGACTGCACATCCGGATGATGAGCCGCTCGCGCGGCCACCTTGCCGGCTTTCCCGCCTGGGACCACGCCGACCGCGATCTCCGCCACTTCACCCACGACGATATCCCCCTCGGCGACGACGAGGAGCCATACGAAGACGCCGACGAGGCCTGGCGCATGGTCATCATCGCCTGCGGCCCCGACGTCTTCATCCTCGAAGGCGACTCCCCCCACGGCCCCCTCCCACGCTGCTTCCGCGTCCCCCGCGACCACTACCTCGCCGCCTGGGACGAGTTAATCCGCCGCTACCACCGCGCGGTGCCGCTCGAGGAAGTCCTCGGCGGCGAGGAAGACGCGATCGACGCGTAGCCGCTGCGCAACGCGCCGCCGAGGGTCAACAACTGACCACGCGAGCATCAAAGTGAAGCACCCGAGGGTCAAAACGAAGCACCCGAGCATCGAAATGAAGCTCGCGAGGGTCAAAACGAAGCACGCGAGCATCAGAACGAAGCACGCGAGGGTCGAAACGAAGCGCGCGAGGGTCAAAACGAAGCGCGCGAGCATCGAAATGAAGCACGCGCGAGGGTCGAAACGAAGCACGCGAGGGTCAAAACGAAGCACGCGAAGGGTCAAAACGAAGCGCGCGAGGGTCAAAACGAAGCACGCGAGGGTCGAAACGAAGCACGCGCGAGGGTCAAAACGAAGCGCGCGAGGGTCGAAACGAAGCACGCGAGGGTCAAAACGAAGCGCGCGAGGGTCAAAACGAAGCGCGCGAGGACCAAAACGAAGCGCGCGAGGGTCAAGACGAATTACGCGAGGATCGAAACGATGCACCCGCCGACGTGGAGAGTCGCATCTGGGTTCCATCTGCGTCATCTGCGGATGATGTTTTCCGCCGGCAGATGACGCAGATGCGTCCCCCGCAATCGCGCGCCGGGCGCTTTCTGGTAGTTTAGCCTCGGTCAATCACAGGAGGTCTCACCCTTTCCCCATGGCACTGAAGAAATCCGAGCTGTATAGCTCTCTCTGGCAGAGCTGCGACGAGCTGCGCGGCGGGATGGATGCCAGCCAGTACAAGGACTACGTTCTCGTACTCCTTTTCATCAAGTACGTCAGCGACAAGTACGCCGGCCAGCAGTACGCGGCAATCGTCGTCCCCGAGGGGGCGAGATTCAAAGACATGGTCGCCCTCAAGGGCAAATCGGACATCGGCGACCAGATCAACAAAAAGATCCTTCAGCCACTGATCGCCGCGAACAAGCTGGGCGAGATGCCGGACTTCAACGACGCCAACAAGCTCGGTACCGGGAAGGAAATGGTCGAGCGCCTCAGCAACCTGATCGGCATTTTCGAGAACAAGGCCCTCGATTTCTCGAAGAACCGCGCTGACGGCGACGACATCCTCGGCGATGCCTACGAATACCTGATGCGGCATTTCGCCACCGAGAGCGGCAAGAGCAAAGGGCAGTTCTACACGCCGGCCGAGGTCAGCCGGATCATGGCCCAGGTCATCGGCATCGGGAAGGCGATTACGACTCCGTCGACGACCGTCTACGATCCGACGTGCGGCTCCGGCTCGCTTCTCCTGAAGGTGGCCGATGCGGCGCCGTCGAAGGTGACGATCTACGGTCAGGAAAAAGACTCGGCCACGAGCGGCCTGGCGCGCATGAACATGATCCTGCACGACCAGGCTGAGGCGGACATCCGGCAGGGGAACACGCTCTCTGATCCGAAGTTCATGGACGGCGACACGCTCAAGACCTTCGACTATGTCGTCGCCAATCCTCCCTTCTCCGACAAGCGCTGGAGCAACGGCGTCGACCCGCAGAACGATCCCTGGGAACGCTTCAAGACCTTCGGCACGCCGCCCGGCAAGCAGGGCGACTACGCCTACCTGTTGCACATCATCCGTTCGCTCAAGAGCACCGGCAAAGGGGCGTGCATCCTGCCGCACGGCGTGCTGTTCCGCGGCAACGCCGAGGGGGACATCCGGCGCAATCTAGTGCGCAGGGGATACATCAAGGGGATCATCGGTCTGCCGGCGAACCTCTTCTACGGCACCGGCATCCCGGCCTGCATCGTGGTGGTCGACAAGGAAGACGCGCAGGCCCGCCGCGGCATCTTCATGATCGACGCCTCGGCCGGCTTCATGAAGGACGGTCCGAAGAACCGGCTACGCAGCATGGACATCCACAAGATCGTCGACGTCTTCAACCGCCGGCTCGAGGTCGCCCGGTATTCGCGGATGGTGTCGTTCGAGGAGATCGAGAAGAACGAGTTCAACCTCAACCTGCCACGCTACATCGACAGCCAGACACCCGAAGATGTGCAGGACATCGATGGCCATCTGCGCGGCGGCATTCCGGTCGCCGACGTCGATGCCCTCGAACGGTATTGGACCGTTTGCCCGCAACTGCGGCACGCGCTGTTCAAGGAGCGCCGGCCGGGCTATCTCGATCTGGCGGTGGAGAAGGCCGCAATCAAATCGACGATCTACGAGCACCCGGAGTTTGCCACGTTCATCGGTAGTATGAACGCTCACTTCGACGCTTGGCGGCAGAAGCAGAGCGCGTCGCTCAAGGCGCTGAAGGCAGGTTGCAATCCGAAAGAGGTCATCACCACGCTCGCCGAGGGACTCCTCGGGCACTACGCGGACAGGCCGCTCATCGATGCCTACGACGTCTATCAGCACCTGATGGACTACTGGGACGAGACGATGCAGGACGACATCTACCTGATCGCCGCCGACGGCTGGAAGGCAGAGGCGCATCGTGTGATCGAGGTCCGGAAGGGGAAGGACGGCAAACCCGGCAAAGAGATCGACCGAGGGTGGGCCTGCGACCTCATCCCCAAGCCGTTGATCGTCGCGCGATACTTCGCTAGTGAGCAAGGGGCCATCGATGCGTTGTCTGTCGAGCTCGAAGGAGTCACCGCCCGCCTTGCCGAGCTGGAAGAGGAGCAGGGCGGGGAGGAGGGGGCATTCTCCTCGCTCGATAAGGTCAACAAGGTCAGCGTCAACGACCGGCTGAAGGAGATTAAAGGTGACAAGGAGTTGAAGGACGAAGCGGTGGTCCTGACCTCGTGGATGACGCTGGGCGGCACAGAGGCCGATCTCAAGAGGCGCATCAAGGATGCCGACGCTGCGCTCGACACGCAGGCTCATGCGAAGTATCCGAAGCTCAATGAAGACGAGATCAAGGCTATGGTCGTCGACGATAAGTGGCTGGCCGCGCTCGACGCTGTCATTCACGGAGAGATGGACCGCATCAGTCACGAGATCACGCACCGGGTGAAAGAACTGGGCGAGCGGTACCAAGTGCCGCTGCCGCGGATGGTCGATCGGGTGATCGAACTCGAAGCGAGAGTGAATCGCCATCTGGAGAGGATGGGATTTGCTTGTCCGTGATGCGCTTTGAGGGCGTCATGACTCTCCGAGAACTCTGCTCGGAGATCCACGATTGCTCGCATTCGACCCCCACTTGGACAGATAGGGGTGTTCTTGTTCTTCGGAACCAGAATATTAGAAATGGTCGGCTCGACCTTTCGGAACCTAGCTTCACCGATGAGCGCAACTTTTCACAGCGGATTCAACGTGCACTGCCCCTTTACGAGGATGTCGTGATAACGCGAGAAGCTCCGATGGGTCAGGTCTGTATGATCCCGCGCAGCCTCCGATGCTGTCTAGGGCAGCGTATGGTTTTGCTGCGTCCAAATCGCCAAAAGGTTGCACCGAGATATCTGCTGTATGCCCTCCAGTCATCAACCGTTCAAAACGTCATTCGGATTCAAGGGGGTATTGGTTCGACGGTAAGCAACCTTCGGATTCCGACGCTTGCTGCTCTCGAGATTCCGTTACCTTCACTAGGAGAACAAGAGGCAATCAGCGACGCGTTGAGCGATGCGGATGCCCTCATCGAATTCCAGGAGCAACTCCTCGCCAAGAAGCGTCAGCTCAAACAAGGCGGCATGCAGGAATTGCTCACCGGCAAGAAGCGCCTGCCCGGCTTCAACGGAGAATGGGAGACGAAATCCCTGGGCGAGCTATTCAACTTCAGCGGCGGCTTCACCGCATCTCGCGATCAACTCTCGTCAGACGGCCACTGCTACCTCCACTACGGCGACATCCACTTGTCGACGAAGTCGTACGTGGATGTTCGGAGCGAGTTACACGAACTTCCTAAGCTGAACGTTCCTCTAAAGAGGGTTTCGTCTGTCTCGATGCTGCACGATGGTGACATCGTCTTTGTCGACGCTTCTGAAGATGACGAGGGCACAAGTAAGCACCTCGTCGTCATCAACCCGGAGGGAATCCCTTTCATCTCCGGTCTGCACACCATCGTCGCCAAGAGCAAGACCAACGAACTGGTGAATCCGTATCGTCGGTATTGCTTTCAAACACGCGCGGTGAAGTCTCAGTTTCGTTTCTTTTCTGTTGGAACCAAAGTATCGGGAATCAGCAAGACCAATATCGGGAAAATCATGTTGCCGGTGCCAACACGGGGAGAACAAACCGCCATCGCCGCCATCCTCGCAGACATGGACACCGAAATCACAGCGCTGGAGGCGAAGCTCGCCAAAGCGCGCGCGATCAAGCAGGGGATGATGCAGGAGCTGCTCACCGGGCGGATCCGGCTGGTATGAGGGGACGTTGGTCACGCGGAGGCGCGGAGACGCGGAGAGAGGCGCGGATTGGCTGGCCGCATGAGCTTCTCCCTCCGCGTCTCCGCGTCTCCGCGTGAACCCGGTTTGACCCTCGGCTGCGGTGGTGCGTAGTATGAGTGGCGTGCGTCGTTGATGACGCACATCGCGAGGTTCTCACCATGACTCATCTTTCGCTGCGAGGCTTCGACAAAGAACTGGAACGCCGGCTCAGGGAGCTTGCCCGCCGTGAGAACGTGTCACTGAACGAGGCCGCTCTGCTCCTTCTTCGACGCGGCGCGGGACTCAATGAGGCGGACCAGTCTTCCGCGTCCGTGGGTGACGCTCTTGATCGCTTCATCGGCTCATGGTCCGCGGCTGACGAGCGCCGCCTCCTCAAGAGCATCGTCGCGTGCGAGGCATAATGCGGTTGCCACGACACCGGGACGCGGCTGAATGAACACCGTCGGCCAACCGGAGCGCGCCACGCAGAACCGCGTCATCGCCCTTTTCCGCGACGAGCTGGGTTACCGCTACCTCGGCGACTGGACCGACCGCCCCGCCAACAGCAACATTGAGCAGGATCTGCTATCGAAGTGGCTCATCAGGCGTCGCTGCTCCGGCGCGCAGATCGCGGTCGTTCTTCATCGTCTTTTCACCGAGGCGAACAATCACAGCCGCAATCTGTACGAGAACAACAAAGCGGTCTACAGCCTGCTGCGTTACGGCGTGCCGGTGAAGACCGAGCCCGGAAAGCCGACGGAGACGGTTTCGCTCATCGACTGGGAGAACCCGTTGCAGAACGACTTCGCCATCGCCGAGGAGGTGACGCTCCGGGGCAAACACGACCGGCGGCCGGATCTCGTGCTCTACGTCAACGGCATCGCCCTCGGCATGCTGGAGCTGA
This sequence comes from Thermoanaerobaculia bacterium, assembly GCA_017883235.1. Taxonomy (GTDB): domain Bacteria; phylum Acidobacteriota; class Thermoanaerobaculia; order Gp7-AA8; family Gp7-AA8; genus JADGNZ01. Next base: position 23,009 of record JADGNY010000057.1, on the reverse strand, counting down.
AGAGCAGCCGCAAATCGATCGGCGACGGCATCCGGCAGTGTCTGTCGAATCAGACTTCGCTGTTTCACCAGTGGTTCTTCAGTACGGTGCAGCTCATCTTCGCAGGCAACGATTCCGAAGGACTGAAGTACGGTTCGATCGGGACGGAGGAGAAGTACTTCCTCAAGTGGAAAGAGGACGAATCGGACAACAGCCGTTTCAAGCTGGACAAGTACCTCTTGAAGATGTGCGAGAAGCACCGGCTGCTCGAGCTGATCCACGATTTCGTGCTCTTCGACAGCGGTACCAAGAAGCTGCCTCGGGTGCACCAGTACCTCGGTATCAAGGCCGCGCAGGCGCACGTCCGCGAGAAAAAGGGCGGCATCATCTGGCATACGCAGGGGAGCGGGAAGAGCATCGTCATGGTGATGCTGGCCAAGTGGATTTTGGAGGACAACGCGAACGCCCGGGTGGCCATCATCACCGACCGCGACGAGCTCGATAAACAGATCGAGGGTGTGTTTATGGGGTCGGATGTCTCGATCAGTCGCGCCAATAGCGGCCGCACTCTGATGCGACAGCTCGGTCAGGCCAATCCCCGACTGCTCTGCTCCCTCGTTCACAAGTTCGGGCCAAAGGGCGTAAAGAAGACAGACGAGGAGTTCGATCAGTTCATCAAGGAGCTGGAGGCCAGTCCCAGCGAGACGGTCGGGGAGTTGTTCGTCTTCGTCGATGAATGCCATCGTACCCAGAGCGGCAGGCTGAACCGGGTGATGAAGGCGCGGATGCCGAACGCCATCTTCATCGGATTCACCGGCACTCCGCTGCTCAAAGACGACGCCAAGACCAGCCTGGAAGTGTTCGGCGGCTACATCCACACCTACAAGTTCAGCGAGGGAGTGGCGGATGGCGTCGTCCTCGATCTGATCTACGAAGCGCGCGACATCGATCAGCACCTCGGCTCGCAGGAGAAGATCGACGCCTGGTTCGAGGCCAAGACCAAGGGGCTCAACGACTGGCAGAAGGACGAGCTGAAGACGAAGTGGGGCACGATGCAGCACGTGCTCAGCTCGCGCTCGCGCATGGACCGGGTGGTCAACGACATCATCCTGGATTTTGCCGTGAAGCCGCGGCTCTCCAGCGAGCGTGGCAACGCCATCCTCGTGGCGTCGAGCATTTACGAGGCCTGTAAGTACTTCGTGCTCTTCCAGAAATCGCGGTTCAAGGGACAGTGCGCGGTGGTGACGTCGTACGACCCGCAGGCAAAGCATGTCTCGCTGGAGGAGACCGGGGCGAACACGGAGACGGACAAGCAGTTCATCTACAACACCTACACGGAGTTGTTGCGGGACGTCGAACCCCTTCCGAACATGTCCAGGACCGAGGCGTACGAGGAGCGGGCCAAGGATCTGTTCAAGCACGAACCGGCGAACATGAAGGTGCTGGTCGTGGTCGACAAGCTGCTGACCGGTTTCGACGCGCCGCCCTGCACGTATCTCTACATCGACAAGTCGATGCAGGATCACGGGCTCTTCCAGGCCATCTGCCGCACCAACCGGCTGGACGGTGAGGACAAAGACTTCGGCTACATCGTCGACTACAAGGACCTGTTCAAGAAGGTCGAAAACGCCATCGCTGTCTATACCTCGGAACTCGATCACAGTGCCGGCGGCGCCGACCCTGAGGTGATGCTGCAGGATCGGGGGACGAAGGGGAGGGAGCGGCTCGACGATGCCATCGAAGTACTCGCTCTTCTGTGCGAGCCGGTCGAGCCGCCGAAAGGGGAGCTGGAGCACATCCACTACTTCTGCGGCAACACCGAGATCGAGTCGGATCTCGAAGAGCGGGAACCGCAGCGCTCCGCGCTCTACAAGGCCACGGTGGCGCTCGTGCGTGCCTACGCGAACATCAGCGATGAGCTGGAGCCGGCCGGCTACGGACCGGCGGACATCGCGCGGATCAAGGCGCAGCTCAAGCACTACCTCGACGTCCGCGAGATCATCCGCAAAGCCAGCGGTGAGAGCCTCGACCTGAAGGCGTACGAGGCCGACATGCGCCACCTCATCGACACGTACATCGAGGCCGACGAGCCGAGGAAGATCTCACCGTTCGACGGGATGGGCCTGCTCGATCTGATCGTGAACACCGGGATCGCCAACGCCATCAACTCGCAGCTCGGAGGTCTGAAGGGCAACCGCGACGCCATCGCGGAAACGATCGAGAACAACGTCCGCAGCAAGATCATCAAGGAGCAGCTCACCGACCCCGCTTTCTACGAGACGATGTCGAAGTTGCTGGACGAGATCATCGCCGCCCGCAAGGCGAAGGCGATCGAATATGAGGACTACCTGAAGAAGGTCGCCGATATTGCCAGGAAGGTTGAGGCGGGTCTGGCGGATGACACGCCCGAACAACTGAAGAAGAGTCCCGGGCTGCGTGCCATTTACAACAATCTGAAGCGGGATGAGCTTCTCTCCGAGCGGTCGCAACTCGTGGCGGATCTGCCGATCGATGACAGCGACGCCGAAGATACTCCGCTGGAGCTGGCGCTGGCGATCGATGCCGAGGTGAAGCGTGTCCGCCTGGACGGGTGGCGCGGGAACCAGGCGCGCGAGAACGTGATCAAATCGGCTCTGTTCGACATTCTTGGCAATGCCACGGACGTGGAGCGGATCTTCCTGATCATCAGAGCGCAGAACGAATACTGATGGAGACGCGATTCAACCTCGGCGGAATCGCGGTGAGCGTTGTCCTCAAGGACATCAAGAACGTTCATCTCAGCGTCTACCCGCCGTCCGGCAGCGTCCGCATTTCCGCGCCTAGGCGGATGAGCATCGATACGATCAGGGTCTACGCCATCTCCAGGCTCGAATGGATCAAGAAGCAGCAGCGGAAGCTGCGGGAGCAGGAGCGCGAAACCCCTCGCGAATACATCGACCGGGAGAGCCACTACGTCTGGGGCAAGCGCTATCTGCTGACGGTTCGCGAAGCCGATGAGCCGCCTTCGGTGTCGCTGAAACCTCGCAGAATGCTTCTCAAGGCGCGTCCAGGAACGTCGGAGAAGAAGAGGGCAGCGCTGATCGACGAGTGGTATCGCGCGCAGATCAAGGTCGCCGTTCCGCCGCTGCTGGAACGATGGGAGATGCTGATCGGCGTGAGGGCGGAGCGCTTTTTCGTGCAGCGCATGAAGACCAAATGGGGGAGTTGCAACCACGAAACGCGCACCATTCGCCTGAACACCGAACTGGCGAAGAAACCTCCGGAGTGTCTCGAATACATCGTCGTCCACGAACTGGTGCACTTACTCGAGGCAACCCACAACGCCCGCTTCATGGCCTTGATGGACCGTTACATGCCGAGGTGGCAGTCGTATCGGGAAAAGCTGAATCGGCTGCCGGTCCGGCAGGAGACGTGGAATTACTGAGTTTGGGGGCTCTTCGGACGCGTTTCGGCGCGCGTGAGGGTCGAATCGGCTGTCGAATAGAGCCATGGATCTACCGAAGAGGCTTTGGCCAGTTAACGGGATGTCTCGGAGTCAGTTAATACACTCCCGGAGTCAGTTAACACACTCCCGGAGTCAGTTAATACACTCCCGGAGTCAGTTAATACACTCCCGGAGTCCGTTAACACACTCCTGGAGGCAGTTAACACACTCCGCGAGGCAGTTGATGGACTCTGGGAGTCGGTGAATGCTCCCGAATTGGTGGTGTGGATTGACCGGCATCCTCACGCGCTGGCGACGTTGTCGCCTGGCAACCTTCCATGCCGCGTGGCTCACCTTCGTCTGTCCGGAATCCCGAAACCACCGTCGGGCGAGGACGCCCACCGGAGCAGCCGCCAGGCTGGGCGAAGAGCATCACGGACCGGGTCACAAGTGGAGAGCGGGCGTCCGCGCCTGCTCCCGCCGCGGCAGCCTGCCCTGAGCGGAGTCGAAGGGTCTCGCCCGGCGGTGGGGACGGAGTCGAGCGCAACTGTTGGGTAGAGCGGCGGCCTATCCATCCGCGTTTTTGAGGTTCAACCCTGCTTGCGGCGGGACCACCGCCGGGCGAGACGCCGCGTCGGGAGCAGGCGGGACGCCTGCTCTCCGGTCAGGGGGACGCTCTTTGCATCGAACTCGTAACACGGCTTCAGCCGTATCGGCCCAGCGATCCGATGAGACGGCGAGATCCCTGACTCATGGGATGATCCGGTAGGATGTTGCCTGGACGCTGAGGGGCACAAGCGCCACAAGCAGATGAACGAACGCAAACAGATTGCCGTCAAAGTGATCGATGACCGAGGCAACGAGCTGCTCGTGGTGAAGGAGCTGGCATGAGCGTCGAGGCGCCGATCGCACTCGATCTCGACCGTAAGGCGATCGAGGCCTACTGCCGCAAGTGGCGGATCACCGAGCTGAGTCTTTTCGGGTCGGTGTTGCGCCCCGGCGACTTCCGTGAAGACAGCGATGTCGATGTTCTGGTGACATTCGAAGACGCGGCGCGATGGACGCTATTCGACCTTTTCAGGATGCAGGATGAGCTCAAGACGATCGTCGGCCGAGAGGTGGATCTCGTCGAGAAGGTTGCCGTCGAGCGCAGCCCCAACTACATCCGAAGGCGCCACATACTCGAGAACCAGAGGACGTTTTATGTCGCGTGATGACGCGTATCTCCTCGATATGCTCCGTTTCGTCCGGGAAGTCCTGGAGTTTGCGCGCGGCGTTACGGAAGAGCAGTACCTCTCGGATATCGAGAAGAGAAGAAGCATCGAGCGGTCACTGGAGCTGATCGGAGAGGCCGCCCGTCGCATCAGCAAGCCGTTCCGCGAGGAACATCCTGAGATTCCATGGAAAGACATCATCGGTCAACGGAGCGTCCTCGCGCATGACTATGGTGACATCAGCGATATTCGGGTGTGGGACACGGTGATTGAGCTCGTCCCCAGTCTCTTGCGAGCGCTGGAGAGTCTCGTCCCTCCCGAAGAAAAGTCATGACTCAGCTCGAAGTCTCCGACGACTCTGGGAGGGGTCGAGGGAAGTCATCGGACTGAATCGACGGATTGACTGATCCTACGCGCCGGCCACTCGGGAAACGCGAGGAACCACAGCAGAAAGACGTTTCCTATCGGGATGATGGCCAACAGGCCGAGCCAGGGGGAGTAGCCTGCCTTGGCGCAGATACGCGTTGCCGGTAAGGCGAGCACCCCCGCTACGACGATCAGGACGAGAAGCTCGGGCAGGCCGAGTGATCCAACCATTTTCGTATCCCTTTCCCGATCACCGCCTGACGGCGTGACGCCTTGGCGGGATGGCGTCGAAGACCCAGATCGCGCCGGCGAAGCCTTTGTCGAGGGGGCCGCCGGTGATGGCGGTGTCGGCGGTGGCGGAGAGGGAGACAGAGGTGCCTTGTTGGGCGCTTCCGACGGCGCCGGTGCCGGTGAGCTTGTCGCCGGACTGCGTCCAGACTCCTGCGTTCCTCGTCCAGACCCAGGTGGCGCCATCGCCGCCGGAGCCACCGGCGAGGGCGATGTTGCCGTCGGCGGAGAGGGCGACGGAATAGCCGAGGAGGGCGGCACCGACGTTGCCGGAGGCGGTGAGCTTGGGGGACTGCTGGGTCCAGAGGGCGCCGTTCCTCGTCCAGATCCAGATGGCGCCGGTGTTGTTGTTGTCGGCGATCGCTCCGATGATGGCGGTGTTGCCGTCGCCGGAGAGGGCCACCGACCACCCCTGCCAGGCGTTCCCGACGCCGGAGACGGCGCCGGTGCCGACCAGCTTATTGCCCTGCTGCGTCCAGAGGCCGCCGCTCCGCGTCCAGATCCAGGCGGCGCCGTTGGCGGCGTTGTCGCCGAAGCCACCGATGATGGCGGTGTTGCCGTCGCCGGAGAGGGAGACGGAATCGCCCTGCCGGCCGCTGCTGCCGGCGGAGCCGGAGCCGACCAGCTTGTTCCCCTGCTGGGTCCATACGCCGCCGCTCCGCGTCCAGACCCATGCCGCGCCGCCGGCGGAGCTGGCATCCATGTGGCCTCCGACGATGGCGGTGTTGCCGTCCGCGGAGAGAGCCACCGCGTAGCCTTGTTGGGCGTTGCCGGCGGAGCCGGAGCCGACCAGCTTGTTGCCCTGCTGACTCCACACGCCGCCGCTCCGCGTCCAGACCCAGGCGGCACCGGCGCCGCCGTTGTCCATCGGCCCTCCGACGATGGCGGTGTTGCCGTCGCCGGAGAGGGAGACGGAGTTGCCTTGATTGGCGTTTCCGACGGAGGCGAAGCCGGTAAGTTTGTTCCCTTGCTGCGTCCAACTGTCGCCGGTTCTTGTCCAGACCCAGGCGGCGCCAACGCCTCCGTTGTCGAGGATGCCTCCGACGATGGCGGTGTGGCCGTCCGCGGAGAGGGATACCGAGCGTCCCTGAAGCGCGTTCCCGACAGCGCCGCTGCCGGTCAGTTTCGGTCCCTGCTGCGCGAGCTGGGCGAGCAGCGGATGGGACAAGAGCAGCGCGGCGGCGGCGAGGGCGAGACGGCGCATGGTTAGATGGTACCCCGGATGGTTCACGCGGAGGAATGTTGCAAAGCCTCGGTGTTTGTGTGAAAGTACCGAGGTTTTGTAACAGGTCATGGCCCGAACGAACTCACAACGCATCGAATCGCTTCTCCGCCGGAAGGGTCTCGTTCGGTCGGGGGATCTCGAGAGCAAAGGCATCTCCCGTAGCGAGCTTCAACGGCTCCACGAGCGGGGACTCATCGAGCGCGTTGGGCGAGGGATCTACGGCCTTCCTGGCGCGGTTCTGACCGAGCATCACAGTCTTGCGGAAGCCACCCGGCTCGTTCCGGGCGGGGTGATCTGTCTTCTGACGGCGCTCCGATTTCATGGTCTGACCACACAGAACCCGTTCGAAGTCTGGATGGCGATCGACGCGAAGGCATGGCGGCCGACGCAAAAGGGGCTGAAACTGAGGATCGTTCACCTCTCGGGCGCTAGTTTTCACGAGGGGGTTGAAGAACACGACGTCGCAGGGGTTCGAATTCATGTCTACAGCGCCGCGAAAACGGTTGCCGACTGCTTCAAGTTCCGCAACAAGATCGGGATCGATGTCGCCGTCGAAGCGCTGAAGGACTTCACGCGATTCCATCGCGGTGGTGCAAATGATCTGGCGCGCTTCGCGAGAATCTGTCGCGTCAGCCGTGTTATGCAGCCGTATCTGGATGCGATCTAATGACTCGGAAGACGAAAAGCAATATCCCGGCGTCGGTTCTCGGCCGTCTCCTCGTTCTCTCGAAAAAGACCGGCGATGAATACCAGACGCTTCTTACCTCTCCTCGGCATGACCGAGCCTGAGGTATTTGCGTATGCCCCGGAGACTGCGATCGCGGAGAAACTGGAGGCGATGCTCGTTCTCGGCGACCGCAACAGCCGAATCAAAGACTTCTTCGACCTCCGCTACTTCGCACAGAACTTTTCGTTCGACAGGCGGATTCTTGTCGAGGCCATTCGATCGACGTTCTCGCATCGGAGTACTCCAATACCGCCCGACGATCCAATCGGGCTGACGGACATCTACTGGCAGAACCCCATGAGGCCATCCCAGGTGCGCGCGTTTGCGCGGCGCTCGGGCATGGAGGCTGGAACGGAAAACGGCAAGGAGATTCTGGCGGTGATCCGACCCTTTCTCGTGCCGGTTCTCGACGACCTGCGGAGCGGCGTACCAAAGGACGGAACGTGGCTGCCGGGAGGGCCATGGGGCTGACTCCGGCTCCGACAGGATGTGCCGGATGATTCACGCGAAGAAAGGGGAGTTGCCTGCCACCGTTCGGCGGCAAAGACAAAGTGTCTGTGCTTCGAAGCGGCGGCGAGGCGTTTCGGCGGTCCAAGCACGCGCGGGCGAGACGCCCGCGGTCCCAGGAGGGGTATTCATTACGCCGGTGCGCCCGGTTCTTTCTCGCCGTTTGGCGATGGGTCGTGCCAGGTTCCATCCGCGATCACGCCCTCTGCTTCGGCGGGGCCCCAGGTGCCGGGCTCGTACTCGTGGACGGGGATATCGTGGTTGACGATCGGGTCGACGACGCGCCATTCGGCTTCGACCATGTCTTCGCGGGCGAAGAGGGTGGCGTCGCCTTTCATGGCGTCGCCGAGGAGGCGCTCGTAGGGGCCCATCTGTCCGACGACCTTGCTGACGGCGAGGAGCTCGACGTTCTGGCCGATCATTCCTTCGCCCGGAACCTTGGAGCGCACGCCCATGGCGATGGCGACGTCGGGGCCGAGGCGGAAGCGGACGTAGTTGGCGTTGTCGCGGGTGAGGTGGTCGGCATGAAAAATGGCCAGCGGCGGTGGATCGAGCTCGACCAGCACCTCGGTGCACGTTACCGGGAGCGATTTGCCGGCGCGGATGTAGAACGGTACGCCGGCCCATCGCCAACTGGCGACGTGAAGGCATAGCGCGGCGAAAGTCTCGGTCTTCGAATCGGCAGCGACCCCTTTTTCCGCGTGGTATCCGCGGAACTGTCCGAGCACCACGTTGGCCGGGACGATTGGCTCGATGGCCTCGAGAACGCGGGCGCGGGCGTCGCGGATCTGTTCGGGCGTGCCGCTCTGCGGCGCTTCCATGGCCAGGCTGGCCACGACCTGGAGCATGTGGTTCTGCACGACGTCGCGGATGGCGCCGGTCTCCTCGTACATGGCGCCGCGTCCCTGCACGCCGAAGTTCTCGGCCATGGTGATCTGCACGCTGCGGACGAAGTTGCGGTTCCAGAGCGGCTCGAGGAAGGAGTTGGCGAAGCGGAAGTAGAGGAGGTTCTGCACCGGCTCCTTGCCGAGGTAGTGGTCGACGCGGAAGATGGCCGTCTCGTCGAAGACCGCCAGAAGCGCGGCATTGAGAGCGAGCGCCGAGGCCAGGTCGCGTCCGAACGGCTTCTCGATGACGACGCGGGCGCCCTTGGCGCAGCCGGAGCGGCCAAGCTGGCCGGCAACGACTGCAAACATGCTCGAGGGGATGGCCAGATAGTGCAGCGGATGCTCGGCGGCGCCGAGGGCCTTGCGCAGGCGGTCGAAGGTATCGTTGTCGTTGTAGTCGCCGTCGATGTACTGCAGCAGCGAGAGGAGCTTGGTGAAGGCGGCTTCATCGACGCCGCCGCCATGTTCGGTCAGGCTGGCGCGGGCCCGCGCGCGCAACTGATCGAGCGACCAGCCGGCCTTGGCCACACCGATGACGGGAACGTCGAGATGCCCCCGCTTGATCAGCGCCTGCAGGGCAGGAAAGATCATCTTGTAGGCGAGGTCGCCGGTTGCGCCGAAGAAGACGAGGGCGTCGGAGTGGGGCGGGGGTGTCTGCACGATTAACGAAGGATAGCGGAAACTGGTCCGCCGCCGAGGGCGCAGGTCCTCTTAGAAAGAAGGCTGGGGGCTCAAAGTGTTTCCATAAAACAAAAGGCCCCGGCGCATCCGCCGAGGCCCCTTGTCGACCGGGAATCCCCAATCCTTGAGTTTCTGAATGAGAGTGTCCCTCGGTAGATTCCGGGAGTCAAGCGATTGACAGCGCAGCTTGCGAAGGAGGGCGAGTGTGACTCGCATGGGGACATTGTAGAAAAAGGAGCGCTGGCGTCTCATGAGGAGCGCTGGCGTCTCGCCGGCTGGCGCGGCGGCGTCTCGCCGCTGCGGATACAAGCGAATGTATCGGTATGACATACGCAGAGGCGAGACGCCTCTGGTCCAGCCGGCGAGACGCCAGCGCTCCGTTAGAATCAGCGCGCCATGCTTTTCGACCCCAAGATGCGCGCGCTGGCGCACGCCACTGTCGATGCGCTCTTCGATCATGTCGAGAACGTCGCGGGGCGGCGGGTGGTGGATTGGCAGACCTCGGACGATCTGCGGGCGAAGGTTCGGATCGATGACCGCGGCGGCGCGGAGGCGATGGCGCTCATCCGGCTGCTGATGGAGAACGCCATCCAGCTTCACCATCCGGCATACATGGGGCATCAGGTCTGCCCGCCGTTTCCGAGCGCGGTGATCGGCGATCTGGTGATCTCGACGCTGAATCAGTCGACGGCGGTGTTCGAGATGAGTCCGATCGGGACGGTGATCGAGCAGGAGGTGGTGCGCTGGCTGGCCGATCGCGTCGGGTATCCATCGACATCCCTCGGCACCGCGGTCTCCGGCGGCTCGGCGGCGAATCTGACGGCGCTGCTGGCGGCGAGGGCGCGGTGGATGGAGAAGAGGGAGTCGGGGGTCGGGGGTCGGGAGTCGGAGCAGAATCCCCCTTCTCCGACCCCCGACTCCCGACCCCCGACTCCCGCACGCGCAACGATCCTGTGCTCCGCGGATGCCCACTACTCCATTGCCCGCGCGGCGTCGATCATGGGCATCGCCTCGGACGATGTGATCAAGATTCCGACGGATGCTGAGCACCGGATCGATGTGAGAGCGCTCGAAACCGCGCTTCGCGATGGCGGCGAGGTCATGGCCATCGTGGCGACTTCGGGATCGACGGCCACGGGGGCGTTCGACGATCTCCGGACCATCGCGGCGCTGCGCGACAAGTACGACACCTGGCTCCACGTCGATGCCGCGCATGGCGCATCGGTCGTTCTCAGCGACCGGCTGCGGCCGCTGGTCGACGGTCTCGATCTGGCCGACTCTCTGGCCTGGGATCCACACAAGATGCTCTGGATGTCGCTCTCCCTCGGCGTGATCCTGGTGCGCGAGGAGCGCTGGCTGCGACGCGCGTTCGAGGCCGATGCGCCGTATCTCTTCAACGCCGAGCGCGCCGGCGACAACATCGGCGAGATGACCATCCAGTGCTCCAAACGCAACGATGCCGTCAAACTGTGGCTGACGCTGCAGACGTCCGGCACGCGTCCGTTCGTCGAGGCGATGGAGCATGTGACCGATATGGCGCGCTATCTGTACGAGCAGGTGACGGCCTCGGACGACTTCGAGGCGATGCACGTGCCGTCGTTCAACATCTTCTGCTTCCGCCACCGCAGCGACGATGAGACGAACGCCGCGATGCGCGAGAAACTGATCCGCTCCGGCCAGGCCTGGATCACATCGACGGTGCTCAAGGGCCAGCGCGTGCTGCGGGTAACGATGATCAATCCGAGGACGGAGCGGGGAGATGTGGATCGGATGATGGCGGCGTTGAGGAGGTCATCCTGACGCGAGCTCTGAGGAGTTCATCCTGACGCGAGCGCAGCGAGATGTCAGGATCTCCGGTGGCACTTGGTAAGGATCTGCCAAGTCCCGGCACAGACACTCTTGTCTGTGCCGGCTCTCGCCATGACTGAAGAGTGTGTGCCATCGGTCCCATGCTTGCGGCCCAAGTCGCGCGGGATGACCGGAGATCCTGCCTCTACGGGCAGGATAAACTCGGGGCATGCCACTCCGCATCGTTCTCGTGGAACCGAAGGAAGCCGGCAACGTCGGGGCGGCGGCGCGGGTGATGAAGAACTTCGGGTTCGGCGATCTCTGGATCGTCGGCGATCATCCGAAGCTGCATCCGCTGGCGGGGTGGTGGGCCAGTGGGGCGGAGGATGTGGTCGAGAGGGCGCACTTCGCGCCAGCGCTGCATCATGCGCTGGCCGATGCGCACGTGACCGTGGCCACGACGTCGGCACGCGAGCGGACGACGCCGGTCGACCTGAATCCGGTCGAGGTGGCGCAACTCTCCGCCTCGCTCGATGACTCGCAGACGCTGGCCCTCGTCTTTGGCCGCGAGGATAGCGGGCTGACATGGGAAGAGGTGATTCAGTGCCAGCGCACGGCGGTCATCCCGACCGATCCGGCCTTTCCGACGATGAATCTGGCGCAGTCGGTCGGCGTCTTCTGTTACGAGGTGTCGACCACCTCGCGTGCGCCGGCGGCGCGGGAACTGGCGCCGGCGGCGCGGATCGAGCGGCTTCACGAGCGCGTGCAGGCGCTGCTGGTCGAGATCGGGTTCCTGCACGGCGACAATCCCTACCGCGTCTACGACGACCTGCGCACTATCTCCGCGCGCGCCAATCTCGACGGCCGCGAGGCGACCATCCTCCTCGGCATCCTCAGGCAGATCGAATGGAAGCTCGCTCAGACCGGCGGCGGGACGCGTTGACTGCCGGGCCCCTCGTGCGGTCCGCGCAGGCACTCGGCGATCATCTCGATGAATTTCTCGAGATCGAACGGCTTGAGGATGGAGTTGCAGACAGAGTCGGGTGGGATCTTCTCGACGCCGCGCTTGCCGGCGGCGGTGAAGACGATGATATGCGGCCGCTGGTCGGGATAGTCGCGGCCGATCTGCTCGATGAACTCGTAGCCGTTGACGCGCGGCATCATCAGATCGAGGAGAATCAGGTCGTACGTACCGTCATGCCGCAGCTTTTCCAATCCGACCGCGCCGTCTTCCGCCAGCTCGACGTCGAACTTCATCCGCTTGAGCACCGCCTGCAAAAGGACGCGAATGGCAAGGTCGTCGTCGATGACCAGAATCCTGCGGCCGGTCCCGTCAATCTTCTCGGACATCGTCACTACGTTCGTCTCTCCGCGGATAGCCATTGCGAAAGGCATACCGGCCTCAAGTTTAGCTGCCGCAAGAGACTACGGCATCGGGCGGTGACAGGCAATGCCGGACGTTACTGAGAGTTACGCGTTCCGCCCGTGGGTGCGGCGCGCCGGCGCGTCGATCGTGCTCGTTGCAGCGGGTGTAACCGCCGCCATCGCCATTGCACTCGTCGCAAACCCAGCCGTCCGCTACGGCTGGATCGGTGAGCGGGCCATCTGGGTCTACATCGGCACGCTCTGGATCGGCGGCCTCAAGGTCTGGCTCGGCGCGCGGCGCGCCGTCGCGGAGATGAACAACGAGACGCTGACACTTCGCCCGCTCCATCAGTTCCGCTCGCGCACGCTGCGCTGGACGGAGATCCGCGGTACCGAGCAGATGACCGGCGGCGACCGGATGATCGTCTACTACGACACCGCGCGCGGCATGCGCTTCGTGGCCATGAACCTCAACCTGATCAAAGGGCGGCGGAACTTTCTGGCCGAGGTTGATGGAAGGCTGCGGGGGATGGGATTCGTGGAGAAGAGCGTCGAGCGCTCGCGGTATCTCACAAGACCGGAGTGAGTCACGCGAGCACGTGATGGCGGACACATTGCCGCCAGGCGGAATAGACGATCGTAGCGAAGTGCTTATTGAGACATAATCTCAATCACTTGGGTGAATCGAAATGATCGTCTGCCTCTGCCGCGCAAAAAACGAACGGGACGTCCTGCGAGCCATCGAAGCGGGAGCGGAGACGGTCAGCGATTTGCAGGAGTGCGGAATCGGCACTGATTGCGGCGGCTGCCACGGCATGCTCCGCAGTATGCTGGCCGCGAACAGGAGCGCGTCAGCGGCACCTTTCGTGCCGATGCCATCGGCCGTATCGTGCGCGGAAACGGTGGCGTGATCGCCTGCCGACAGGAAGGACTCTGAAATGAAGGGCGACAAGAAGATCATCGAGATCCTCAACGATGTGCTGACCTCCGAGCTCACGGCCATCAACCAGTATTTCGTGCACGCGGAGATGTGCGACAACTGGGGCTACCAGCATCTCCACGACCGCATTCGCAAGCATTCGATCGGGGAGATGAAGCACGCCGAGAGCCTGATCGAGCGTGTTCTTTTTCTGGAAGGTGTCCCGAATGTGCAGCGCCTCTTCAAGATCACCATCGGCGAGACCGTCCCGGAGCAGCTCAAGATCGATCTGGCTCTCGAGCTGGATGCCGTCACGCGCCTGAACGCCGGTATCGAGAGCTGTCGCACGGCTGACGACAACAACAGCCGGCACCTGCTCGAAGAGATCCTCGAAGACGAGGAGGAGCATATCGATTGGATCGAAGCCCAGCTCGCGCTGATCGAACAGGTGGGCGCGCCGAACTATCTGGCCCAGCAGATTCACGAACACGAGTAGCCGGCACGGCCGGCGAAGGTGGCGAAGCCGGATGAGGGGGCGGTGCTGAAAAGCGCTGGGGGAGAAGGGCTCTCGAGGTTAAGTCTTCCTGTCGCGCGCAGAAACCGCTGGCGAGTAGTACAGGGACCCGCGCGCGCATCGTAAACTTCGCGCGCAATGACGCCGAAGAAAGAGATCGAGAAACTGCGCGCGGAGCTGGAGCGGCACAACCGGCTCTACTACATCAAGGCGGCGCCGGAGATCAGCGACTTCGAGTTCGACCAGCGGTTGAAGCGCTTGCAGGAGCTCGAGGAGGCGCATCCCGAATACGCCGATCCGAACTCCCCCTCGCAGCGCGTCGGCGGCGCGCCGATGACCGGCGACTTCGTGACGGTGATCCACGATCCGCCGATGCTGTCGATCGAGAATGCCTACACGCTCGAGGAGCTTCACGAGTGGGATGCGCGCGTGAAGAAGGGGCTGGGCGTCGACGACGTAGAGTACGAGGCGGAGCTGAAGATCGACGGGGTGTCGATCGATCTGCTCTACGAAAACGGTGCCCTGACGCGCGCGGCCACGCGTGGCGACGGCGTGCGCGGCGATGACGTGACGGTGAATGTCCGCACCGTGCGCGCGCTGCCATTGAAGATCACCACGAAGTGGAAACGCGTGGAAGTGCGCGGCGAGATCTACATCTCCGCCGGCGATTTCAAGATTCTCAACGACCAGCTCGAAGAGGCCGGCCAGCCGGTGCTGGCCAATCCGCGCAATGCCGCGGCCGGCTCGCTGCGGCAGAAGGATCCGAAGTTAGTTGCCCAGCGGCGATTGAGCGCGTTCGTCTACCACCTGGTCGCTACCGACGACGTTCGCGTGGCGTCGCAATCGCAGGCGTACGAGGTGCTGGCCTCGATGGGCTTTCCGCTCAATCCGAAGCGGGATGTCTTCGCGGGAATGGCCGCGGTCGAGGCGTTCATCGAGACGATCCGCGAGCAGCGGCACAGCCTGACCTTCGACATCGACGGCATCGTCATCAAAGTCAATCGACGGGCGCAGCAGCAGGAGTTGGGTTCTACATCGAAAGCTCCGCGGTGGGCCATCGCCTTCAAGTATCCGCCGGAGGCGGCGGAGACGGTGGTGCGGGCGATCAATCTGTCTGTCGGGCGTACCGGCGCGGTGACGCCCGCGGCCGAGTTCGATCCGGTTCACCTCGGCGGGACGACGGTCGTCAACGCGACGCTGCACAACTTCGACGAGGTTGCGCGCAAGGACGTGCGCGTAGGCGATCGGATCGTCGTTGAGAAGGGGGGCGACATCATCCCGAAAGTCGTCGACGTCCTGACCGCCAAACGCCCCGAGGGGACGGAGCCGGTTGCGCTGCCGACGCATTGCCCGGCGTGCGGCCAGCCGCTGCATCGCTTCGAAGGGGAGGTGGCTATCCGCTGCATTAACCAGGGATGCCCGGCCATCGTGCGCGAGTCGCTCTTCCATTTCGGCGCGCGCAAGGCGATGGACATCGAAGGGCTCGGCTACCAGACCATCTCCCAACTGCTCGAGGCGGGACTGATCACCGACTACGCGTCGCTCTACGAATTACCTGAGGCGGAGGTGGCCAAGCTGCCGGGGAAAGGGGAGCTGTCGGCGCGCAAGCTGAGCGAGGGGATCGAGAAGTCGAAGACGGCGGAACTGTCGCGGGTCATCTTCGCCATCGGCATCCGTATGGTCGGCGAGCGCGCTGCGAAGCTGCTGGCCAATCGCTTCGGCTCCATCGATGCGCTGATGAACGCCACGGCGGAGGAGCTGGTCGAAGTGGACGAGATCGGGCCGAAGGTTGCGGAGTCGATCACGTTCTACTTCTCGGTCCCGGCGAACCGCGAGCGGATGGCGAAGATGCAGGGGCTCGGCGTGGCGCCGACCCACGTGGCTGCGGTGCGCGGCGACCTGCTGGCCGGAAAGACGCTCGTGGTCACCGGAACGCTGGCCCGCTTCTCCCGCGACGAGATCCACAAACTGATCGAGCGCGAAGGGGGTAAGCCGTCGGGGTCGGTGTCGGCGAAGACGTCGTATCTGGTCGCCGGCGAGGCAGCCGGCTCGAAGCTCGAGAAGGCCAGGTCGTTGGAGGTGCCGATCCTGACGGAGGACGAGTTCCTGGCGATGATTGGAGAGTGAAACTCTCTCGTGAAATCATCGGCAGCCCCCTACATCGAGAGTCCTTCTCCCCCGCGTTTTTCAGCGGGGGAGAAGGTGCCGAAGGCGGATGAGGGGGCGTTTGGCAGGATGCGTCGTTAGTTCACGAGGAGTAATAAAACATGCTGCTTAACGCCCCCCTCATCCGCCTTCGGCACCTTCTCCCCCCGCAAAAAACCGCGGAGGGAGAAGGGCTCTCGATAAAGAGAGTGGCGAGCGAGAAGGCCCGGTTGCTCAAGGTCGATCCTGACGGAGGACGAGTTCCTGGCGACGATCGGGGATGGGTAAGGACTTTCCTGGGAGCGCGGGCGTCTCGCCCGCGCTTACGAGCAGCAGGATGCCGAGAATCAAGCGCGGGCGGGACGCCCGCGGTCCCAGGGTGGGGAACCAATGAATAAGGCCCTCGCCGCTCTCATCGCCGCCGTCGCCGCGGCGCAGCTATGGCTTGCGTATCGCTACCTCGGATTCCTGACGGGAGACGACGTCGAGGTGCTGTCCGAGGCGTTCCGGCGGGCGCGGGGGCTGTCGTATGTGCCGTGGGACGTCCGCAATCTCTTCGTGCCGGATGCCGTCGTCGCGCCGGTCGTCTGGTTGGCGCGCGGGGCGTCGACGCGGATGGCGATCTTCCTGACGTCGCTGCCGTTCATCGCGTTGTCGGGGTTGACGATCTGGCTGGTGTATCGGCTGGCGATGCGTTGGTGTGGCGATGCTAGCGCTGCTTTCGTCGCCGCGCTGCTCTTCGCCACGCATTGGATTCCGCTCGGATTCGGGAGCACGGTCTATCCGCGGACGGTGGCGGCGGTGTGCGTGGTCGCCGCGGCGTTGATCGTCGAAAGGTGGCCGTTTGTGGCGGGGGCGTTGGTGGGGGTGGCGTTCGCGGATCGGTTCAGCGAGGTGGTGTTTCTGGCACCGGTGCTGATCGCCCTTTGGCACAGACAAGAGTGTCTGTGCCACATTGATCCCCGGCACGATGCACGGACCGGACAAACGAGCAGGAACAATGTGGCACAGACACTCTTGTCTGTGCCCGCGGGGAAGGTCCTCCTCGGCACCGCCGTTTCCATCCTCCTCACCGTCGGCATCTACGACTGGCTGACCTGGGGGACCCCCTTCTCCAGCATCATCAAGTTCGCTCACCTGACGCTGGTCGCCCCTGATTTTGCGTCGCGCGTGAAGTATCAGGCGCCGTGGTGGTACGTCGCGAACCTGGTGCGGTGGTGTTCGCCGGCATTGCTTCCGCTGCTCTGGTTCGGCCGCCGCAGCCGGGCCATCTGGTTCGTCGTCATCCCGGTCGTTGCCTTCTCCGCGATCAAGCACAAAGAGCTGCGCTATCTGCAGGTGATGATTCCGTTCCTCTGTGTCGCCGCGGCGATCGGGTTTGCATCGATGCGCAACCGCCGGATCGCCGTGGCGCTGGTGGCGGCGTCGATGCTGTGGGATGTGTACGGGCTCCGCTACTTCGTGCGCAAATCGCAGCCGGCGGTGATGGCGGCGCAGTGGATGGCGTCGAATCCATCGATCCACTCGGTGGCCGCCTCCCAGCTCTGGGCCTTCGGTGACAAGCTCTACCTCGGCGACCGGATGGCGATGTCGGACGTCGGCACGCCGCCAGAGCACCTCGAAGAAGTGCGCGCCGATGCCGTGGCGTTATACGAGACCGATCTCGATGTGCCCTCGCGGCTCTCTGCCCTGCGCTCGAATGGGTATGAGCCCGTGCGAACGTTTCGCGACGGCTCCGCGCGGGCGGTGGTTGTGTTCATGCGGCACTGAGCGGAGAGCGGGCATCCTGCCTGCTCCCGGCGGGCGTCTCGCCCGACGGTGGGGGACGAACGCAAACGTAAATGTTTGGCAAAGACGGCGTTTCCAGGTTCAACCTTGCTGTTCCCTCGGACCCACCGCCGGGCGAGACGCCGCGGCGGGAGCAGGCGAGACGCCCGCTCTCCGCTCCTAGAAATCCTTCCGGTACTTTGGATCGAGCGCGTCGATAAGCCCGTCGCCGAGGAAGTTGAGGCCCATGACGGCGAGCATGATGGCGATGCCGGGCCAGATGGAGAGATGGTTGGCAATGCCGAGGTAGCGGCGGCCGGAGGTGAGCATGGCGCCCCATGACGGCGTCGGCGGCTGGACTCCCAATCCCAGAAACGACAGCGCGGCCTCGGAGAGAATCGTCCCGGCCAGGCCGAGCGTGGCCATCACGATCATCGGGTTCATCACGTTCGGCAGCACGTGCCGCAGGATGACCCGCGGCGAACGGGCGCCCATGGCCTTGGCGGCGATGACGTACTCCATCTCGCGCACTTTCAGCACCTGGCCGCGCACGAGACGGGCATAGCCGACCCAGCCGATCACCACCAGCGCCAGGACGACGTTGTTGAGGCTCGGGCCGAGCACGGCCACCATGGCGATGGCCAGCAGGATGCCGGGGAAGGCCAGGAGGATGTCGGTAATGCGCATGATCACCGTGTCCATCCATCCACCGAAGTAGCCGGCCATCGATCCGAGCGTGATGCCGATGATCGAGGCCAGGATGACCACGCTGAAGCCGACGCGCAGCGATACGCGCGCGCCCCAGATGATGCGGGAGAGAACGTCGCGCCCGAGGTCGTCGAGACCGAGCAGGTGGCCATGCGATGGTGCCTCCAGCCGGCGCGCGGTGTCCTGCGCATCGGGATCGAAAGGGGAGAGGAGAGGCGCGGCGATGGCGACGATGACCAACGCGACGGTCAGCAGGAGGCCGGTGGTGAAGGCGAAGTTTTTGAGGAGGCGGGTCATCTGTTTGAGTCTGGGTTGTCGGTTGCGGCCGGAGCGCTGGCGTCTCGCCGGCTGGCTCGGCGGCGTCTCGCCGCTGAGGTAACCAGGCAAATGTATCGAGTCTTGCAAGACCGGGGGCGAGACGCCCCCGGGCCAGCCGGCGAGACGCCAGCGCTCCTTCGCGCTAACGAGTGTTCGACGGACGCCAGCCTCATTCCAGCTTGATCCTCGGGTCGACAACCCCGTAAAGCAGGTCGCTCGCGAAGTTCAGGAGGATGTAGGTCAAGGCGATGACGAGAATCGAGGCCTGCACCTGCGGGTAGTCGCGGGTGGAGATCGAGGTCAGGAGCAGGCGGCCGAGGCCGGGCCAGGAGAAGATCTGTTCGGTGATGATGGCGCCGGTGAGAAGGGATCCGAACTGCAACGCCAGCACGGTGATCACGGGGATCAGCGCGTTCTTGAGGGCATGGCGGAAGATGGCCCGGCCTCGCGTGACGCCTTTGGCCACCGCCGTGGTGACGTAGAGCTGCGTCAGCTCGTCGGCGAGCGAGATGCGGATCATGCGCGTCAGGATCGCCGAAAGGGCCAGCCCCATCGTGAGCGACGGGAGGACCAGCGACCGCAGACCGTCGTCGCGTCCCGACACCGGGAACCAGTGACGGTCGATGGCGAAGATGATGATGAGCAGCGGTCCGAAGAGGAAGCTGGGCATGGAGACGCCGATGAGGGCGAAGAAGCGCGCCACGTTGTCGATCCAGGAGTTTCGATAGATGGCGGAGATCACGCCGAGCGGAAAGGCCACCAGCAGGGCCACCAGCATCGAGCCCATGGCCAGCTCGATCGTGGCCGGATAGCGCTGCCTGATCTGCTCCGAGACGCTGGTGTTGGTCTGGAACGACGTGCCGAGGTCGCCGCGAAGAACGTGGGTGACGTAGTGGACGTACTGCGTCCAGAGCGGCTGATCGAGCCCGAGCGCCTTGCGCACGGCGATGACGTCTTCCGCCCGCGCCCCCTCGCCCGCGATCTGCACCGCCGGATCGCCCGGGATCATGTGGATCAGCGAGAAGACGAGCGTCAGTATCCCGAAGGTGATCGGGATCATCTGGAGGAAGCGGCGAAGGATGTACTGAGTCATAAATCAGAAGGCAGAAGGCAGAAAGCAGAAGGATGAAGGGGACGACCGGCGGACCATTCATCCTTCTGCTTTCATCCTTCTGCCTTCTGCCTTCTGCTTTCTGCCTTCATCCGAAGTTCCACCCTCCGATCTTCATCACTGGCGCGATGGTACCGCCGACGTGGTTGTACCAGGTGGCGACGCGTCGCCGTTCGCGGGTGAGTCCTTCGATCCGGGAGAAGGCTTCGACGATCGACTGCGTCCAGCGGAGGTTCGGCAGGCGGGCCACGACTTCGCCGTCGCGGATGAGGAAGGTGCCGTCGCGGGTGGTGCCGGTCATGAGGGCGGTCTTCGGCTCGAGAAGGCCGTTGACGTAGTTGAAGCGCGTGACCCAGATGCCGCGTTTGGTGGAACGGATCAGCTCCTCGCGCGTGGTGTCGCCGCCGTCGATGGCGAGATGAAATGCCGAGCCGTGCTCGGTCCCGCCGAGAGTCCAGCAGGTGGCGGTTGGGGCGAAGCCGAGGCGGTCGGCATAGCTCTTATCGATCGCGGGAGTGCGGATGACGCCGCGCTCGATGAGCGCCACGCGCCGTTTCGGCAGCCCTTCCATGTCGAACGGAAAGGGGAGGAAGGCCGGGTCGAGGGCGTCGTCGGCCAGCGTGAAGTTTGTGCCGAGTACCTGCTTGCCGACGTTGTCGACAAAGAACGATGAGCCGTCGTCATACGCCGATCCGCTGAGCGTGATGAGATTCATCCAGTCGGCCACCTCGGCGGTCGCCGGCGGCTCCAGGATGACGTCGTAGGGGCCGGGCTCGATGTCTTCGTTGGTGCCGGCGCAGAGCGTGGCCTTGAACGTCGCCTCCTCGCCGAGTGCGACGATGTCGAGGTTTCTGCGGTCGACGTCCGTGGCGTAGCCGGAACCGTTCGGGCCGATAGCGATCACGGTGGCGTCCGACGAGGTCAGCGTGCAGTAGCGGCGTACACCGTGGGTATTGGCGACGGCGATCGACGACGCGCCCGTTCCGTACGCCCCCGCGAATTCAACATGGGATTGATGACCCCTATCGAACATGGCCCGGAGCGCGCGGGCCTTGTCGGCGGGGGCGATGGCGGCCGTGGCCTCATCGAAGGTGTGCACATCGGGCAGCGGCTCGTGAAGGCGATAGAGCCCGCTGAAGTTCTGCAGCGGATCGGAGTGCCGGGCCGCCTCGCGCGCAAGAGCGGCGGTCTGCGCGATCTCGTCCGCGTCGAACACGGTGGTCGATGCCACGCCCATGGCGTCGTCGACGATTACGCGAAGCGTCAGCTCCGCGCTGATCTCCGACATGTTCTGGTGCAGGTTGGAGTTGGCGAAGCGGCTGATGTTCTGGTCGGTCGATTCGAATACCGCATCCGCCTCGGCGGCACCCGCGGCACGCGCGGCATCGAGCGCGGCGTGGAGGATGGCGAAGGAGTGTTCTTGGGTGCGCATGGTTTAAAGGCAGAAAGCAGAAGGCAGAAGGCAGAAGTGTCTCATCGCAGGTTTTTCCTTCTGCCTTCTGCTTTCTGCCTTCTGCCTTTCATGACATCTCCACGCCGCGAAACCGTGCCGCGGGCGCTCCGTGTGCGACGCGCATCGTCTGCATGGGATCACCTTTGCCGCAGTTGGGGAGGCCCCAGATCTGCCAGCTTGCGCGGTCGGCGACGGCGTCGCAGGAGCGCCAGAAATCGGGGGTGTTGCCGGTGTAGAGGGGATTGCGGAGGAGGCGGCCGAGGCGGCCGTTCTCGATCTCGTAGGCCACCTCGCAGCCGAACTGGAAGTTGAGGCGAAGGTCGTCGATCGACCACGATTTGTTCGTCTCCACGAAGATGCCGTGCTTCGTATCCGCGATGATGTCAGATAGGGGAGCGGTTCCCGGCTCGAGGTTGATATTGGTCATGCGGATGATGGGGATGCGGGCCGCGGTCTCGGCGCGGACGGTGCCGTTCGAGGTGCGGCCGATGGCGGGGGCGGTGTCGCGGCCGGTCAGGTAGCCGGTGAACATCCCCTTCTCGATGAGATGAAAACGCTGCGCCGGAACGCCGTCGTCATCGAAACCGAACGAGCCGATAGAGCCGGGGATGGTGGCGTCGGCGACGATGTTGACGTGCTCGGAGCCGTAGCGGAAGTTACCGAGCATCGATGTTTTTAGGAATGACCCGCCGGCCAGCGAGATCTCCAGCCCCAGGGCCCGGTCGAGCTCCGTTGGATGGCCGCACGATTCATGGACCTGCATGGCCAGCTGCGCCGATCCGATGATGAGATCGAAGCGTCCCGCCGGCGCTTTCGGCGCCGCCAGCAGTGCCAGCGCTTCATCGCGGACGTCGAGGGCCTTGCTGGGAAGATTGAGCCGCTCGATGAACTCCCATCCCGCGGCCTGAAAGTCGCCGCCGAAGGGATTGGGATAGGTGCGCCGCTGATACTCGCTCCCTTCGATCGCCGCCGCTTCGACGCCGCCGCCCATCTCTGTCGTCGTCTGCGCGATGTAGCTGCCGACGGTGGAGGCGAAGATCTTTTCCTGCCGGTAGCAGGAGATGTCGCCGAGGACCTGGTGGATGCGGGCATCGCCGCGCATCGGTTCGGTCGAGGCCAGCAGATGCTCGATCTTTTGTTCGATGGGAATCGACCACGGATCGATCTCATACGTCGACGACCAGGTGGCCACGTGCGGCTCGACGTCGCTGAGCACGACGCGCTGCGTTGAGGCGATGTTGCTGGCCGCCGCCACCTCCACCGCCCGCCGCGCCGTCTTCCTTAACGACTCCTCGGAGGTATCGCTGTTCGCCGCGAACCCCCACCCGTCCCCGACCAGCACGCGGACGCCGATGGCGCGGTCGATGGTGGAGGACAAGGTCTCCACCTCCCCGTTGCGCACGCGCACATGCTGCTGATGCGTCGCCGTCCAGCGGACGTCGGCGTAGCGCAGAGCAGGATCTTTCAGGGAGGCGAGCACGTCCTCCAGTTGCGCGCGGGTGGGTTTCACGAGGGACGGATTATATGTGGAGCGCTGGCGTCCCGCCGCTGCGTTCACGGCGCGACACTGCCCTGACGTCCGATCACGATTCCCGTGAGCTGGAAGTCGTTCTCTTCATCGAC
>JADGNY010000157.1 GCA_017883235.1 Thermoanaerobaculia bacterium | reverse complement strand
TCTATGATCAGACTCGTGGAGTCTATGATCAGACTCGTGGAGTCTATGATCAGACTCGTGGAGTCTATGATCAGACTCGTGGAGTCTATGATCAGACTCATGGAGTCTACGATCAGACTCGTGGAGTCTACGATTGGACTCGTGGAGTCCGCCGACTTACCAGTTTTGGCCGGTCCCGTTCCTTCCACGGTCGGCGTTGGAACTGAAATGCGTCACTTGCGCCCGCGATCGTGTCGATTCAGAGGACTGACCCACCTCAAAATCACATCTCGCCAACGCACGCCAGACCGCGCTACCGCGCAACTCCGCTACTGCGAGACCGCTCCCCGCAGTTCCTCCGCTTTGCGGATCAGCTCCCCGAACCATTCCGCGAAGTGGGTCTCGCCTCGCTCCTCGGCCAGCGTTCTCGTCCCCGAGGCCATGGTGATGAACTGATCGATGAAGCCGTGCAGCTCGTCGGCCACCCCCATCGACATCAGCGTCGACGACTGCTCCTCGATGGTCTTGAAGGCCTGCAGCGCCTGGGCGTACTCGTTCGAAAAGTACGCGAAGGCCTCGCGGGCTTCATCGGAGCGCTGGTCGCCGGTCATGGTTCGCGCGGGTGCGGATTTTGGGCCACGGCCTGTCATCTCACCTGTCATCCTGAACCGCCGATGCCCCGGATGGGGCTGAGGACGGTGAAGGACCCCCATATTGGAACCCGGAGAGGGCGGTGGGCAATTGACAGCCGCCGCCCCTCCCTGGTTACCAATTTGGGGGTCCTTCACCGTCCTCAGCCCCTCCGGGGCATCGGCGGTTCAGGATGACAGCGTGCCGGGGCTGGTTCACTGCGCCAGCGCGTGCAGATCCTCCATCGACCTCACAACTCCTGCACGAACCACATACCGGACCTTGCGCAAGTTCGCCACGTCCGTGGCCGGATCGCCGGCGACGATGACCAGATCGGCGTCCTTCCCCTTCTCGACGGTGCCGAACTCGCTCTCGCGGCGCATGGCTCGGGCGGCGACGGCGGTGGACGAGACGATCACCTGCATCGGGGTCATCCCGGCTTTCTGCATCGCCTCCATCTCGGCATAGATGGCCGGGCCGTGCAGCGTCAGTGGATTGCCGGCGTCGGTGCCGGTGGCGATCGGGATTCCGGCGGCGATGAGCGCTTTCAGGTTCTGCGCGCCGATCTGTTCCGACTTCGTCGTTCGTTCGTCGCGGCGGGCCAGTTGCTCTGCGGTCGTTGTCGTCGGCGCCGAGGGTGTCTCGGCAATTCTGGCCAGCGTCGACTTGTCGACGCAGCCGTTCGGATCGTCGATCACAACCGGCGTGTGCTCGACCGCCGATCGGAACATGCGCACGTATCCGCGCGGAACGGTCAACGTCGGGATGAGGATCGTGCCGTTGCGCCGGGCCAGATCGAGGAACTCCTGGTCCACCGGCAGGTCCCAGACGCTATGCACGAGCAGCGTCGCTCCCGCGCGCAAGGCCGCCTTGGCCTCGGCCAGACCGGTGGCGTGGACGATGAGCGGGAGGTTGTGCTTGCGCGCCTCGTCCCCCGCGGCGGTGACGGCGGCGGCGGACGCCTCCACGGTCAGCGCGGGCGGCTGGACGATGTACCAGACCTTGACCGCGTGCGCGCCCTGCGACGCCAGATAGCGGACGCCGTCGCGCGCCGCGGCCTCGTCTTTGAGGACCATGAACTGCCGTTCGGCAGGAAGGTTCAGCCAGTGATCGAGCGTGGAGAGGAGCGGTCCGGCGGCATCGACATGCGGCACGAGCGTGTTCGGCTCGAAGCGGTCGTGCAGCCGCAGCGTCCAGGCGTAGCCGCCGACGTCGTAGACCGCGGTCACGCCGGAACAGATGTAGGACCGCCCATAGCGCTCCGGATTCGCCTTCAGCTCCCCCTCGACCTGTTCGTAGGGATGCGAGCCGCGCATGTCGATCGAGTCTGGCCGCCCGTCGGCCCAACCGGTCTGCGAGAAGTGGACGTGGGCGTCGATCAGACCCGGCGTGATCCACATGCCGCGCACGTCGGTCACGTCTATCCCTTCGACTGGACACTGCACCGCGCTTCCGGCGCAATCGATCTTGCCGTCGCGCAGGATCACGTTTGCGTTCACCACCGGCGCGCCGCCGCGTCCGTCGATCAGCGTCGCCCCCGTGAGGGCGCGCGGAGGGGCGGGCGTGCCGGCGGGCGCGTCGATCGCACCGGTCACGGCGATCTTCCATCCGTCGGGCGTGCTGACGAAAAGCCGTTCGGAGATGCCGACATGCTCATCGTTCCCGTAGCGGACACGATAGCGATAGGTGCCGTAGACGATCCCGGGCCGTAGCGGCGTCAGGTGGACGTCGTCCGCCTCGAGGAGATCGGGCCAGTTCGCGCCGACCCCTTTTGCGAATGAGTCGAACCCGACGGCGAAGCCTTCCGCACCGCCGCGCACCAGCCCCTCGGAATGGAGATAGCACCCGAGGTATGCCTCGCGATCCCGCTGCCGGATGGCCTTGATGTTCGCATCGAACACGGCGCGCGCGGAGGCGACGTCGTCGGCAGGCGCTGCCAGGATTGGCGTCACGATCATCAGAAGGAGGAATACCAGCTTTATGCGCATGACGGCATTGTAGAATTGCCAGCCGATACCCCGAAAGGAACTCTCCATGCTCGCCAGGAGCTGCCTGCTGCTTTTGTTCGCAATGCCGCTTCCGGCGACGCCGCAGACGACGCCGGCCATCCCCCACGCCGGCGAGAGCATCGAAGTCTCGATCGTCAACGTCGATACCGTGGTCACCGACAAGCAGGGACACCGCGTTCACGGACTGCCGCGGGAAGATTTCGAGATATACGAGAACGGAGTGCGGCAGCCGATCACGAACTTTGCGGAGTACGCCAGTGAGCGGGAGGCGACTTCGGCCGGGGTAGCGACGCCCTCGGCCACCGCCGGTGCCACACACGTAGCGGTACAGGCGCCGCCGCCGCAAAAGCGAACCATCATCGTTTTCGTCGAGCGCTTTCAACTGGCTTCGTTTCGCAGCGATCCGCTTTTCGCGGCGATGAAGAAATTGTTGCACGAATCGGTACGGCCGGGCGACCGGGTCATGGTCGTGACCTGGAACCACGGCATCCTCGGCACGCGGCTGGACTTCACCGACGATCTCGGCCGGATCGACAAAGCCATCGAGGCCATCGCCGCGCGGACGATCACGGTCGACCATGATCCGATGGACGATCTCGAGCAGGAGATCGATGCGATCACGGCGTGGGAAGCCGAGACGGCGGCGTTCGGAGGCGGCCGTATGGGCACTCCCGACATCCCTCGTGAATCCGGCCTCAGTTTCTTCGTCGAAGAAAACTCCCGCATGTCGGCGAAGAACGCCTTTCTCGACGAGCAGCGAAAGGTACAGACGATCAACGCTCTCATGCGCTCGACCGCCGCTCTGGAAGGGAAAAAGGTCCTCCTGCTGGCGACGCACCGCCTTTCCGAGTACGCCGGCGCGGAGGCGCTCTACATGGCCGGCGCGAACGTTCTCCCTTCGGACTTCCGCCGCGAATTCGACGGCAAGCCGCTGATCCGGTCCCTCATCGAGACAGCCAACGCGAACGGATTCACCATCTACCCCATCTATGCCGAGGGGCTCGGGACGAACGCGATGGTCTCGTCGCAATTCAGAGGCTCGCAGCCGAGGGGAGTCGGATACGACTACCTCGTCCTCAACAACGAAATACCGATGCTCGAATACGTCGCGCAGCAGACTGGCGGCGTAACCGCGTGGGGGAGCAAGGACGTGACGAACCTCCTGCCCCATGTGGTCGACGACTTCGAGTCGTACTACTCGCTCGCGTACAGCGCTACGCCGGGAAGAGCAGCGTCGCGCAAGATCGAGGTCCGGCTCAAAGACCCGAAGCTCACCGTTCGCGCGCGCAAGCAGTTCCTGCCGAAATCGGATACGACGAAGATGGACGACCGCGTCATTGCCACCCTCTTCGGAAACGCGCCGCCGTCGTCGTTCGAGGTGAAGGTCCGGCTGGCCGCGCCGAAGCTCGACGAGAAAAAGCACTACATGATTCCGATCACGATCGAAGTGCCGATCTCGGCGCTGACGATGCTCCCCATTGAGGGCAACGCCTCTGCCGGGGCGTTCACGGTCTACATGGCCTGGGGCTCAACGTTCGGAGGCGTGAGCGACACGCACCACGATACGAAGCAGTTCTCGATCGCAGCCGCCGAGCTTGAGAAGGCCAAGAGGAATCACTTCACCTACGAGTTCAAAGTTGAATCCGCGACGCCCTACCTGCGCATCGCGCTCGGCGTGTACGACGAGGTGTCGAAGGAGTACGCGCTGAACCTCGTCGATCTGCAGCCGCCGGCGAAGAAGTAGTGCACGACCGGAGCGCTGGCGTCTCGCCGGCTGGCCCGGGGGCGTCTCGCCCCAGGGCTGCAAGACTCCAAACTTTCGCTCGTAACCTCAGCGGCGAGACGCCAGCGCTCCGTTGCGAATCAAACGGTCAATCCAGCGTCTTCACCGGCCCCAGCTTCAGATTCAAATCGTCATCCGACAGACCGAAAATTTGTTTCATCTCGGCCATCTTCTCTTCGAGCTTCATCAGCGCCGAGCCGACGCGCTCGATCTCCTCGTCGGTGAGATTGCCGGCGTCCATCCGCCGGAGGGCCTGTTTCTCGAGCAGGCGCCGCACCAGCTCGATGATCGACAGCACCAGCTTCGCCAGGCCGTTCTCGACGATGTCCGAATCGGCGGCGATGCGGTCGGGAATGGTCCGCTCGGTGAACGTCAGCGAGGCGCGCAGCCGCTCTTCGTCATTCGTGATCATCGGCGAAGACCTCCAGCGGCCACGGTCCGGACAGCAGAAACGGGACGGATGCGAAATCGCGCTTCAGTGCCGAGCCGGCATCGTTCAACGCCGCGACCGATTCCCTGCGGACGAGCGCCGCGAATTCGAGCGATGCGGTGTCGCGCGTCGACCAGCGGTGCCTGACCGCGAGCGGCGCGAGCGTGGCATCGACCGCGCTGCGAAACTCCGGCACAACCTCGGCGGCGCGCGTGGCCGCGTGCAGCGCGCGGATGTACGCGGCTCCCGATTCGAAGTCATGCCGGTCAGGCCGCGCCCGCGGCGACGCCGCCGCGACCTTGAGCGTCATCTCCACCATCCCTCGATACTCGCGAAGAAGACGCCCCCATCGCTCGATGTGCGCCGCGCATTTGGCCGCGGCATCGCTCTGGCCATGCGCGGTGAAGCCGTAGCGGATGGCGATGAAGGTGGCGCGGTCGAGCAGCGCCGCGCGCGTTTGTGCGATGCGCAGCAGCAGCTCGCGGTCGCCGAGCGGCTGGGCATCATCGATCGGCATCCCACTGAGCCAGAGATCCGCAACAGGAATGGCCCCGGCCAACGGCTCGATGTCCCCTTCTTCCAGATGCGCGCCGATCACGACGTGCTTCATTTGATCTGCTTCGGCTGCGACGTCCGGATGATGGCGTCGACATTGGCCAGGACGATGTTGAGGCCGAGGTAGAGGAGATCGACGTCGCCGATCGAGACGACCGCTTCGCCGGCGATCACCACGCCGCGGTCGAGCAGGTGGTCGAGCGTTTCGAGAAGGCCCAGCTCTTCTTCACTGTCAGTCATCGGTTGTTACGGCGAACGTATACGGAGGCCACGGTCCGGTCAACGCAAGGGTCACGCCTTCCTCGGCATAATGGCGCGTCAGCGCGTCGCGGAGCTCTTCGAGCCGCGCCTCTTCGTCGCGCTCGAGGAGAACGTTGATCTGCGGAAAGGCGCCGGAGCGCTGCTGGCGCGTTTCGGCCACGGTATCGCAAGCGAGTTTCTCCATCACCGCGCGCTCGACCTCGGATACGACCTGCTGCTCGGCTTCGCGCGAGGCGCGCTTCTTCTCGTCATCGAGCTTCTTGCGCAGCAGGAACGCCTTTCCGGCCGGGGCGGCGGCGATCTCGTCCGACAGCGCACGCAGAGTGTCGACACGCCGCACCAGCGCCTCGCTCCAGAGCTGCGGATCGAACTCGATGCGCAACGTCCACTCCTGCTTGCCGTCGAGGCGGTCCAGCAGCTTCACCAGACGCGCTCGCTCGCTCTCCAGATGCCGCCACAGGCTTTCCTCGGAGGCAAACAGCGTGAACGCGCGCAGTGGGACGATGGTACCGCCGTGCATTAACGCGTTCATGACGCTCTGATGCCGATAGCCGATCGATCCGAGCCACTCGACGTCTTTGGCGCGGGCATCGATGACGCTTTGCGAGAAATCGACATCGTCGACCGGCGTGACGAAGGCGGCCAGATCGCCGGCGATGACCACATCGAGCCGGTCCGATCCATCAATCGCCTCGATTCGTTGCGGCATCGGATGCCCCGCGCGGGCGATGGCGTAGACGTAGATGATTTCGGGCATGAGAGCAAATCATTGTAAGGGCGGCGTTGGTCACAGGCGTCAAAGAGGGCGGTACGTGGTGAGCGTGGCATGGCATACGACGGCTCCGGCCGGGGCACAGACAAGAGTGTCTGTGCCACATTGGCCACTGGTTATCGAGGACGGGCACCGTGCCGTCCAAAGCAATGCCCCGCCAAAGCCGGGACTAATGTGGCACAGACACTCTTGTCTGTGCCGGAGCTTGCCAGGATTTGAAATTACTCGCCACTCACGTCAATCCAATCACCGCATCGTCTTCTTGAACTCCGCCGACTCCACCAGCGCCCGCGCCACCCCCACCCGTGTCTCCTTCTTCTTCAGTGCGGCGGCGAAGTAGCGTTCGCCGGCGGCGTCGATGGGGCGGTTGAGGATCGTGGCGTAGGCGATGTGGAGAAAATCGGAGTCGTTGAGACAATTGGAATCGTAGGCGACCGTTTCTGCGATGTCGTTGGCGGCGACGCGGCGCGATGGATCGACTCCGATGCGGGCCAGCAGAGCGGGAGGGGCGGGAGCGCCGCGGCGGCGGCCGTGCCACCAGGCGTTCTCCTCGAGAAACTCTTTGGGCTCGTTGATGCGGAAGGCGCGCGTGAGCTCGGGAAGGGATTCGACGATCTTCGGGGCGTTGAGCGGGGTCACGGCGATCAGGCTGAAACGCGCGGCCAGGGCACGGTGGTCGGGCGAGGCCGGGTCGAGCGATGACGGCGCCTCGGCGCGCGAAAACGAAATCGTCAGGTAGTTGACGTCGCGCCATTTCGTACGAGGAACGTCGAACGGATAGTCATGCCAGCCGCTGGCGAGCGTGAAACGCCCGAGAGGCGCGGCGTTGAGCGAGATCGAGGCGATCTGCGGCGCGGAGCCGCGGTATTCGAACGGCATCATCCGTATCAGGAGCCGGTGATCGACGGCTGACGACGCGACGAGCAACGCCGACGCCGGCTCCGGACCCGCCCAGCGCGCGACTTCATCGCCCGTCCCCTCCGAGCCGTACCAGCCGCCGCCGAGAAAGAAATCGGACTCGGATCCGAGGTGCATTACCTGTGATGGGAAGCGGGCCACGAGCGCGCGCGTGTCGGCGGCGGTAAGACGGTTGAGCAGAAGATGACGAAGCCCCGGCGCGTAGGACAGCCGGAACGACTCCAGCGGGCTGGCCAGGACCACCGGGTACTGGCAACTCCAGTCGCCGATGTCGCCGGGCCGGTGGAAACCGGCGCTGACGATCCACACCGGCTCGTTGTGCGCCACGACGCTGGCGGCGCGCGACGATGACTCGCCCGCGCTGATCAGACGGACACGCGGCGGGAGTTGCCGAAGATAGAAATCGAGACAGACGTATGACCAGTCGTTGGTAGTCACGACGGCGTCGCGCGCGTGGGCGTGCTCGTGGATCGTCGCCGCGATCACCCGCCAGTTCAGCTTGCGGTAGGGCTCCGTCCGCGCGGACGGCCAGCCTTCGCGGATGATGAAACCGGCGGCGACCAGTGCAACGAGGGGGACGGCGATGGCCGTTCGTCCACGCAAAACGAGTCGAAGCAGCGTAGCGATGCCGATGGCCGCCAGAAGGAGATACGCGGGGAGTGCCGTGGCGACGTAACGGACCGCGTACCAGTGCCGCAAGCGCCAGAGCGCGGCAACGCTCATGGCGATCGGAAGGACGGCCATGCCGATGACGATCGCGCCGCGAACGCGATCGTGCAGCACAAGGGCAACCGCGCCGATGAGCGCCAGCGCGGCGACGACATAGGCAGCACGATGAATCGTCGTCACGTCGACGGCGCCGATCGAGAACGATTGCAGCAGGCGCTGAAAGAATCGCGCGCTGAGCGGGCGGAATCCCGCCGCCGCGGCATTGCCCGGCATCCGCCGGTAGAGCAGCGGAACGAGCGCGGCCGAGACGAGGGCAGCGATGGCGTAGATGGCGAAGAACCGCCGGCGGTCGAGCAAAAAGGCGATGGCGGCGGTGAGGGCGGTGGCGGCGAGCAGGGGGGCGGCGCCGGAGGTTGCGAAGAGGGTGAGGAGGAGCAGCAGCGCGGTCGCGGCAAAACCGGCTCTCGCGGTCTCGCGGTCTCGCGGTCTCGCGGTGTGCGATGTCAGGAGCAGCGCAAGCATCGCTGTGGACAGCAGGATCAGCAGCGCGTAGGGGCGAGCCTCGCGGCTGTAATAGATCGCCAGGGGAGAGCCGGCAAGCAAGAGCGCAAAGGTGGCTGATTCCGCGCCATCTTCGTTCCGACTCCCGACACCGGACACCCGGCACCCGACAGCCCCGATAACAATCGCCAACACCCCGAACACCCCAGGCGCAAACCGCGCCGCGAGCTCCGGCGCGTGGGCGAAACGTCCGGCCAGCTCCGTGGCGAAGAACAGCGGCCCGTGCTCGCTGGCAAAGCCTGTCAGCCAGCGCCAGAGCGGTTCGTGCGTCAGCTTCGTGGCGACGTCGTAATCGAGGATCTCATCGAGCCAGAGACTGGGGACGGCGATGCCGCCGAAGCGGAGCACGGCGCCAAAGATGACGATGGCGGCCAGCAGCAGAACCTCGGCGATGCGCCGCATCATCCTCCGCATGAAAGGCAGAGTAGCACGCGCATTTGACACCGCCTGCCATTGGTCAATACATTGACTGTCTTAGATGGCAGCTCAGCCGGAACGGGACCTCGTCGCGGGCGTGATTCAGCTCGCGAACCTGCTGACGCGCCGGCTCGCACCCGTCTTCGAGAAGGCCCGCGTCACCCCCCAGCAGTGGGCCATCCTCTCCGTCCTCGACCAGAGCGGCGGCCCGATGTCGCTGGCCGCCGTGGCGCGGTCGATGATGGTCTCCAAGCAGAACATGACCGGCATGATGGCCCGCCTCGAGCAGCTCGGCTTCGCCGAGCGCGCCGATGACCCTGAGGATCTCCGCTCGTCGCGTGTCATTCTGACCAGGCGAGGCCGGGCGACGATCGAGAAGTTGCGACCGGCTTACGAGGAGTGGCGTTCTGCGCTCGGCGCGGATTTATCCGAGCGCGATCTCGCGGCGGCGGCGAAAACGATCGAGCAATTGATCGCGAAGCTGGCCGATTGATTTCTCACAATATTGCTCGAACCGGCAGGCCGGTGACGATGTACGCCCTGGGAGCGCGGGCGTCTCGCCCGCGCTTGCAAACAGCAGGCTGCCGAGCATCAAACGCGGGCGAGACGCCCGCGGTCCCAGGTGTTACTTCTTGAACAGCCCCGTTCACGTGTGAGAAATACAGGCCGCTAACGCGCCGACAACGCGCGAAGCGCCGCAGCTACTACTCGATTCCGTCCCGCGGCTTTCGCCGCGTACAAGCGCTCGTCGGCGGCATGGAAGAGGGCATCGGCGGCGGCGCCGTCGTCGGGATACATGGCCGCGCCGATGCTGACAGTCACGGGCGCGCCGCCGGCGGGAGCCGGCATCGCTTCGACGTTTTCGCGCACGCGCTCGGCGATCGCCGACAGCGCCGTGACATCGATCTGCGGCACGATCACCGCGAACTCCTCACCGCCGTAGCGCGCGGGAAAGTCGACGGTGCGCACCGCCTCGCGGATCACGCGCGCCACCCGTTGCAGCGCCTCGTTGCCGGCCAGGTGACCGTAGGTGTCGTTGTACTTCTTGAAGCGGTCGAGATCGAGGATGAGGACGCCGAATTGTTCGGGGTAGCGGCTGGCGCGCTCGATCTCCAGATCGATGCGCTCGCGAAAGGCGCGGAAGTTCGGAAGGTTCGTCAGCTCGTCGGTACGCGCGTGCGCTTTCAGCTCGTCGGCCATGTGGTTGACCGCGGCGGCGAGACTGAACACCTCGAAATCGCCGCCTACCGGAGCGCGCGCGCCGAGGTCGCCGGCGGCGATGCGGTCGGCAGCCTGGGAAAGCTCCTCGATCGGACGGACCACCTTCCGCAGCGTCACCTGCACCGCGGCGAAGCTGCAGATGATCAGAATCCAGGCCACGGCCAGGCCCGCCGTCATCAGGTCGTGGGACTCGCGCTCCAGCATCGGCAGTTGCCGGGCGATCTCGCGTTTTCTCTCGTCGATGATCCTCTGCGCTTCGGCCACCACGCGGACGGATTCGATGTCGATCTCCCGTGGCGTCGACGTGCCGTCGCCGAGAACGGAGCGGAAGGTCGCCATCCGCCGGCGCAGCGCCGCGGTATCGATCGTCGTCAGAGAATCGGATTCGAGGAGCTGCGAGACGATCCGGTAGTTCGCGGTACTGCCAGCCACCGCATGGGCGCGGTAGGCGTTCTGCGCGCGGATCAGCTCTTCGAGCGTGGCGATGGCGCGTGTCTCGACGCCCACCAGCCGGCTCCATCGCTCCTGGGCTACCTGCGCGCGCCAGCTCAGGCCGAAGGTGATGGCGAAGAGAGCGATGGCGAAGGCGGCGGTGAGGAGCAGCACGCGCGAGCGCAGCCGGGTGCGGCGCGCCACGCTACTTGCTCCCCGCCAGCTCGTTGGCGCGGCGGGCCACGGCGTGCGTGGCCAGGACGTATGCGGCATGGCTCCACGTCAGCGGCGCGACGGAGAGCGGCTTGCCGGTGTACGGATCGAGCTGCTCTGCTAATACTCCGCTCGGCAGCGCATGCTCGGTGGCCCATTTGAGGATGTCGATGGCCTTCTGCAGCTCAGCTTCACTTTGCGCGCGCATGGCGTACCAGTGCGCGATCGACATCGTGCAGACGATCCAGGGATTCCCGGCCACGTTGGCGACGTCCTTCGAGACCTGGAAGTAGTAATCGTTCTCGTAGCGCGCCAGGCCGCCGACATCGGTTTTGATCGTCAGCCGCGCGATCATCGCCTCCATCGTGGCCACGATCTTCGGGTCGCCGGCTTCGAACATGCCGAACAGCCACAGCCCGGCCATCGAGGCGTCGAGAGCCATATCGGCTGTGATCTCACCTTCGCGGGAAACGTTGATCGACCGTGCGAAGCAGCCCGATTTCTCGTCGAAGAGAAAACGCGACGCGCCCTCTTTGATCTCGCTGGCGGCGCGGCGGTACTTCTCGGCCTGGGCCGTCTCCCCAAAGGCGTCGGTGAAATTCGCGGCGGCGTTGAGACCCGCCCAGACCGAGCCGATGGTGAAGGCGGCGATGCCGCGCCGCTCCTCCCACAGATCCCACGACGGGGCGGGCAGGCGCGTGTGCGGCTCGCGGTAGCGCGCCAGAAAGTCGGCCATCGTCTTGATGATCGGCTTGTAGAGCGGCTTGACGAATTCGACGTCGTGGAACTTTTCGAAGTGCGTCCAGAGCGCGAAAACGACCAGAGCCGTCTCATCTTCCTGGATCGGCAATTGCCGTTTGCCGTCCGCCAGCCACGGGTGCCACGACGATCCCAGCGATCCATCCGGGTTGTATTTGTGCAGCAGGAACCCCTCGGGAGTAATCAAGCGGCAGCAGAAATCGAAGAAGCGCCGTGTGATCTCCGCGTAGCCGGCATGCAGCATCGCCGTGGTCACGAGGGCGCCGTCGCGCGGCCACATGTAGGTGTACGTGTCCTTGCCGAATTGCACGATGTCGGAGTCGGTGGCGGCGATGACGGCGCCGCTGTTGTCGATCTGCGTCCTGATGATCAGCAGCGAGCGGCGATAAAGCCGCTGCACCGGCTCGGGCAGACGGCTGACGTCGACGTCGTTCTTGACCCACAACTTCCAGTAATCGCGCGTCCGGTCGAGGAACGATCCAGCGCCGCGCTCGCGCATGACGGCATCGAGTTGGGCCACCTCGCGATACGTCTTGCCGAAGACCCACCAGATGCAGGCGACAGTCGATCCGTTTGGCGGAAGTGATATCGAGATCATCCCGGTGCAATCGACGGAGCCCTGGGCGATCGCTTTGTATGCCTCGAGGACGCCGTCCTCGGCGTCGCGCCACGTCCCCTGGAATCCCTCGCGTTCTTTCGTACCAATGGCGAATGCCTGGAAGCCGAACTGGTCGTCGCTGGCGGCGTTGATCAGCACGTATCGCTGCGCTTTGTAGGCGACGAAGCCGTTGAACTCGGGATCGAAGAAGATCGTGTCGCCGATGGCGTTCCCGCCGAGGTGCGGATCGAAATGGGTGAAGAGGCGGACGGGGCGCTTCTTGTCGGAAAGGTTGTGCAACTCGACCCGGCGGATCAGAACGTCGCGGTCGAAATCGACCGTGTCGTTGATGATCATGTCGAGCTGCAGCGGATCCGAATGCGCCTCCATCCGCGTGACCAGCGAATCGCCGTCGTAATCGAGCTTCTTCTCCCACGCCGGATCGCCGATCCAGGCGAACTTGCCGTCGCACCAGACGCCGAAGAACGAAACGTCGCCGTTGGTCTGGTTGTCCTGCCCGACATGCGGGTAGTAGACGTCGCGGATGTTGTATTCATGATCGAAGTTGACCATGAGGTTCCCGTTGCCGATGGGTAGATCACGAGGCATGGGGGAAGGATAGACGTGAACCTGTCTTCTGAGCGAAGCGAAGAAGTCGGAGCGCTGGCGTCTCGCCGCTGAGGTTACCAGCGAATGTTTGGGGTCTTGCCGGGTCGGGGGCGAGACGCCCCCGGGCCAGCCGCCGAGACGGACGGCGTTCCGTCAGACCCTACGTCTGACACTTCGGGCACCAGTACGTGCCTCGCGCATCGTCGCTCTGTTTCCGATACCGGATCGGCGTGCCGCACCTTCGGCAGGGATCGCCGCCGCGGCTGTAGACGGCGAAAGGCGAGCGGGCTTCGGCGCTATGGCGGAGGAGTTTGTAAGCGCAGTCGACGATGCGCTCGAGTTTCGCGTCGTCGAGATCGGCGACGCACGTGAACGGATCGATGCCGGCACAGAACAGCGTCTCGGATTTCCAGATGTTGCCGATGCCGGCGAGGACGCGTTGGTTGAGGAGGACGTTCGCGATCTCTTCGCCGGACCTGGCGCGGATGCGGCGAAGCGCTTCGTCGCGATCGAAGGTCTTGCCGAGGAGGTCCGGACCCATGCCGCGGAGATCGT
>JADGNY010000056.1 GCA_017883235.1 Thermoanaerobaculia bacterium | reverse complement strand
AGTCTCATTTTGCGACCCTTGAGTCCCTTGCATGCGACCCCCGAGTCTCATTTTGCGACTCCGAGTCCCTTGCATGCGACCCCCGAGTCTCATTTTGCGACCCTTGAGTCCCTTGCATGCGACCCCCGAGTCTCATTTTGCGACTCCGAGTCCCTTGCATGCGACTTCGAAGCCTCTCGAAGGAGGAGGCTCGCGATAAAGTGCGCGCATGACCACCATCCGCGAGATGCTCGAGAACATCGAGCGCGACACGATGGTCGCGCGGGCGGCGCGGAGCGCGGAGACGCGCGGCCGGGACCGAGAAGAGGCGGAAGACGACCTTCGTCCCTCCTACCAGCGAGACCGCGACCGCATCATCCACTGCAAGGCCTTCCGGCGGCTGAAGCACAAGACGCAGGTCTTTCTCGCCCCCGAGGGCGACCATTACCGGACGCGGCTCACCCATGTGCTCGAAGTCACGCAGATCGCCCGCACGATCGCGAAATCGTTGCGGCTGAACGAAGTCCTCACCGAGGCCATCGGGCTCGGTCACGACCTCGGCCACTCCGCATTCGGCCACGCCGGCGAGGCGGCGCTGAACAAGCTCGTCAAAGGCGGCTTCGACCACTACCGGCAATCGGTGCGCGTCGTCGAGGTGCTGGAGAACGACGGCCGCGGCCTGAACCTCACCATCGAAGTGCGTGACGGGATCCTCAAACATTCAAAAGGCGAGAAAGGAGAACTGCTGCGGCGCCGCCCGAAGGCGCGCGCACTCACGCTGGAAGGCGACATCGTCCGCATCTCCGACATCATCGCCTACGTGAATCACGACATCGACGACGGCATTCGCGCCGGCGTGCTGACCGAGAACGACATTCCGAAGGAGATTCGAAAGACACTCGGGAACAAGGCCGGACAGCGTATCGACCGGATGGTGCGCGACGTCATCGAGGCCACGCTGGCGTGCGATTACGAATCGATCTCGATGTCCGCCGAGGTGCTCAATGCGCTCGAAGAGCTGCGCACGTACATGTTTCAGAACATGTATCTGACGCCGGCCGTGCGCGACGAATTCGTGAAGGCACAGAGGACGTTGACGGCGCTGTTCGAGCACGTCGTAGCGCATCCGGAAACGTTTCTCCATACGGGCGCCGGCGAACCGGTGGAGCGGCTGGCCATCGACTTCATCGCCGGAATGACCGACCGTTACGCCATCAACCTGTACGAGCGGCTCTTCGTCCCGAAGGCATGGGTTTGAAGCCGCGCGCCGTCATCTTCGACATGGACGGCCTGCTGCTCGACAGCGAGCCGCTCTACCGCGTGACGTGGCAGACCGCGGCCGCGGAACTGGGCTGTCCGATCGACGACGAGTTCTACACGCAATTCGTCGGCCGCGGCAACGACGAATCAGAGCGTCTGCTGCGCGAGCGCTTCAGCGACGCCTTCCCGCTCGATGAGTTTCGCGTGCGTTGGCGCCGCGACTGGGACGAACGCCTGGCACGTGCACCGCTCCCACACAAGCCGGGAGCGGCCGAATTGCTCGACCTTCTCGATGCGCTGGCCATTCCGAAAGCGCTGGCGACGTCGACTCCGCGCGCGATCGCCCTTCGCTGTCTCGGCGAGCTCGCCGCGCGATTTGACGCCATCGCTTGCGGCGACGAAGTCGAGCACTCGAAGCCGGCGCCCGACCTCTTCCTATTGACAGCGCAACGCATCGGCATCGCGCCGGAGGAGTGCTTAGTGCTCGAAGACTCGGAAGCCGGCGTCCGCGCCGCGCGCGCCGCGGGGATGGATGTGGTCATCGTCCCCGATCTGATCGAGCCATCGGAGGAAATCGCGGCGATGGCAGTACGCGTGTGCCGGTCGCTGCATGACATCTCTGTCATCCTGATGGTGTCGCGCAGCGACACCCGTCAGGATCTCCGGTGAGACCGCGCTTAATTTCCCTGTTGGCGAGGATCTCTGGCAGTTTCGCTCCATCCCTGCTCCTGGCAACGACCTCGCGGTGCCACCGGAGATCCTGACAGGCTCGCTTCGCTCACCGTCAGGATGACAAGGAATACGTCGCAAAATGAAAACGCCCCGCCGGCGGGGCGCTTCGACCGATGCGCGATTTGCGATTACCGCTTCTTGGCGCGCTTCGTATTCACCGCCTCGCGCAAGTCTTTGCCTGCCTTGAAGCGGACGTTCTTCGATGCGGGAATCGTGATCTTTTCGTTCGTGCGGGGATTGCGGCCTTC
This sequence comes from Thermoanaerobaculia bacterium, assembly GCA_017883235.1. Classification (GTDB taxonomy): domain Bacteria; phylum Acidobacteriota; class Thermoanaerobaculia; order Gp7-AA8; family Gp7-AA8; genus JADGNZ01. Next base: position 37,713 of record JADGNY010000056.1, on the reverse strand, counting down.
GCGCGCTTTTCGCTGCGATACGGCAAAGCTGCCGAGCCCCGGAATGGCGCAGCGCTCACCGCTCTGACACGTGCTGGAAATGTAGCCTACGAACGCGTCGAACGCGGCCGCGGCTTCCTTCTTCGAAATGCCCGCCTGTTCGGCGATTTCATTGATGACGTCACCCTTGCCTGCCATAGACGATCTCCTCTTACCGATGGGTAAAACCGGGATGTTTCCTAGGTTTTTCGCAATCTATGAGAACGAAGATGGTTTGTCAACGGAGTTACCGGCGACATTTTTCGCTTGTGCACGCGACGCATTTTCAGCGCCATTCCGGCGTAGAAAATGAAGTCTGTCGAGATATCCGCGGACGACCGAAACGACCTGCGCGTGGCTCCACGAAAACGGGGAAACCGACAGCGACGCACCGGTATGTGGATGAACCTGCTCGGGAAGCACAAGCGACGGACGCGCCTTCGCGCGGACCCAGCGCAGAAGGTCGAGCGCCGACTGCAGTTCGGCGATCGATGTGGCCCGGGCCACGGCGTGCTCGGCAAGCCAGAGCGTGCAGATCAGCCACGGGTTTCCCGGCACCGGATCGTCGTTCGCCACCTTGCTCTGGTAGCGGTCGTTCGCGTAGCGCGCAACGCCGCCGATCTCGGTCTGCACCCAAAGCGTCTCGCGGATTGCGCGCATCGTCCCTTCCACCATGGCCGTGTCGGGTGCGAACACGCCGAGAAAAAAGGTGGCGAAGGTCGAGGCATCGACGGTACGGTCGAGCTCCAGCGCATCGCCGTGCAACGTCAACCCACGCGCGAAGCGCCCCTCATCCTCGAGCCAGAGATGCCGCACCATCGCCTCGCGGATCTCCGCGGCAACCTGCAGGTAATGCGTGCGGCGATCCTGCTCGTTGAACAGATTCGCCAGATCAGCCGCCGCCTGCAGCGCCGCGCAAACCGCTGACGACGTAAAGGTGAAGACACCCTGCCGCTCCTCCCACATATCGAACGACGGCAGGGGGAGATGCGTCTCCGGATCGCGGAACCGCGCCATGAAGTCGGCCGGCTGAACGACCAGCCGCCGGTAGACGCCGCGGATGAATTCGAGATCGCGCGTCCTGTCCCAGTGCCGCGCCAGAAGCCAGACCACCAGCGCGGTCCCGTCCTCCTGAATCGGCAACTGCTTCTTCCCATCGCGTACCCACGGATTCCACGACGACGCCACCGAACCATCCGGGGCGTACTTGTGGAGAAAGTAACCATCGTTACTGATCGTGCCGTGCGCGAACTGCAGGAATCGGCGCGCGATGTGATGAAATCCGGCCCGGTCCATGGCGTCGGCGACGAAGGATCCGTCGCGCGGCCAGACGTAGGCGTAGTGGTCGTTGTGGCCGACCTCGATGTCGGAATCGGCCGCGGCCACGATCCCTCCCGCGTGGTCACAATGCGTCTGCACGACCAGCAGCGATCGCCGATACAGATCCAGAATCTCCTCGGGGAGGTCGCTGAGGTCCTCGGCGGATTTTTTGACCCACGTGTACCAGAGCGAGGCGGTGCGGGCGATGATCCGTGCCGGCGTCTCCTCGCGCACGTATTGATCGAGCTTCCGCACCTCGCCGTAGCGCGCGCCGGCGCAAATCCAGTAGAACGCCGTCTGGCTGCCGAGCGGCTCGAGGTCGACAGGAAACGCGATCGTCGAATCGACGGCTCCCTGCTGGATTGCATTCATCGACAGCACGCCGTCTTCGGCGTCGCGCCACGTCCCTTCGCTGTCATCGATGCCGGCGCGCCCGCACGAATACTCGCTGACGCCGGAACCGGCATCAGTCGCGCCACTGACGAGAAAGTACCGCTTGGCTTTGTAGTGGATGATGCTGGCCGAATCGGGATCGAACATCGCCGTATCGGCGTTCGGACTGCCGTACAGCTCGAAACCGTGGTGGAAGAAAAGCTTCACCCGCCGGGGCTCGCTCCGCAGATTGCGGACGACGATCTTCCGCACATAGACATTGGTCTCGGAGTCGACCACGTCGTAGCAGCGAAGACGAATGCCGAGGTCTTCGTTCACGCAGTTGACATCGGTGACGTTGGTCTCGCGCAGATAGGTGAGAGTCCGCTGCCATTGATCGCTCTCCACCCAGGAAAACGCGCCGTCCGCGGAGACGCCGAACCGGAAACGCTCGCCGGCATGATTCTCGAGGCCGACATGCGGAAAGTAGACGTCTGCGATCCGGTAAGCGGCGTCGAAGCCGATGACGAGTGATCCGTTGCCGATGAGTAGGTCGCGAGCCAATACCTCAGTCTATCCTGACGGTGAGCGCCAGCGAACCTGTGTGAAGTTTATCCTGACGGTGAGCGCCAGCGAGCCCGTCAGGATCTCCGGCGATACCGCGCGGCCGTAGGCTCACTCATCGCGGGACAACCGGAGATACCTCGGGGACGCAGGTTCAATCATCGCGGGATAACCGGAGATCCTGACAGGCTCGCTGCGCTCGCCGTCAGGATGACCTGAAAAGCACCTGCGCCGTAAACCCGTCCGTCCCCGCCTCCGGCGTCAGACGAAGCACGCCGCCCTCCACCCACCGCGCCACGTTGGCGTTCACAAACTTCGCTACATCGCCGCGGACGAAGTCGTTTCCCCTGCGAAGGACGTCATCGACGACCGCGTCGTTCTCTTCCGGTTCCAGCGAGCAGGTCGAATAGATGACCGTCTCCGATGCCAGATCGAGCGCGGAGGCGAGCAGTTCACGTTGGAGGGCCGCGAACGACGCCAGATCAGCCTCGGCGAGCCGCCACTTGAGCTCCGGATTCTTGCGGATCGTGCCGGTGGCGCTGCATGGGGCGTCGAGCAGGACGACACGGAACTGCCGCGCAAACGGCGGACGCCGGCCATCACTGACCACGAGCGCGTCCGACCGGCCGATGAGTGGGCGCAGGCGGGCGATGGAGATGTCGTTGCTGATTACGCCTGCGCCCCGCGCGCGCATCACCAGCGACTTCCCTCCGGGCGCGGCGGCGAGATCGAGAACATCGTCGCCAGCCGCGGCGGCGATGCCGGCGATGACGGCGCTCCCTTCATCGAGCACGACCCCCTCGACATCCGCACTCGATCCGGTCAGTTTCCACATGCCGGGGACGAGCGCCGAGGCGGTGGCGCCGGGCGGCGGCGAGTCGGTCATGACGTCAGGAAACGACAGCTCCTGATTCGCCTCGGCGATCTTCGCTGCGCGCTCGGCGCCGTATGTCCGGCCCCAGCGATCGATGAGCCATCGCGGGTGCGCCGTTCGGGTGGCCACATCCGCCGGCTCCGGGGCGTTCTTTGAAATCCGTCGGAGAATGGCGTTCACGAATCCCCGTGCCCGCAGCGGTGCGAGCTGCACCGTCTCGCCGACAGCGGCGTGCGGTGCGACATGCATGAACAACAATTGCAGTGCGCCGAGACGAAGGATGTCGCGGATCTCTGGCTCGATGGCCCCCTTCGCAAAGGCATCGATCACGAAATCGAGCCGCGAGCGCCACCGGAGCACGCCAAGGACGAGGGTGCGGACGAAGCCGGTGTCGTTCGCCAGAAGGAGGGACGCAAAGGCTGACTCGCGCTCGATGCGGCGGAGGAGTTGGAGGGCTCGCTGGCGATCTGTAGTAGTCAATGCCTATCCTGCCGGTGAGCGAAGCGAACCTAGGCAGGATCTCCGGTTATACCGCGCGGTCGATGCCTTTTGCGTATGTGGGTTAATTCAGCGCCATATCACCGGAGATCCTGACAGGCTCGCTCCGCTCACCGTCAGGATAGGACTTTGAGACATCCGGTTATACCGCGCGGTCGATGCTTTTTGCGCATGTGGCTGGTTCAGCGCAATATCACCGGAGATCCTGACGGGCTCGCTCCGCTCACCGTCAGGATTGACTTTATGGACTCTGCGCTAACCGGCCCTTTTCCAGGCCGCTGAACCGTAATCAACCGCAGCGCCCCGTCACCAGTCGCGACGATCACGCCGTCGCTGCTGGTCGAGAGAATCGTTCCGGGCTCACCGTGACCCGAAGCAGGTGCGATGTCGATGAGCTTCAGATCCCCCGAGAAGACGCCCGGCCAGGGATCGAAGGCGCGGAACTTGTTGTAGATCGCCGCGGTCGTCTCGGTCCAGCGGATCGCTCCTTCGCTCTTTTCGATCTTCGGTGCGTAGGTTGCTGCGGCGTGATCCTGTGGCGTTTCGGACGGCGGCGACGCGAGCACCCCTGCCAGCGCCTCCGCGCCAAGCCGCGAGAGGCGCGCCGCAAGCGACGGCGTCCGTTCATCGGGACCGATCTCCGTCGTCTCGACCGCCAGCATCGGACCGTGATCGACCTCCTCGTCGATGCGCATGATCGTCACGCCGGTGGTGGTCTCGCCATGTTCGATGGCGCGCTGGATCGGCGCCGCGCCCCGATACTTCGGCAGGATCGAGGCGTGCACGTTCAGGAACCCTCGCGGCGGAATCGACAGCAGACTCGCCGGCAGGATCTTTCCGTACGCGACGACGATGCCGGCGTCTGCCTGCAGCGCGGAAATCGATTCGAGAAACTCAGGGTTGCGAATCTTCGCCGGTTGCGCCAACGGCAATCCAAGCTGACGCGCCTTCACCGCCACCGCCGGCGCGTGCATCTTCATCCCGCGGCCGGCAGGTTTGCCCGGTTGCGCTACGACGAGGGCGATGTCGTGGTCGAGCGCCAGTGCTTCGAGTGTGGGAACCGCGAACTCGGGAGTGCCGAAGAAGATCAGTCGCAAGGTGGCCGGATTGTATGTGGATGACGGGAGTCGGGAGTCGGGGTCGTAGGGATTGATGTCTTGCGGACACTGCGACCCCCGACCCCCGACTCCCGATTCTCACGTATGCGTCGCCGTCGCCGCGGTCGTCGTCACCGGTGCCTGATTCCCAAGCGTCTCCGTCGGAGCGGTTGCCGATGTTGGTTGACGCGTGACGTTAATCCCCTCGGCGCCTTTGCTCGGCTCCGGCGCCGCGCCGCGCATGCCGTTGGCGGACGGCGTCTGGGCTGATGACGTCGGCGGGTGTCTCATCGCCGGCGGAGCGTTCTGGTAATCGCGCGGCACCTTTTCGCCGCGACAGGCGCCAAGGAGTAGCAGGGTTGCGGCAAGCATCGTGATTCGCATTGCTACAGATGAGGTTCAAGCGATGTGCCATAGAATCGGAACATGCGCAAAACACTGCTCCTCGCCTCTGTAATCATGGCAATCGTTGTGGCCGCTTCGGCTCAGTTGAGCGAAGGCGACCAGCATTGGAATGCACGCGCCGAGGGCCACCAGGGTGGCCGGGCCAAAGCGGCGCAGATCGATGCCGCCATCAGCGCGTATCAGAAGGCGGCCGCGAAGGAACCAAACAACCTCGAGGCGCGCTGGAAACTGCTTCGCGCCATCCGCTTCAAAGGCGCCTACGTCGCCTCGACGAGCGATGAGAAGAAGCACACCTACGCTGCCGGCAAGACGGAAGGCGACGCTGCGATCGCCATCGTCAATCGCGAACTGTCAGCGAAAGGCATCAAGGCGAACGCACCGGAAAAAGACGTCGCCAATGCCGCGCGCGCGATCGCCGGCGCGGGCCAAGTGTTCTTCTGGGATTCGGTGAACTGGGGCGAGTGGGCGCTTGCCTACGGCAAGATGGCCGCGGTACGGGAAGGGGCCGCCGACCGCATCCGTCGGGAAGCCACCATCGCCATGCTGGTCGATCCGAAGATGGAGGGCGGCGGTCCGCAGCGCGTCCTCGGCCGATTGCACGACGAGACGCCGCGCGTCCCATTCATGACCGGATGGGCTTCAAGCAAGGAAGCGGTGCGTTTTCTCAAGGAGTCGTACAAGATCGATCCGGCCAACAAGATCACCCGCGTCTTCCTGGCCGATGCCATGGTCTCGGACGACAGCAAGAACGGCCCGGAAGCCATCCGCATCCTGCGTGAGGTGATCAACTCGCCCAACGACCCCAACTACGAGGTCGAGGACGCGAAGGCGCAGGAGGATGCGAAGGTTCTGCTGCAGCAGTGGGGCGGGTGACACCTGGGAGCGCGGGCGTCTCGACCGCGGTTCTTCGCAACATCCTGCCCGACGCGCGGGCGAGACGCCCGCGGTCCCAGGGGGCTACCGCGCGACCGCGGCAAGGAACTGCGAGTCCCCGTTCGCATCGACGATGCTTGCGTACGCCACGCCGGTACCGGCGATCATGGTGATGTGGACGGCGGTCGTTTCGTCGAGCGGCACACCGAGGGTCTTGTCGATGTCCGCGATCATCCGCGACGCATCCTCGGCCAGTCCTTCCTCGAACGTCTTTCCGATCTGCTGGCCGGTGCGCGAGCGGATGGTGATGCGGAAGGTGGCCGGGATCTTTCCGACGTTGACGACGCCGATGTTGACGCGCCGCTGCGTGCCGCCCGGGATGCCGACGATGGTCAGGTCAGCGTTGTCGCCCGGGGAGGCTGAATCGCGCATCGAGAGCGGCGGATCGACCGAGCCTTGTGCGTTGTGCGCCGAGTCGTACGTCTTGAGCCGCGCCACCGGAGGGTGCTGTCCCCGGTATTCGATCCAGAGCGTGCCGCTCCCCTCGGGTGCGTCGAAGAGCGAGCGGACGACGTCTTCCCATCGCAGGCTTTGCCCGCCAAGGATCGTGACGGTGCGGTCGATACGAACGTCGCCGGAGACGTAGCGCAGTCCAAGCGGCATCCGGTCCGTATACGGGTTGTGCAACGTCAGATCGCTGCGCCAGTAGCTCGCGTTCGCGCCCGGAAGACTGCCGACCGAGGGGAAGACCACCCGTGAGCGCTCGCCGATCATCCCGAGCTCTTCGAGCGAAGGGATGCGGATGCGGCGCAGATATCCGTTGAGATCGAGCGGCGGCAAATCGGCACGGCGGCGCCAGATCTCGACGCCCCGCGTCGAGCGTGCATAGGTGTAATGGTCGTCGATGTAGCCGGCCACGGCCTGCGCGCGGATGGAGTTGTCGATACCGTCGAAGACGTCGAACTCCTGCGGCGAATGGCGGATGACGAGCGGCGGTCTGGCCCGCTCCAATGCGAGGATCGTCTCGATCTGATACTCGCGTGGCGAGAGGATCGGAACCTGGTAGAAGCGCGTCGGGTTGGGGCGGTCGCAGAAAAAGTAGAGTGCCGGCTGGTTGGAGAAGTCGAAAATCGGCTGGCCTGGTTTGCTGAGCTCATCGACGACCGCTTTCACCCCTTCGATACGCCCCCGGATCTCCTCCGCCGCGGGATCGATCCAGCCGATGCGGCTGACGCGGCCGAGGTAGTGCGTCATGTCGTCGAGACGCATGTTGGCGATATCGGGAACCCAGAGAATCACCGCCAGCATCGGCACGGTCGCCACCATCGCCAGGACGATGAAGGCCTGCACGGCGCGGTCGCGTGCCTGCCAGAGGTCGATCGCCGCGCGGCCGAGGAGAACGAGCAGGATCAGGATCATCGGCCCGATGAGGAATGCCGAAAAGTATTGATGCGGAAAATCGGCGCGGCCGAGGGCGCTCCGTTGCGTGAGGATTGCGAAGGCGGTGAGCACGGTCAGCGAGAGATCGAGCGAGCCGGTACGGTGCGCAATCCTGCGTTGCACGAGCACGATGAGCGAAATCCCGATGACCAGGATGTTGAGGATGAAGCGGAACTGATCGAAGAGGACGAAGTCGGCCAGCGTGTGCAGATTGAGGTTCCGGCGAAACGTGGTCGTCAGATCGGGGAAGGGCAGCGACCAGACCGCGTCGATGATGCGCGGGATGGCCACGAACGATGTCGCGAAGAAGGCGCCGATCGCACCACGTAAGCCGAGGTAGACGAGAAACGGCGCCATGCCGAGACCCACACCCAGCAGGAAAGTCAGCAGGGTTCGGAGGCGCTGGGCCGAACCGCGGGTGAGAGCCAGAATCGCCAGCACGCCGCCGCCAACCGTGTAAAGGCCGATATCGAGGCTGTAGAAGATCGTGACGCCCGCGGCGAGGCCACTGAAGCAAGCCAGCCACAGCGAGTTTCGCCGCAACGCGCCGATGAGCAGAGCGATGGCGAGGATTTCGAGCAGTGCTCGCTCGTTGTCGACCGTCGTCACCGCTCCGAGCAGGATCGAGAACATCGCCAGCGGGATCGAGTCGAAGATCATCATACCGAGGTACCAGAGCATGGCCACGGCGACCGAGCCGAGGATCACGGGGCGGAGGATGACGACATTCACGCTCCGTCCGAAGAACTCCATCAGCCAGGTGTCGAGCTGGCCGTCTTCGAGTAGCCCATGCAGCACGAAGACATCGCGGAACGGCACTTTGCCGCGAAGGAGATCCGATGCCGGCCCCAGCGACTCGCCGCGGTGGAAGAGGTCGATCCACTGCGTCAGCGATGCCGTCGATGCGTAGCTGATGCAGAACAGCAGAAAGGGGAGGATGGCGTAGGCGACGAGATTCCGGACGGCGCGGCCATCGATTGGCGTGCGCGTTCGCAGAGCCAGAGGCAGTGCGATCAGCACCATGCCCAGGACGATCGTGATGGCTGTGTTTCCCGGAATGAAGAGGAGCGCCAGGGCTGGAAGGATGACCAGCGGTAGCGCGGCGATGCCGATTCGCTGCAATGCCGCTTCCGTCGTCAGATCGAACGTGAAGGCGGCGATCCGGGCAACGAGCAGAAAGACCAGCCAGAACAGGGCGATGAAGAATGCGATGAAGGCGATCTCGAGAAAGAGCGTCGGGATATGCGCGATCCGTTTTCCGACGGCGATGTAGCGGAAGAGTATCCAGGCCAGCGCTTCGACGGAGATGAGCGCGTGATGCGGGACCATCTCTTTTTCGAAAAGCCGCCGCACCCACCGCCTGCGCTGCCAGGCGATGACGGCGCGCGGCAGGAGCTGCGAAACGGCGACCGGGATCAGGACCGGCCAGGCAGGTTTGAACGTCGTCAGGTAGAGAAACGGCGCGAGAAAGAATGGGGTGACGAACAGGATGGAGACGAGATTGCGTATCCCGTCGCCGGCCACCGCCGCGCGGAGCCGCTCATTCTCACGCGCCCCGAGCCGGTAGAGCGGGATGGTGGCGGCCGGCGCGACGAGAAAGAAAAGCAGCGCCGTGAGGTAGTCGCGCAGCTTCGACGCATTCTCGACCGTGACCCGCCCCACCGCCACGTGTGACGTCGGCGGAACGCCACGCAGCAGAAGTGTGGCCGTGAGAAAGATCCCCGCCGCAAAACAGAAGGCCGCCAGCCAGAGAAGCGACCGGATGACACCGGCCGCGAGGTCGCTTCGCTCCTGCTCGATCACGTGGGCGGGAGTATAGGGGGAGGGGGGTGCGAAGCGCTGGAAGGAGCGCAATGCGCCTACGGCACGCCTCGTGAACCTTGACACAGTCGTGCCAGAGAGCCTGTTCCCACGCACACAGAAGCGGCATCGGATCTTCGGCGGTCTCAATGAACGGCAGGAGCATGTCTTCACATGGATCGCCGTCGTCGTCGTGCTGTTGTTCATCACCGGCTGGATCGGTGCGATTCATACGGCGCTCGAGCAGCAGCGCGAGGTGATACGCGAGGCGAAGGCCGCCGGCGTGAAGACGCCACCGCTTCCGCCGCCGATGCCGTCGCAGCAGATCGTCGCACAGATCATGCAGCCGGATGCACCGACCACCGCTTACATCAATGACGCCATGCTCGGGTTTCTCAACCCGTTGCGCGGCAGCAGCGGGGAGGTGTTCTTCACCACGGCCACGCCGGGATCTTCGATCGCGTCCGGCGCTCCGAGCGGCGCGAAATCGGTGATGACGGGCGGCACATCCGAGAAGGTCGCCTCCGACTTCACGGCACCCTCGCAGCCCGGCGTTTACAAGCTGGCCGTCCAGATCGATCAGGCCGTGCGCCAGCTCGACAACTTCAGCGTCATCACGCTCGTTCCGTTCTCCCAGAAACAGGCCGGTCACATCGGGACCTATTACCTCGGCAGTTGGCCATTCGAGAACGGCGGCACGCCGAAGACGCCGGCCTACGCGAACCCCTCGGGATTCATCGAGGTGACGCAGCAGAACGTCGATACGCCGATCTCGGCGCACTTCAAACTGCGCAATTTCCTGACGAAGGATCAGCCGAATGTCTGGCCGAAGTACCTGCTGTTGAACCCGAAACTGCTCGACAAGCTCGAATTGACGATTCAGGAGCTGGAGGCGATGGGTCATCCCGTCCGCCACGTGCAGATCATGAGCGGCTTCCGCACGCCGGAGTACAACCACGGCGGCGGCAACACGGAAGGACGGGCGAACCTGAGCCGCCACATGTACGGCGATGCCTCGGACATCTTCATCGACAACGACGGGAACGGTTCGATGGACGACCTCAACGGCGATCACCGCGTCGACGCCCTCGATGCCGAAGTGATCCTGCAGGCCGTCGAGCGGGTGGAGAGAAAGAATCCGTCGCTGGTCGGCGGAGTTGGCGTTTATTCCGCATGTTGCGGCCATGGCCCGTTCACGCACATCGACGTGCGCGGCTTTCGCGCCAGATGGCGCGGAACGGGCAATGGGTAGAAGCGGTAGATTAGTAGATTAGTAGATCAGTGTTTAGAACGCAGTTTCGGGCACCTAATCTACTAATCCACCAATCGACTGACCCACCAGGAGGTACCGTGGTCGAAGCAGTAGCGAACACTCCAACAACCTGTCCCGAATGCAGCGCGGCGCGCTCCGATCCGTCGCGGGTCTGCCCGGCCTGCGGGGCGCCGCCGGTACGCGCGGACGATAAGCGCGCGCGGGACAGCGAAGTGCGCACGGAGGATCTCGAGCCGTATGTGGCGCTGCGTTACATCGCGCGGCTGTTCAAGGTCCTTGCACTTCTGCTGCTGGTCATCCTGCTTGGCGAAGTGGTCACCGGCGTGATCACGAGCGGTCTGGCCTCGCTCATGACGCTCCTCGTCGAAGCGGTGCGGCTGTTCGTCGTGGCCGGCCTGTTGTGGGCTGGCGGTGACATCACCATCCTGCTCATCGACGCTGGTCACGATCTGCGCGTCGCCCGCATCCTGCTGGGAAGGATCAATGCGGCGATGCATGAGCGGGAGGAGAGGGAGAAGAAGTAGCGGTTGCGGGTCTCGCGGTTACGCGGTCTCGCGGTGCGTTTAACCCGATTTTTCGCCGTACCGCTACATTTCATCAAACCACACCGCGAGACCGTGCAACCCCGCAACTGCGAGACCGCACTACGACAGCGGCACGATCGCGCGCGCCATCATCTCGCGGATCTCCCGGAAAACGTTTTCCGGCGGGATACCGAGCTCGCGATGGCCGGCGGCACGTTTGAAGAGACCCTCGGCAGCTTTCTCGTCGAGGATGCGGGAATCGACGGTCCGGCTATTGAGCTCGCAGAACGCGAAGAGCGACGCAAGCGCCACGCGGCGATTGCCGCCGCGGAACGGGCTGTTGATGAGCAGTGCGAACAGGAACGCCGCCACTTTGTCGGGAAATGTGGAGTATGCCTCGCGGCCGAGCATCGTCACCTGCGGCCGCTGCACGGCGTTCAGCAGACCGAACTGCGAATCGACCACGCCGGGATGGGCCTGATTGCCGCCGAACTCCGTGCTGACCGCACGATGCAGCTCTACCAGGTCCTGAACGCTGAGATACCGCATCCCGCTGTCAATCGGTAAGGCGGCGGAAAGCGTTGGGATATTTCTTGACGGCGCGCTTGAAGGCGCTCTCGATGGCTGGATTGGTGAAGGTGATGGCTTCGGCGTCGGCGCGGGGGGATTTGCCGTTGCTTTTGGGGATGGAGAGGGCTTTGGCGACGGCTTTGGGAGCGGCTTTGACGCTACCCGTGCTGCCGCTTTTTTTTTCGGCTTGGCCTTTGGCGGAGGGGCTGCTTTCTTTTTTGCTGCCGGCTTTGACGGCTTTGCCGCCTTTTTCTTTTGCGGCGCTTTTGCTGCTGACTTTTTTCCCTGAGGCTTTGGCTTTGGCTGCTTTGGCTTTTGCTTTGTCGCCATCTTTCATTTCCAATCCTCGGCGACACATGCTACGACAGCTAAGTTCCTGAGTCAACGGTGTTTACGCGTGCAGGCATCTAAGCACGCCGCGCGCGCACGAGCTAAACGATTGAATTTGCGTGGGTTATAGATTGCACCAATTTATGTGCAATTCATTCAGCGGCATCCGCCGAAACCGCCCCCGCGGCGCCTGTCTCCTCGAACTCCGGCTTCGGGTCGTACGAGAGGAAATCCTTCGCTTTCCCGGTGAGGGCGAAGTTCTCTCGTGCCGCGTCCGCCGTCAGAAATCCCTTGTCGACCAGCGCAAACGCCGGCGTTTCCCCGCCACCGGCCGGGTGCTTGATCCCTTTGATCGCAGCGATCCGCAGTGACTCCACGGCCATCCGTCGAAACTCCTGCAGGACCCGGATCTCCTGCTCGGTCATTCCTTTGATCAACATGCGGTGTATTGTAAACGCGGTTGCGGGGTCTCGCGGTTACGCGGTCTCGTCATCCGACGATCCTGAATGCCCGGCTTCGCAATGCCAGCCAGACCCTTGCGCCTTCGACCAGGCTCAGATCCTCCGCGGCTGCCCGGGTGATCCGCACGCTCAGCGGCTCGGGCGTCGTCACGGTCAGGTCGACGATACCGTCGCTCGCCCGCAGTGACGCCACCGTCCCCTCGAAGACATTACGCGACGAGATCGAGGACGGCTTTTCACCGAACACGACGACATCGTCCGCGCTGATGCGGACGACCAGCGGAAACCTAGCCTCTACGACCTGATCGTACGGCAGCAGCAGCGCAAGGCCACCGCCTGTCGTCACGCGCGTAATGCCGAGGCCGGGCTCGTGATGCGGGTCCGACACCTCGAAGACATTCTCGACATTGCCAGACACTGCCGGATCGGCGAGCACGGCGCGCGACGGGCCATCGGCGGCGACGCGGCCATCCCGTAAAACGACACACCAACTGCTGAGCGCCAGCGCTTCGAACGGCTGATGCGTAACGTAGATCATCGGAATGCCGAGGTCGCGTACGCGGCGGAGGTAGAGAAGGATGCGCTCGCGGAGCGGCTGATCGATCGATGCCAGCGGCTCATCGAGCAGCAACAGCCGCGGATGCGTCATCAGCGCCCGCGCCAACGCCACCCGCTGCCGCTCCCCACCCGAGAGCGACGCCGGCGCGCGATCGAGCAGCGGAGCCAACTCCAGCGCTTCGATGAGTGAGTCGAAACGCTCCCGGCCGCTGCCGCCGAAGCGGATGTTCTCCGCGACGCGCAAATGCGGAAAAAGCGCCGCATCCTGCGGCACATACCCGATACCGCGGCGCTCGGGCGGAAGGTCGATGCCGCGATCGCTATCGAGCAGAGCCGTGCCGTCGATGACGATCCGTCCCAGCGCACGGCGCAGGCCGGCGATCGACTCGACCAGCGACGTCTTTCCCGAGCCGGAGCGGCCGACCAGTGCCGTGACGTTCGCCGTCAACGAGCAGCGAACCTCCAGCCGGAACGGCGCGAGCGGCAACCGGATATCGATCTCGATCACGCCGCCAACCGTTTCCGTTGCTGCGCGATGAGCACGCTGCTGATCGCCACCAGCACCCAGGCCATCCCGACCACCCACGCCACGAGCGCCAGAGCCTCGTGTTCGGTGCCGTTCTGGACGCGGTCGTAGATCGCCAGTGCCAGCGTTTGCGTGCGGCCGGGGATGTTGCCGGCGATGAGGATCGTCGCGCCGAACTCGCCGAGGGCCCGGCAGAAGGAGAGAATCATCCCGCTGAGCAGACCGCGCCACGCCAGCGGCAGCGTCACGCGGATGAACGCGCGCGCGGGCGACGCGCCAAGGGTACGGGCCACGTCGAAAAAGCGACGGTCCGAGGTTTCGATGGCCACGCGGAAGGCCGTGAACATCAGTGGAAACGACATCACCGCGCACGCCAGCACAACCGCCTTCGGCGTGAAAAGAATCTGGACGCCGATCCGCTCGAGAAATCCTCCGATCGGGCTGCGCCGCGAAAGGATCTCCAGCAACACGAAGCCGACCGCCGTCGGTGGTAAGACGAGGGGCAACGCCCCGAGCGCATCGACGACCATCCCCTTCGCCCCCGCCCGCCACGACCACGCCGCCAGCGCCAACGCGATCGGTGCGATGCACAACGTGCTGATCGCAGCGATGGTTAGTGTGAAGAGGATGATGTGTGGCATGGGAGTGGGTAGCTTACGCGGTTGCGCGGTCTCGCGGTTGTTGGGTTGCAAAGTTGCTTGGTTGCTGGGTGCATCAGCGGCACTCTGTAACCTCGCAACCAGCAACCTTGCCAACCGAACACCGCGAGACCCCGCAACCGCGCAACGCCGGGAAGGACACAATTCCCGCAAACGTTCCCCGCCCGTGCCTCCGACGATCTTCTTGCTCTCCCCTGCCAACACCTCCGGCGTCCGCGCGAAGCAGTTCATCTCGCCGAACGCGAGCTTCGAGGCGGCGCGGATGTACCGGTCGCCGGAGGGGGTGCCGATCGCGATGGCATTCGCGTTCATGAGCTCTCTCTACTTTCGCGGCAAAATCGGCTACGCGCTCCATTTCGCCGCCGAAGCGGGCGTCTACATCATCGCTCCCGGTTTCGGCCTCGTGCCGCCGGACTGGCGTATTACGGAGGAGAGGATGAAGGTGATGTCACGCACACCGGTCGACGTCGCCAAACGCAATTACCGTCAGCCGCTCGAGCGCGACGCGCGTTCGCTCGAGGAAACGCTCGCGCCCGATGCGCAGGTCGTCCTCCTCGGCAGCGTCGCCAGCGGCAAGTATGTCGACATCCTCTGGCCCGTTTTTCAGCATCGTCTTCGCTTCCCCGCCGCCTTCGCCGGCCTCGGCGACATGTCGCGCGGCGGCCTGATGCTGCGCGCCGTCCGCGCCAATCGAGAGCTCGAATACTGCACGCTCGATGCACCGCGCCACCGCACCACCGGCGACGGAAAAATCCCCGCGGGTTGGTGACTCTGGCCTGACGGCTGCACAATTCACCGTTGTGACTGCCAGGAAGCAGTTAGTCATCCCCACTGACAAGACCGATGTCGTGCTGAACTTCGGTACGCGCGAGGTGCGGCTGACGAATCTTCCGAAGCTGTTCTGGAAGAACCTGAAGATCACCAAACGCGATTTGCTGCAGTACTACGCCGACATCTCACCGTATCTGTTGCCCCATCTGGCCGGGCGGCCCATGGTGATGAAGCGCTACCCCAATGGCGCCGAGGGCGACTTCTTTTACATGAAACGTGCACCGGAACCGCGGCCGGAGTGGATCGACATCTGCCAGATCCCTCATGACGCCGGCATGGTCAATTTCCCGATCGTGCAGGATCTGCCGTCGCTGCTCTGGCTCATCAACCTCGGCTGCATCGATCTCAACCCCTGGTACGCGCAGTGCGACGACTACAACCGCCCCGACGTTCTGCACTTCGATCTCGATCCTGGTCCCGGCGCCGGCTTCGCCATGATTCGCGAAGTGGCCCTGCGCGTGCGCGACATCCTCGATCACCTCGGCATGCCTGTCTTCGCCAAGACCACCGGCTCGAAGGGGATCCACGTTTACATCCCCACCGTCCGCGGCCCGCTCCAGAAAGAGGTCTGGACGTTCGCCAAGGCCATCGCCGTCGAGCTGGAGTCGCGCCATCCCAACATCATCACGGCCGAGTACCGCAAGGTGAAGCGCCCCTACGCGCGCGTCCTCGTCGACTACAACCAGAACGCCTGGGGGCGCACGCTGGCGTCGATCTACTCCGTCCGCCCGACGCCATTCGCCGGCGTCTCGACGCCGGTGACGTGGGAGGAGATCGAGGAAGGAGTCGACATCCAGGATTTCCGCATCGACAACGTCCGCGAACGCGTCGCCGAGGTGGGGGATCTGTGGAAACCGGTGGTGGGGAAGAAGAGGTTCGATTTGGCGAAGGTGTTCGCGGCACCGGAGAAGAAAACATCCAAGAAGAAGTCCGTATGAGCACAAGAAAAGGCACCGCCCCCACAATCACATCCGCCAGCTTCCCGAAGCTAAACCTTCCCATCAACCCTCCCTACCCGCCGATGGAGGCCAAACGCGTCGACAAAATCCCCACTGGCGACGGCTGGCAGTTCGAGCCGAAATGGGATGGGTTCCGGGCGATCGTCTTCCGCAGCGGCGACGACGTGGTAGTGCAGTCGAAGGCCGGCCAGCCGCTCGGACGCTACTTCCCCGAGGTCGTGGAAGCGATGCGCGAGCTGTGGCAGAAAGAGTTCGTGCTCGATGGTGAGATCGTGGTCCCGGTCGGAGGGCGGCTCTCGTTCGACCACCTGCTGCAGCGCATTCACCCGGCGGACTCCCGCGTTCGCAAACTGGCCGCGGAGACGCCCGCGCACTACTTCGCCTTCGATCTTCTCGTGATCAATGGGAGATCGATCGTGGAAAAGCCGATCGAAACGCGCCGCGACCAGCTCGAGCGATTCTGTGTCAGCCTGCCGGAAGGCTCGCTGATCCGGCTCTCGCCGGCGACGACCGACCGCAAACTGGCCGGCGACTGGTTCAACAAATTCGGCAGTGCCGGACTCGATGGCGTGATGGCCAAGCGCCTCGGCGAGCCGTACCACTCCGGCGACCGCGAAGGAATGGTAAAGGTCAAGCATCTCAAGACCGCCGATTGCGTCGTCGGCGGTTTCCGCTACGGCGAGGGGACACGTGAGGTCGGCTCGCTCCTGCTCGGCCTTTATGACGAAGAAGGACGCCTCGTCCACATCGGTCACTCGTCGTCGATCCGGAAAGACGATCGTGCCGCGCTGACGAAGAGACTCGAAGCGCTGGCCGGCGAGAACCCGTTCGAGGTGCGCGTCCCGGGCGGACCATCGCGGTGGGCAACGGAAAAGAGCGGTGAATGGCAGCCGGTGCGTCCCGAGCTGGTCTGCGAGGTCGAGTATGACTACTACTCACAGGGCCGCTTCCGCCATGGCTCGAAGTTTCTTCGCTGGCGGCCGGAGAAAGAGCCGAGGCAATGCACGATGGATCAGGTGGTGGAAAAGGGCAGAAGGCAGAAGGCAGAAGGCAGAAGTGCTCCGCTCATCGTTTCACTTCTGCCTTCTGACTAAGACCGACCTCTGCAAAAGTGCTCCGCTCTTCGTCACTTCTGCCTTCGTCACTTCTGCCTTCTGCCTTCTGCCTTCTGCCTTCGGAAGGATGAAGGATGATTTCACGTTGAGCGGCGCGTGATCCGACGATTCATCCTTCACTTTTCATCCTTCATCCTTCTGACATCGATCAGCGCGGCGGCGCTCGCGCAGAGCGTGCGGATCACCCAGAAGCCGGCGTCGCTGGTCTATGGCGATCTGCCCGTATCGGTGCAGACGGCCGATCCCGTCGTGCGCGTGGCGCTGTTCATCAACGGCGTGAAGTACACGGAGGGAGCCGGCAAGTTCATCGTGCTGCCGGTCAAGGTTGGCGAATACATCCGCCGCCTGCGCATCCGCGCCGTCGGTTACGACGCGCAGGGAAACGTGGCCGGTGAAGACGAGATGGTCGTCAACGATCCGCGTCCGCCGTTCCGCGTCCGCCTGCATGCCAATCACAGCGTGCTCGAGGCGAACGTGATCAAACCGCAGCAGGTCGCCATCACGGCGGTCGATTTCTTCATCGGTGAAGAAAAAGTCGCCGGCATTGCCGCGCCGCCGTACACCGCCGCGTTCGATGCCGCTAAGTATCCGAACGCCATCTACGCACGCGTCGTCGCGCACGCGAGCGACGGCAGCGAGGCGAACGATGTCCTCTTTTTCGGCACGAACCCGAACGAGCAGGTCGACGTCTCCGTCCAGCAGGTACCGCTATCCGTCGTCGGCGGTAACCGCGCACCGAGTCTTGCCGAGCTGACGCTGCTCGACAACGGTACGCCGCGCCGGATCGAAGCGCTCACGCCCGCATCCGACCAGCCTCTCTACGTCATCCTCCTCATCGACTACTCGGAGTCGATGCTGGAAGAGCTGCCGGTGGTCAAAGCCGCCGCCAAACAGTTCGCGCAACGATTGCTGCGTCCGCAGGACCGCATCGCCGTCGTCGGCTTCAATCAGAAGGAGTTCTGGCTGACACCGTTCACGAACGACTTCAACGCCGCCGCCGCGTCCGTCGACCGCGTCAAACCGTCCGGGGAGACACACCTTTACGACACGGCCATCGAGATGCTGTACGAACTGCAGAAACAGCCCGGCCGCCACGCCCTGGTCGTCCTCACCGACGGCGTCGACCAGGGGAGCCACTTCAAACTCGAGCATCTCGTCCACTACGCCCGCTACGCCGGCGTCCCGATCTACCCGATCGTCAAGAACAAGTTGCTGACCCGCTGGATGCGCTTCGGCGTCGGCTACTTCGAAGCGAAGCGCCTGGCGAATGTCGCCCGCGACACCGGCGCGACCTACTTCATCATCAAAGCGGAGCGTGAGTTGCCGGACGTCTACGCCAAGCTGGCGTCAGAGCTGCGCAACCAGTACCAGGTCGTCTTCAACTCCGACCCGTCCGCGGCGGACGAATGGCACGCGCTGATGATCACCTCGAGCGCGGGGCAGCAGTTGCGCATACCGAGGGGGTATTTTCCGTAGGGGAACTTACGCAGCACCCTTCTTCCGCAGTTCCTCGCGAATCACACGCCGAAGGGTTTTCTCCAGCGGCTCGGCGCGCGTTCCGATGTAATCCCGAAGCGCCTTATTGATCAGGGTCTGGTAATTCCCACCGCCGGCGGCGTTCACCTGGTTGCGAAACCACTCGATCACATCCTCGTCCAGGCGGATCGTGATTCGAACCTTGCCTGGGTCAGGTTGAACGACCGCGCCACGCGTACCTTGTGAGAAGTCGTACTCTTTTCGCATTGTAGTTTCGAAAGTACTCTCACGCGGAGCCGCAGAGAGGCGGCGGCAGCTTTCCTCCGCGTCTCCGCGCCTCCGCGTGAACCACCGCATCGTGAAGTGCCTGAATGCTGGCGGTTGGCGACTCGATGTCGGGCTGACGGCCGTGCTTGCGGATGGCGTCGCTGGTGGTGGGGCCGATCGAGGCGAGGAGGGTGCCGTTGAGATCGACCTTCGTCGCAGCGAAGAAGTTGTCGACGGTGGAGGCGCTGGTGAAGGTGACGACGTCGATGTCGTGTAACTCCTCGGCGTTCGCGGCCACCGGGATCGTGCGGTAGGCAACGGCCAGATGCACCTCCGCACCGCGGCGGCGCATTTCGTCGATGAATTCGTCGCGCCCCTCGGCGGCGCGGATGACGGCAATGCGCACGCCCTTCTGGTCGGCGTCGAAGCGCGGGATGAGCGCGGTCGACATGAACTTCTCGGGCACGAGGTCGGGGACGAGTCCGTGCGCGCGCAGGGCTGCCGCGGTCGTTTCGCCGACGCAGGCGATGCGCGCGCCGGCGAGGGCACGGACGTCCTTTCCTTTTGCGAACAGGCGCTCGAAGAAGGCTGACACGCCGTTGACCGAGGTGAAGACCAGCCAGTCGAAGCGGCCGTCGACGGCGGCGTCGAGCGATTCGTACGATTCCGGAGGCGCGATCTCGATGGTCGGGAACTGAACAACGCTGGCACCCGATTCTTCGAAGAGCCGCTTCAGCTCGGAAGCCTGCTCGCGGGCGCGCGTGACGACGATGCGTTTGCCGAAGAGCGGCTTGGTCTCGAACCAGTTGATGACGTCGTGCAGCCTCACCACTTCTCCGACCACGATCAGCGCCGGCGTCGGCAGGCTGGCCTCGGACACCTTCGCCTCGATCGTTGCAAGCGTTCCGATCACCGTTCGCTGATCGCGCGTGGTCGCTTTCGAGATCACGGCAACGGGGCGGTCTGACGAGACACCGTTTTCCGTGAGCTTCCGGGCGATCATCGGCAGATTGGCGAAACCCATCAGGAAGACGATCGTGCCGTCGAGCTGGGCCAGCGCCTCCCACTTGATGCCGGTCGACGCGTCCGACTCATGGCCGGTGACGAGCGTGAGCGAGGTGGCGTACGAGCGGTGTGTGACGGGGATGCCGGCATAGGCCGGTCCGGCGAGCGACGACGAGATGCCGGGGACGATCTCGAAGGCGACGCCGGCGGCGACGAGCTCCTCGGCCTCTTCGCCGCCGCGTCCGAAGACGAATGGATCGCCGCCTTTGAGCCGGACGACGGTCTTCCCTTTCTTCGCTTCGTCGATGAGGAGTTGGTTGATCTTCTCCTGCGGCAGAGCGTGTTTGGAGGCGCGCTTGCCGACGTAAACGACTTCGGCCGTCGCAGGCACGCGGTCGGCGATTGCGTCCGAGACCAGGGCGTCGATGGCGATGAAGTCGGCGTGCGCGATCAGCTCCGCGGCGCGGAGCGTGAGAAGGCCGGGATCGCCGGGACCGGCGCCGACGAGGAAGACTTTGCCAATGCTCATGACACCAACTCCATCACCCCGGCGCTCAGGAGAGCGTCGTACACCTCGTCGATCACCGCGTCCGCGTCTCTCTCGCTCAACTTCACGCGAATCGAGCGATCGCCTTCGAGCTCGCCAAAAAATGCGCGAAGGGTGATCGTGCCATCATCAAACGTGGCGTGGACGGCGCAGGCGGAGTAGCAGTCGAGGCGTGTGCCGAACTTCTGCAGGACCCCGCGCTCGCAATAGGCGGCTTGGGCGGTCGGGGGGTGGTCGATCGATGCGGCGATGACGCGGGTATCGCCGTCGCGCAGCGTCTCGATGGCGACGATGCCCTGGCCGCAGGCGGGGAGCATCTCAGCGATCGAAAAGTAAGAGGTGATCTCGCTGGAGCGGCCGAGGCGGGTCAGGCCGGCACTGGCGAGGATGGCGCCGTCGTAGAGGCCGGCGCGAAGCTTGTTGATTCGGGTGTCGACATTGCCGCGGATGTCGTCGATGCGAAGAGCCGGATAGAGAGCCCGGAGTTGGGCGCGGCGGCGCGGCGCGCTCGTGCCGACGACAGCGCCATCCGGGAGTGATGCGATCGGCTTCGATTCGAGACTCACCCACGCGTCGCGTGGATCGGCGCGCTCGAGAAACGCGGCCAGGACGAATTCATCGGGGATCATCGAGGGGACATCCTTGAGGCTGTGAACGGCCACGTCGATGTCGCGGCGAAGGAGCGCTTCTTCCAGCTCCTTCACCCACAGACCCTTTCCGCCGATCGATGCCAGCGGCACGTCCTGACGCTTGTCGGCGGTCGTTTTGTACGGGACGACCTCCGGCCGGTAGCCGTGTTCGGCGAGACGTTTCGCGACCTCGTTGGCCTGCCAGAGTGCGAGCTGGCTGCCGCGCGTGCCGATGCGGACGGGGCGACTCATCGCAGTCCGAAAATCTTCCGAATGGTTTTGCGCAATGTCTCGCGCTCGGCCGGCTCCTCGGCCTCTTTGAGCTGCAGGATCGGATAGTGAAGGATCTTGTTCACCATCTGCGTGGTGAGCTGCTCGATGGCGGCGCGCTGATCGGCGTTCATCGGCCCGATCTTACGCAGGCATTTCTCCAGCTCTGCGCTGCGGATAGCCTCCAGCCGCGCTTGCAGCTCCACGATCGTCGGCACGGCATCCTGCGCGGTCAGACGTCGGCGGAAGGCATCGACCTCCCGATCGACGATCTGTTCGGCTTCTCCCGCTTTCTGCAAACGCAGCTCGCGGTTCGTGTCCGCGACGTGCTGGAGATCGTCGATGTTGTAGAGATAGGCGCCATCGATGTCCGCGATGGCCGGCTCGATGTTGCGTGGGACGCAGAGATCGATGAGAAAGAGATTACGCCGTCTGCGCGTGGCCAGGGCGCGGTGGACATGTTCGCTCTCAACCACGAAATGGGGCGCGGCGGTCGAGGCGATGACGATGTCGCACGTGGCCAGGTACGGCTCGATCCCTTCGAACTTCACCGCCTGTCCGTGAAAACGCTCCGCCAGCTCGATGGCGCGGTCGTACGAGCGGTTGGCGACGAAAATCTGTTCGAGGCCGAAGGCGGACAGATGCTCGGCCGTCAGCTCGCCCATTTCGCCCGCGCCGAGGAGAAGGACCTGCAGGCCGTGGAGATCGCCGAAGATCTTCTTCGCCAGCTCGACCGCGGCATACGGCACGGAGACGGCGTGCTCGCCGATGCCGGTGTCGGTGCGTACGCGTTTGGCGACGCGCATGGTCTGATCGAAGACCTGCGAGAGGAGCGAATCGAGCGTGCCGCACTCGCGGCTGGCCAGGAAGGCGGCGCGCACCTGTCCGCCGATTTGCGGCTCGCCGACGATCATCGAGTCGAGGCCGGAAGCGACGCGAAAGAGGTGCTTGAGCACGTCGCCGTGCCGAAGGATGTAGACGTGTTTCTCCAGCTCCGACCGCGCCGTGCCGGCGCGCTGCGTCAGCCAGTCGACGATCGGCTCGATGACATCTTCGCGGGTGGCCGAAACAATCGCCTCGACGCGGTTGCAGGTGGAGAGGACGGCAGCGCCGTCGACGCCATCGAGCGCGCGAAGCTCATCGAGCGTCTCCGGCATCCTCGCCGGCGCCACGCTGAGCCGCTCGCGCACGTCGACCGGCGCGGTACGGTGGTTTACGCCGACAGCGATCAGAGGCATGGGAACCTCGGGGTCTCACACATGGTGAATCCCCAGAATGGCCACCACGATGGCTATGAAGGCACAGGCGCCGATGATGGCGGTGCGCCGCGTTCGGTAGGTGTCGTTCACGTAGGCCTGCAGCACGACGGCGAACAGCACCCAGGCCACGACGGCGCCGACCTGTTTGACGCGGAGGTCCATCAACTCTGCCGACGTGCGGTATGACCAGAGAATCCCGGCCAGGATGCCGAGCGTGTAGACGCTGAATCCAATCGAGAGAGCCCGGTAGCTGACCATCTTGCAGACGTTGAGGCTGGGGATCCAATCCCAGAGCGCGCCGCGATGCTTCGACTTCAGCGCCCGGTCCTGTGCCCAGGCAAGGCCGCCGAAAGCAAGGCCGATCAGCAATCCGGCCACGCCGGTGGTCGTCAGCAGGATGTGCGTGATGAAGAGGCGCGAGATGGCGGCCGGGCTCTTTACGAACGGCTCGTGCACGACCGCCGAGACCGTCAGCAGCATCAACACCAGCGGGTAGACGAAGAACGACGCCGCGTGAACCCGATAGCGGATGAAGAGCGCCAGCTCGACCGCGAATATCGTCCAGGCCATGAAACCGGCCGCTTCCGGGAGGTTCGTCAGCGGAGGATGGTGCGTCCGGACGCAGATCGTTCCGATCCACACCGTGTGCGCCACGAAGCCGGCGATCATCAGGCCGAGCGCGATGTGCTGGGGCCTCTTCTCGCGCGTGAAAAGCGTCGCCAGCGCCACGATGGTTCCGGCGGCGTAGAGGACGAGCGCGGCGTAAAGAGTGAGGTTCGGGCTCATGTCAGCTCGGCGTCAGCTTCTTGCAATAGACGACTTTATCGTCTTCGATCCGGTAAAAGTCCTTGATGCGCGAGATCTCGTCGTACCCACTGCGTTCGTAGAACCGCAGCGTCGGCGTATAGCTTTCCTTCGACGAGGTCTCGATCAGAAGCATGCGGCCGCGCTGCCGCCGGACCTCATTCTCGACGAAGCGGAGCAGCAGTTGGCCGATCCCCTGTCCCTGCTGCTTGGGATCGACAGCGATCCAGTACAGGTCGAAGACCCCGTCCGTGTGGGGCGTGGGACCGTAGCAGACGTAGCCCTGCACGAGCTTTTTCGGCCCGCTGTCGGGGTCCTCGAGGACGTGGACGATGTACTCGCCCTTCTCGGGGTGTTCCTGGGCGGAATCGACCAGATCCATCGCGCTGCGCACTTCGTCTTCCGTGAAGCGCGCGGTGGCGACGAGGATCTCGTGGATGCGCCGTCGGTCGCGCAGTTCGGCAGGACGGATTTTCATGAGCGCTGTCGTGTGGCGGTGGCCGACATGATAAGCGCGTTCGGTTTGGTCTCGGCGATTCACAGTTGGTTCCGTTTCCGATTGCAAACAGTACGAAAACGGCGCGAAACGAGACGTTGGCGATGTCACGCCGCGATGTGTCGTCGATCACACGACGGTTTCGATCGCGCCCTAGGAGTCTGCGCGGCAGAACGATGGAGCGAAGATGGTGGCCGAGCCTTGGGCAACCAGCGCAGCCGGCCGTGCCGGCCTCAACTGACCTTGGCCGGCTTCAACAACCCTGTGACCGCGTACGCTTCGAACAGGTGGAGGGCGTCCCGCGGAATCCAGGCGGTGAGCAGCATGGCCCGGTCGGTGACGCGTTGCTCGTAAACCTGTGCAACGTCATGCAGCTTGGCGATCACGCGCGCATCGTTGTGCGGGATCTCGAGCTGGATGACCTCTCCGTTCTCGAGCTCCCGCTCCCGGATGATGTCGATGAGGCGGTCGATGTTACGGCCGGTAAGCGCGGAAATGGTCGCGCGGTTTTTCGCGAGACTCCGCGACCCTTCTTCCGTCAGATCCGCCTTGTTGTACACCTCGATCACCCGATCCAATTGAACGCCAAGGTCGCGCAGTACATCCTCGCCGACGGCTCGCTGGTCTTCGAACTGCGGGTGGCTGGAGTCGATGACGTGCAGAACAAGATCGGCGGCTACGGCCTCTTCCATCGTCGAGCGGAAGGAGGCAACGAGGTGGTGGGGCAGCTTGCGTATGAAACCGACCGTATCGATAACCACGGTCTCGCGTGGCATCTCGAAGACGGCGCGCGCCGACTTGGCGTCGAGCGTGGCGAACAGTTTGTCGGCCATTTCCGCCGAGCCGCTGGTGAGGCGATTGAAGAGCGTCGACTTTCCGGCATTGGTGTAGCCGACCAGGGCGACGGTAAAGACGGCGTTGCGCGACTTGCGCTGCGTCTCGCGCGTCCGCTCGATTTTCGTCAGCTCCTCTTTCAGCCGGGCGATGCGGTTGCGGATGATGCGGCGGTCGAGCTCGAGCTGCGTTTCGCCGACGCCGCGCGTCCCGATTCCGCCTGCCTGACGCTCGAGGTGCGTCCATGCCCGCGTCAGGCGCGGCAGCATGTACTCGAGCTGCGCCAGCTCCACCTGGGTGCGCGCTTCGCGGCTGCGCGCACGTCCGGCAAAGATGTCCAGAATGAGTCCGCTCCGGTCGATCACCTTGACCTCGGTGATCTTCTCGAGGTTGCGCGCCTGGGCCGGTGAGAGGTCGTCATCGAAGACGATCAGCGTCGCGCCCGTCTTCGCCACCAGTGATTTGATCTGTTCGGCCTTGCCGCTGCCGACGTAGGTGGCGGGATCGGGGCGCGGCCGCTTCGCGAAGACGCGGTCGACGACGAGGCCGCCGGCGGTCTCGATCAGCTTTTCCAGCTCGGCGAGGTGTTCTTCGGCGACGCCGCGGGTGAGGTCAGGAAGAATCAGAGCAACTGCGATGACTTTTTCGGGCACGTTTTGTCTTGGAATTTGAATGATACGAGTCTTCCCCTGGAAATGAAAAGGCGCCGCACGTGCGGCGCCCTTTCTATCGATGCAATGGACTCAGGCGTGCTTGTCGAAGAACGTCCATTCCCCGAGCGGCAGACCGTTCTTGAGATTCTGCGCCTGGAGGTAGCCGTCGATCGCCGCGACGATCGATACGAGACCGGAGACGATGCCGCAGGTGGCGAGTCCCAGGACCCAGGCGATGACCGCCACGATTCCCTTCATCTTCTGTCCCATCATGAAGTAGCCGAGACAGCCGGCCACGATGAGATTCAGAACGGCGATGAGGACCGGGTCCTTCGGCGGCTGCTGGGGATAGATGATGACGGGGCCACCCGGCGCGGCTGGCGTGCCGCCGTCCGGTGACGGTGGAGGTGGTGGTGGTGGTGTGTAGGAACCGGAACCGCTTGGCGTGTCCATCGAGATCTCCTTTGTTTACATCTTCTCTGCGAAGTCGCTAATGACTGGCAGACGGAACCGCTCGCCACGAAGCGCCTTCATGATAGCCATGACGAAAATGACAAGACAGCCAATGGCGAAGACACAATTCATCGCACGACCAAGCAACCAGCTCAAGCAGCCAAGATGCCTCAAGACCAGGATCTCGAGTATGACCCAGACGAAGATCACGGCGAATTCAGCGACGAAGATCGAGAGGCCGTTTTTTGCATGCCATTGAATGTCAGCGTCATCCTTCTTTGTCAGCAGAGGAATCAAAGCCAGAGGACCGAGGTATGACAGGACGACCATGATGGTCCTGTCTCCACCCGGAGCGGCCCCACCCGGAGGAGGCGGCGGTGGCGGTGTGTAACTTCCCCCTGGAGGAGGAGGCGGTGGGGGCGGAGGCGGTGTGTACGAAGTTGGTGTCTCGCTCATGGCTTCTCCTCTGGTTACCGAATTGTTGGTTTCGCCGTGATTCTAACGACTTTCCGCAAGCGCGGTTAAACGTTTTTCGGCGGCCATGAGAGGAAACACGCAGAGGGCAACCGAGAGTGTGACCGCAATCACCAACGGGATGAGATCGGCGGCCAGCGCTTCGCTTTCCAGTCCGAAGAACCGCGAGAAGAAGTAGCGGGTGACCGGCTTCGTCATCAGCATCATCACGCCGCCGACGTACGCCAGCGCCGCAGCCATGTAGGCAAAGCCGCCGAGCGAGAGGCCGACCTGCAGCGGATTCTCGGCCGCGAAGTCCGGCGACAGCGCTCCCAGCCCGACCCCCATGCTCACCAGCGTCACGCCGAGCATCGACGCGCCGAGGAGCGTGAAGGTCCAGACCACGCGGTTGGCATCGAGCAGCACGTCCGCAAACACCGTGAGCAGAATCGAGAGGACCGTCAGCGGCGCGCCGTAAACGAGCACTTTGACGATGAGCAGCCGCCGGTAGGACACCGGCGCGCTCTGCAATATCCAGAACGCCTTCCCCTCCGATGAGATCGACGGATAGGCAAAGCGCAGACAGATCGCGGCCACGACGAAGCCGGCCATGCCGAGGTTCGCGTAGGCGACGATCGTGGCCCGGGCGTCGCCGCCGAGAGGCAGCATGCGGATGTTGTAGAGGTAAAGAAAAACGAGCGCGAGCATCAAGAACAACTGCGACCACTGCGCGACGTCGCGTGTCAGCGTTCGTACTTCCTTGCCGATCATCGCTCGCGTCGGCGGGGAGAAGGGGACGAGCAGACGATCGGCGATGCGCGTCAGACCGCTCGCGCCGAGCGCGGCCGGAGCCATGCTTTCGCGGGCTCGGACGAACGCTGTGAAATAGATGCGCCGCGCCACGAGAACGAAAATCGCGAACAGCGCCAGAGCAGTGACGGCAATCTTCGGCGGCAGCACGGATGCCTGACGCCCCTCCGCCATCGCCACCATCGCGTCGGCCAGGGCCGTGCCGGGATAGCGGTCGAGCGAGGGGAGCTCGATCGAGCGGAGCACGCGCGTCACGTCGTCGGTGTTGATGCTGGCGAAGAGCCGTTCCGGGCGGCTCATGCGAAAGGCGACGACGGCGACGGTGAGAACGAGGATGGCGATGGTGGCCACGATCTGGCTCACGCGCTGAATCGGAAAGTAGCGAACGAGAACGATGATGACCAGCGCACCGAGCGTCACCGGGATGGCCAGCAGCAACGCCAGGTTCACGAGCGCGATCGGATAGAGCCGCGCCGGCGTGTGGTAACGCTGCGCGAAGGCGATGAACATCGGCGCGATGAAGATGTAGATCATCGTGGCGCTCTGCGCGAACGTCTTCCCCCATCGCGCGATGACGAGGCGCGTCTTCGACAGCGGCGCGGCGTGATACGTGTCGAGATCCAGATCGCTGAAGAACGCGCCGATCGCCGCGGTCATGGCTGACGAGAAAAGCATGACGAAGGCCGCCAGGAAGACGAGCGCCAGGAGATTGCGCAACAGCCCGAGCGCGAGAAACGGCGACGCCTCCTCAACCTTCGCCATCGCGGCGAAGAGCCGCCGGAAGAGGGCAAAGTCACCGTAGAGAAACAACGCAAACAACGCCACGACGATCGACGCGCGTGTGATCGTCGCCGCATTGAATGGGCGGAGTTTGGAGGCGGTGACTCGTACGGGCCAGAACATGCGGTTGCTGTTGCGGTTGCGTGGTTACGCGGTCTCGCGGTTGTGGGTTACTGCGTTTTGTTGCGGTGCTTAGATTCGTATCAGTAACCCTGCAACTCAGCAACCGAGCAACCAACCACCGCGAGACCCCGCAACCCCGCGACCGCGCAACCCGTTTACACGATCCCCTTCACCTCATCGAACCACGTCATCGCACTCTCCTGCCGCGACGCTCTGGTACGGGAACGTTCGATTCCCAGCTCGATCAATCTCTCGATCAACCTCGGGTACTTGAGCTCCGTCGCTTCCCACAGCTTCGGGTACATGGAGATGTTCGTAAAGCCGGGGATGGTGTTGATCTCGTTGACGTACAACCGGTTCTTGCCGCGCTCGAGGAAAAAGTCGACGCGTGCATAGCCGGCGGCGCCGATTGCCTTGAACGCGGCGATGGCAAGCCGGCGGAACTCGTCGGTCTTTTCCTTCGGCAGCTTCGCCGGGATGACGAGCTGCGTTTTGTCGTCGACGTACTTGTCCTCGTAGTCGTAGAACTCGCGGGCGGCGATGATCTCACCCGGCAGGCTGGCTTTGGGATCGTCATTGCCGAGGACAGCCACCTCGATCTCACGGGCATCGATGCCGCGCTCCACAAGCGCCTTTTCGTCGAAACGGAACGCTTTCTCGATCGCGGCGGCGAGGTCGTCGTCACTCTTGACTTTCGTCACGCCCACCGAAGAGCCGCCATTCGCCGGCTTCACGAAGTACGGAAGGCGCAGGGCGTTGTTGACCGCGCGCATGATCCGTTCGCGCTCGTTGCGCCAGTCGTTCTCCTGCACCTGAACGAAGTCGACCAATGGCAGCTTGGCGGCGGCGAAGGCATGTTTCATATGTCCTTTGTCCATGCCGATCGCCGAGGCGGTGACTCCGCTGCCAACGTAGGGAAGCCCGAGGATTTCGAGATAGCCCTGCAACGTCCCGTCCTCGCCGTCGGTGCCATGGATCAAGGGAAAGACACAATCGATGCCGGCATCGCGCGCCCACAACTCCATCGAATAATCGTCATCGCCGCGGTCGCTCTTGTCGTTGTCGTTCAGAATCCGCGCGCTTCGTTCAGGGGATACGAAGCGGCCGTCTTTCGCGATGCAGACTGGGACGATCTCAATGCTCGGCTTCGGCGCGGCATTGGCCACCGATCGCGCGGAGAGGATCGATACCTCGTGCTCCGCGCTCCGGCCGCCGAAGAGAAGAATGGTGCGGATGGGCATGGGGGGAGAGTGTAACTGTCAGCGCCACAATCCTTGCATCACAACGTGCCCGAACGATTCCATCAACCGCGCTGGCAGGACATTCAGCGCTCTCGCCAGCTTGAGGACGACCGTCAGGCTCGGCACCTTGTCACCGCGCTCGACCTGACCGACGTAGGTCGTCGTCAGGCCGGATCGCTCGGCGAGATCCTCCTGCGTCCACGCGTACTCTTTGCGGACACGGCGGACGACCTCTCCGAAGATTGCTGCCTCTTGCGCTCTCGGCACACGGGGAAGTAACAATTGCTACTGACTTCTTGTCCAGTAACCGCAGTTACCTACTGCCATAAGGCGCGCGCGTCCTCGGTTCGCCTGACCGCGGTCAGGGGAGGTTCTCTACCAATCGTGGATCTGCGTTTCTCAGACGAGAATCAGGTCGCCCGCGCTCACGGCGATGGTCTCGGCGCCGCTGCGAAGGAGTGCGTGTCCGTGTTCGTCGATGCCCTCCCACGTTCCCTCGAGATTCCGCTCTCCGACGACGCATTGGATGCGATCGCCGGCCTTGTGTATCGAGTAGCTGCGCCACTCATCGAGCACCGCATCGCGTTCGAGCTTGCGCCCGAGCCGCTGATCGACATGCTCGATGAAGGCCTCCGTGGCCACATCGATCCCGTGGAAACCGCGCGGTGAGACGTCGGCGATCGAGGTCGCGTTCGGCCGCAGATCGTCCTGTACCGATTCGACGTTGACACCCGTTCCGATGAGCACGAAGGCGCGTTCCTCGTTCATCCGTGCCTCGATCAGGATGCCGGCGATCTTCCGCCCGCCGGCAAGGACGTCGTTCGGCCATTTGACTCGCGCGTCGATGGCAAAGACCTCGCGCAAGTACGACGCCACGATGTTCGCCATCTGCAGCGGCAACAGAGACAGCTCGCTCGCCGGTATGGGAAGAAGCGTCGTCGCGTAAATGCCCTTGCCTGCAGGCGACGACCATTGCCGCGCGTTGCGTCCTCGGCCGGCAAACTGCTCGCCGGCGATGATCATGGCCTTCGGCAGCGACTCCTCATTGTCGATGCACTCATTCACGATCCGCCGCGCCACCAGATTCGTCGACGCCACGCGAGGAATGACCGCGATCGATTCGAGCGTGGTCAGGCGGGAGACGATGCGGCGGGTGTCGATCATGGGTTGCTGGGCTGCTGGGTTGCCGGAAACCGAGAGACCTCGTAGCCGAGCAACTCCGCAACCCTCACTCGTTTTGCAACAGCTTCTCAATCCTCGTCCGCAGTTCCGCCTGACGCGCCTTCGCGCCCTCCACGATGGCCGGCGGGGCGTTCTTCATGAACTGCTCATTGGCCAGCTTGGCGTCAAGCGACTCGAGCTCCTTGCGGCTCTTTTCCAGCTCACGCTGTGCACGCTCCTGCTGCTCTTTGGTGACCACCTTCTCCGGAAACTCGATGGCGATGGCAAAGCCTTCGACAACGTCGTGATGCGCTCCCGCCGGCGCGTCGCCATTGACGATGACCTCCGTCAGGCGGGCCAGATCGGTCAAAAGGTAGGCGTAGTCCGCGAAGAACGCCGAATCGCGTCCTTCGCAGCGAACGTAGAGTTTGAAGCGATCCTTTGGAGTAAAACTCCGCTCCGCCCGGGCGTTGCGCACCGAGGTGATCATCGCCTGGACCGCGCGCACCATCCGCTCGGCCTCGGTGTCCTCGAACATCTCCTCGGCCACGGGATAGAGGGCGACCATGATCGACGGCTCGACGCCGCCGAGCTTCTGCCAGAGCTCCTCGGTGATGAACGGCATGAAGGGATGGAGCAGCCGCAGCGACCGGTCGAGCACTTCGAGAAGGATGCGTTTGGCACGCTGCTGGTCGACCTCGGAGCCGTGCCTCCCGAGGAGCACCGGCTTGGCCATCTCGATGTACCAGTCACAGAACTCGTGCCAGAAGAATTGATAGATCGCGTTCGACGCTTCATCGTACCGGTAGTCGGAGAGCGCTCGGTTGACCGACTTCGTCGTCTCGTTGAGCCGCGAGAGAATCCAGCGCTCGATGCTCTTCAACTCATCGCGTTCGATCGCTTTCGCCGACGACAGTTTTGTGTCGATATGCATCATCGCGAAGCGCGACGCGTTCCAGATCTTGTTCGCGAACGCCGCATAACCCTGCATCCGCGACTTCGCCAACGGGATGTCGCGGCCTGAAGCGAAGATCGCCAGCGTGAAGCGAACGGCGTCGGCACCGAACTCGTCGATCACGTCGAGCGGATCGATCACATTTCCCTTCGTCTTCGACATCTTCTGGCCGTTCTCGTCCCGCACGAGCCCGTTGAGGAACACCTGGCTGAAGGGCGCCTTGCCGGTGAAACGCAGGCCGAACATGATCATCCGCGCCACCCAGAAGAACAGGATGTCGAATCCGGTGATCAGGACGTCGGTCGGATAGAAAATCCGCAGATCCTGGGTGTCTTCCGGCCATCCCATGGTCGAGAACGGCCAGAGTCCGGACGAGAACCAGGTGTCGAGGACGTCGGTCTCCTGTGTGAATTCGTTCAATCCGCACCGCGAGCAAGTCGTTGGATCGTCAACGGAAACCGTCAGGTGCCCGTTGGCGCAGTAGAAGGCTGGGATGCGGTGACCCCACCAGAGCTGCCGGGAGATCGTCCAGTCGTGGATGTTCTCCATCCAGTTGAAGTACGTCGCTTCCCAACTCTGAGGGAGGATCTTGATGGTGCCGTTGCGCACGGCGTCGATCGCGGGCTTCGCCAGCGGTTCGATCTTCACGAACCACTGCCGCGAGATCATCGGTTCGATCACCGTCTCGCACTTGCCGTGAATGCCGATCGAGTGGGTGTAGTCCTTGACGTCGCCCAGGGCGCCAGAGTCACGCAACAGCGCCACGACTTTCTTCCGCGCGTCGAAGCGATCGAGCCCGGCGAACTCCGCACCCGCGGCCTCGGTCATCCTGCCGCCCTCGTCGATCACCTGCAACTGCACGAGGTTGTTGCGCTTGCCGGCCTCGTAGTCGTTCTTGTCATGCGCCGGCGTGACTTTGACGACGCCGGTGCCGAACTCGCGGTCGACGAGGATCGGATCGGCGACGATAGGGATGCGCCGGTTGGCGATCGGCAGAATCGCTTCGCGGCCGATGACGTCCTGGTATCGCTCATCGTCAGGATGGACGGCTAGCGCGGTATCGCCGAGCATCGTCTCGGGGCGGGTGGTGGCAATCGTCAGCACGCGGCCGGAATCAGCGACCGGGTAGTCGATGTGATACAGCTTCGAGGCGCGCTCCTCGTACTCGACCTCCACGTCGGAGATCGCCGTGCGGCAGTGCGGGCACCAGTTGACCATGGCGATGCCGCGGTAGATCAGGCCGTCGTCGTGGAGCTTTACGAAGGCCGTGCGGACGGCGCGGGCGAGCCCCTCGTCGAGTGTGAAACGGAGCCGGGTCCAGTCGGCGGATGCGCCGAGGCGTTTGAGCTGATCGATGATCTGGTGTCCGTACGACTCTTTCCACTCCCACACGCGCTCCACGAACTTTTCGCGGCCGAGGTCGAAACGGGAGATGCCCTCTTTGGCAAGCTTGCGGTCGACGATCATCTGCGTGGCAATGCCGGCGTGATCGGTTCCAGGAAGCCAGAGGGTGTTGAACCCACTCATCCGCTTCCAGCGGACGACGATGTCCTGCAGCGTGTTCACCAATGCATGGCCGATGTGCAGCCGCCCGGTGACGTTCGGTGGCGGGATGACAATGGAGAACTTCGGCCGCTCGGCATCGAGCAGCGGAGTGAAGAATTCACCCTTCTCCCAGAATTCGTAGAGCCGCTGTTCGATTTCTTTCGGCTCGTACCGCTTGCTCAGCTCTTCGTTCGTCGCCATCGGAGCGCGGATTATAAGGCGCGGTCACGAGGTTGCTGGGTCTCGCCGTTACGCAGCAAGAACACTGCGAGCCTACACAACCGCGAGACCCCGCGACCGCAATGATCCTCGCCATCGAAACCTCCTGCGACGAAACCTCGGTCGCCGTTCTCGACGCCGACGGCAGCGTGCGCGTGAATCTCATCGCCTCCCAGATCGATCGGCATCAGCCGTTTGGCGGGGTCGTGCCCGAGATTGCCTCGCGTGAACATCTGCAGCACCTCTTCCCACTCATCACCCGTGCTCTTCAGGATGCGAAGCTCGACTGGAGCGATATCGATCGCATCGCAGTCACAGCCGGGCCCGGTCTCATCGGCGCACTTCTCGTCGGTGTCGCTGGTGCGCAGGGACTGGCCTACGGCCTCGGCATTCCGCTCGTCCCCGTCAATCACCTCGAAGGTCACATCTACTCGGCGTACCTGCAGCGCGAAGGTCCAGCGATACCGCTGCCGAAGCGTTTTCTCAGTCTTGTGATCTCAGGCGGCCATTCGTCGATCTACGACGTGCGCGATGGCGTCATCACCATGCTCAACCGGACGCGCGACGACGCCATCGGCGAGACCTTCGACAAGGTCGCCAAGTTCATCGGCCTGCCGTATCCGGGCGGCCCGCAGATCGAGAAGTACGCGAACCAGGGACACACCGATCGCAAGCGATTCCACTTTCCGATGCCGCAGTTCAACGACAGGTCGATCGATTTCTCCTACTCCGGTATCAAGGCTGGAGCCATTCGTCTGGCGCGCGAGCACGGCATCAGTGCTGCCGGCGACCTCCGGCTGCTGGCGGATTTCTGCGCCACCTTTCAGGATGCCCTTATCGATCAGCTCTTCGACCGGCTCGACGCGGTCTGGACACGGCTCGGTGAACAAAAGCCTGATGAGGTTGCCCTGGCCGGCGGAGTGGCCGCAAACGGCAGCCTGCGCGATCGGATCGCCGGATGGGGCCGCCAGCATGGCGTGATCGTGCGCGTCCCCGAGAAGCGATACTGCACCGACAACGCCGCCATGATCGCCTTCGCCGCTGCCCGGAAACCTGACGGAGCAACGGATCCGAGGAGAGTTTCCGCCCGTTCACGGGTCCAGTGAAACCTTTCCTGGACAGCTTCGTCCAACCTGGTGAGCGCAGACACGAACCCTGATCTCCTACCCCTCTCCTCGATTCGCCCCGCCCTCGCTCAGGCGGGGCGAACCCTTTTTTGGTAGCACAATGGGTGGATGAAAAAGATCGTCGTCTCCGGCGGTAGCGGATTCATTGGTGAGCCGTTGGTTCGTCGGTTGACGTCGCGTGGCGATGAGGTCGCCGTCCTGACCCGCAACCCATCGAATGTCCACGCAGGCCGGGCTTTGCTCTGGAATCCGCCTTACGAGGAACGCTGGACTGAGGAAGTTGCGGGCGCCGATGTCGTCATCAACCTGGCCGGCGAGAACGTCGGAGGTGGTCGCTGGACGGAGGCGCGAAAGAAAGGGGTCATGGAGAGCCGCGTGGGAGCCACGCGCGCACTCGTCGCCGCGATGTCACAAAAACCTGACAACCACCGCACGTTCATCAGTGCGTCTGCGATCGGCATTTACGGTAATCGGGGCGATGAACAACTCGACGAGAGCGCTGATGCCGGAACTGGTTTTCTCACAGAAGTCACGCGGCGGTGGGAGGAACTGGCCCGCGCTGCCGAGCCGTTCGCCCGCGTGGTCATCCTCCGCCTCGGCATCGTCCTCGCCGCCAACGGTGGTGCCCTCGCCAAACTGCTCCTTCCCTTCCGGCTCGGCGCGGGCGGCCCCATGGGCACCGGACGCCAATGGATGTCGTGGATCGAACGCGAGGACGTTCTCCGGATGATCGAATGGTCGATCGATCACGGTTCCGCCCGCGGCATCTACAACGTCACAGCCCCCAACCCCGCGACCAACCGCGACTTCGCTCACGCCCTCGGACGCGCCCTGCACCGTCCTTCCATCCTCCCCACACCCGCTTTCGCCCTCCGCCTGGCACTCGGCTCGGAGATGGCCGGCGAGATGCTCCTCGGCGGCCAACGCGTTCTGCCTAATCGGGCAATCGCCGAGGGGTTCGCGTTTGCCTATCCAAAGCTGGACGAAGCACTGAGGCACGCCCTCTGTGTAAAATGACGTACATGCCAGAACAAGGAATCGTGAAGTGGTACAACGAGGCCAAAGGCTACGGTTTCATCGTCCGCGAGCAGGGCCCCGACGTCTTCGTCCATCACGCCTCAATCATCGCCGAAGGATTCCGAACTCTGAATGAAGGCGACCGAGTCTCTTTCGATGTGATCGAAGGGCCAAAGGGCTTGCAGGCGAAGAATGTAGTGAAGATTTCGTAGAGAGAGACCTGAGCGCCACTTCGGCTACTCGCCGCATGAGCTTTCACGACACTCTCTCGCATCTTCCGCTAACTTACGCTTGACTTTCGCTTCGTTACCGCCTATATTGGCGTTAACGAGGCGGAAATGACGTATTTGACCGAGCGCCAGCGCGACATCCTGCAGTTCATTCGCGACTTTCAGAAAGAGCGTGGGGTCACTCCGACGCACCGCGAGATTTGCGACCACTTCGGGTTCTCGTCCTACGGGACGGTCTACAAACACCTCTCACTGCTCCAGAAGAAGGGCTTGATCCGGCGCGACTGGAACCAGAAGCGCGGGGTAGAGGTCATTGAGCAGAATGGTCAGAACGCGAGGCCAGGCGCCGTTGCGCCGGCCGGTGTGCTCGAGCTGCCGCTCTTCGGCTAC
Organism: Thermoanaerobaculia bacterium; assembly: GCA_017883235.1. Lineage (GTDB taxonomy): Bacteria > Acidobacteriota > Thermoanaerobaculia > Gp7-AA8 > Gp7-AA8 > JADGNZ01. The sequence continues at coordinate 1,902 of JADGNY010000056.1, read as the reverse complement.
ATCGCTGCCGGCCAGCCTCTGGCGGTGGAAATCTCCGATGAGACGATCACGGTACCCGAGCGGCTCACCAGCCGTGGCGAAAACTATGTGCTCAAGGTACGCGGGGACTCGATGATCGATGACGGAATCATGGATGGTGACTACGTCATCATCGCGCGCCGCGACCGCGCCGAGAACGGCGAGATGGTCGTTGCCAACGTCAGCGGCGAAGTGACCCTGAAGCGTCTCTACAAAGAAGGCGAAAAAGTCCGTCTTCAGCCAGCAAACTCGATGATGCATCCGATCTACGCCTTTGCCCGCGACGTCGCCGTGCAGGGAGTGGTTGTCGGTCTGATGCGCCGTTTTTAATCGCGAAAGTGAGGACTCAACATGGATCTCGTACTCAAACTTCGTGAAATCCGCCGGATCAAAGGGCTGAGCCAGAAAGATGCTGCCCGCCTTTCGGGTGTCGGCGAAAAGACGATCAGCTCGTTCGAAACGGGCGAGCGGGTCGGCTCCATGAAGCTCTCCCAGCTGAAACGGCTTCTGGCCGTTTACGACATGACCGAAGCCGACTTCTTCGGCGGCGGCGTGGAAAAACAGATCGCTCCCTGGGAGCTGGACCAGGAAGAGTTCGCCACGGCGCGCCTGCTCGACGAGCTCCACTCTCTTCCCAAGCATTCACAACGCAATCTCCTGGCGAAGTTTCAGCTCATGATCGAGACTCTTTCCGAGGTTCACCAACCGAAAGAGAAGCGGCCCCGTTATCTCCGCGACGATCCCGACTGGCAGATGCTCGCCTCGCGGAACTGAAATCAACTCCACACCGCGAGACCGCGCAACCCCGCAACCGCAATCCGCAACCTCGTCTGTTATCCTTCGGGCCAATCCAATCTCGGAGGACTGACAATGCGCAGATTCCTTTTCGTTGCCGCGGTTTGCACGCTCGCCGCGCTCCCGCTGGCCGCGCAGAACACAGACATCGAGTCGCTCTCCGGCTTGCAGTTCAACTTCGGCAATCCCGGCGCCCGATCGCTCGGTATGGGCGGCGCCTTCCTTGGCCTGGCCGACGACGCCTCTGCAGCCGAGGCCAATCCGGCCGGACTGACGATCCTGAGGAAGCCCGAGATCACGGTCGAAGGGCGCAACTATCAGGAGCAGCAGGTCTTCACCACCAGCGGCACTTTCCCCGACCTCCAACGCACCGCCTTCAGCCACTACAGCCAGCGCATCGACGCCACTTTCGCCAGCGTCGTCTATCCTACCAAGTACTTCACCATCGGCGCCTATTACCACGAGCCGCTTCGCAACGAAGGGACGGGCCAGGTCGTGCCCGTGCGCAACAGCTTCACCGGGGAGATCAAGACCGACGTCCCCAACTTCTTTCTCCCGGTCGATGCCAACGGCAACCCGACCGGCGGGCCGATCTCGTCCGCGGCGTGCAATCAGCTTCGCCAGACCAACCCGTTCGCTTGTATCGAGTACGCGATCCTGCCGTTCCTCAGCTCGGTGAAGATTCAGGAGAGGACCTTCGGCCTGGCGATGGCCTTCAAGGTCGGCAACTTCTCCTTCGGTGCCACGGCACGGTCACAGCGCTTCAATGAGACCGCCTTCACCTTCCGTGTCACGCCGACGGGAGACTTCTCGAGCATCTCCGTTCAGGCGACGAGCGACATCCGCAACAACAACGACGTGGCCAAAGACAAGACTGACCTCACCTTCTCCGGTGGCTTCAAGTGGGCGCCGTCCGACAAGTTCTCGCTCGGCGGCGTCTACAAGCAGGGAGCGAAGTTTGCGGCGCCGACGTTCGCCGCGAACGAGGCCACCAACTTCGAGTTCGTCAAAGCGGCCGATACGACGTTCCATATCCCCGACGTCTACGGTGCCGGCGTCTCCTTCCGCCCCATGCCGGTGCTGACCATC
>JADGNY010000156.1 GCA_017883235.1 Thermoanaerobaculia bacterium | reverse complement strand
CGGCGGATCTGCTTGGGTTCACCCTCAAGGAGCTGAAACGGGAGATCGAGGATGGGGCGATTGTAGCGGTTTGGACGGCGCTCGGGGAGCGGATGACGCGCGAGGAGCTGGTGGCGGTGGCGATGCAGTAGTGGGATCAGGCAGTTATTGAAGATGCGCTCGGGAAGGATGCCCCGTCGGTGCTGCCGGAGGCGATCCGGCTGGTGGAACTGCGAGCGAGAGTTCCGCGGTATCAGCGGGACGTGCTGCGGGCTCTGGCGCGGCGGGAGGGGACGTCGGTCGATGCGGTGCTGACGCGGGAGCTGGAAGACGTTGCCTCGGCGTATCGCGACGAGCTGGTTGGGGTGCTGCCGGAGCTGGCGGCGGCGTTGGCGTGGCCGGAGATCGCGTAACGGCGTTGGTGTTCCTGCCTGCGCGAGCGTCGAATCGTGCTCCGTGACGACTCGATCCCCGAACATTTCGATCCTGGTCGTGGCGAGACCCAGCACAGACGAGAGTGTCTGTGCCCACAGTTGTCCAAATTGGGTTCTTGCGAAGCCGATCTGGGCAGCGAATGGATGGTCCCCAGGGAACGGAATCAACGCGATTGCGACCCCAGCCGCGGAGCGGCGAAATCTACGTAGCCCACTGCGTGAGCTGTGGGATTCAATGTCGAACGAATTTCAAGCCGCGGAGCGGCGACACTTCGAATCGTGCAAACTACGAAAGGGTGGCGAGATTCGAAATGTCGGCGCTCCGCGGCTGACCTCTGCTTCCTCTTCCCCACAGCTCACGCTGTGGGCTACGTAGATTTTGCCGCTCCGCGGCTTGGCGCGACCGGCCCGTGTCGCGTGGCGCAGCAGGATTCTGCGTTTTTCTGCGAGTTAGGCCGTCGAGATCTGGCCGATCCGAGCTGATTTGGACAAGTGTGGTCTGTGCCACATCGGTCCCGGCGATTCGGCGGCATCAATCACCAGAAATGGTGACTTCGTCCGCTCACGGAGGCCGTTAATCGGTTCACAGCGCCGCGTAGCCGCACCGAACCGTGGATGCCGGTCGGGACATCGCAAGCACCGCCCCCTCATCCGGCTTCGCCACCTTCTCCCCCGCTGGAAAGCGCGAGGGAGAAGGGCTCTCGAGTGGAGGGAGGCGCGAGCTCTAGATCTTCCCGTGTTCCTCCGCCCACGTGTCGTGTTCCTCCGCCAGTGTGTCTTGTTCCCTCCGCCCTGGGGTCGTGTTCCTCCGCCCTGGTGTCGTGTCCCTCCGCCCGCGTGTCGTGTTCCTCCGCCTGGGTGTCGCGTTCCTCCGCCTGTGTGTCTTGTTTCTCCGTCTGTGTTTCGTGTTCCTTCGCCTTGGTGTCGTGTTCCTCCGCCCGCGTGTCGTGTTCACTCGCCGTGCGTGTCGGTTCCTCCGCCCGCGTGTCGCGTTCCTCCGCCGCTGTGTCGCGGTACTCCGCCGGTGTGTCGTGATAATCCGCACGATGTGTCGCGTTACACCGCCGGTGTGTCGTGATAATCCGCCGGTGTGTCGCGTTACACCGCCGGTGCGTCGTGATAATCCGCCGGGTGTGTCGCGGTACTCCGCCGGTGTGTCGTGTTACTCCGCCGGTGTGTCGCGGTACTCCGCCGGTGTGTCGGGTTCATCCGCTGGTGTGCGGCGAATATCTTCGGTGTACCTATTGACATCCGGAAAAGGGATGGCTAAACTTTTAATAGCGGCCAACTGACGAGCCGGAGCGCTGGATAGTGCCGGGTGCTCGTCAATGCGGGAGTTGAGTTGTACTCCTCCTGCCGTGGGCTCCCGGAGTGCGCACTTCGGGGAATCATCAACAGGAAGGTCTCGGCGTAAGAACCGCGTCCTTCCAGCCGGTGGCCGCCTGCACTCGTGCACAGGTGCTCGTCGCTCCCTCCGGCTTTGCAACCCCGGTAAAGGAGAACAATCATGTCCACAATCAGTTCGAATCCCCAGGAAGTACCCACGCCCACCCCGGCAGTGACGCCGGAGCAGGTCGTGGCGCAGTTGCGGGCGCTGCAGGCGCAGATCGGTGAGATCACTCCGTTGACAACGGAGCAACGCAAGACTCTCCGGCAGCAGTCAAGAATGTCCGAGGCGGTCGTCCAGGCGTCGCTCAACGTCCTCGGAGCCGCGGACATCATCACGCAGGCGGTCGGTCAGCCGGTGGAAGAGGTGCAGTCGATGGTCGACGATGCCAACCGCTGGAGTGCGGTGGAGGGGGAGTTGCGTGCAACGCTGAACGGCGTGTCCGGTACGAACCTCATCCGCCGGCAGCGGATCGCCCTGGTGGCCGTGCGGTCGTTTCTGATCGGCAAGCAGTTGGCTCGCAGTCCGGAACACGCCTCGCTCGTACCGCACCTGGATGAGGTAAAGCGGCTGAGGAGCATTACCCGCCGGAAGAAGCGCGTCGCGACCACTCCGGCGCCGGTTCCCACTGCACCGGCGGTTTCCGCGCCGGACGCAACGGAGACCCCGGTAGCAGTCAGGCTGTAAGTGTTTGGTAGTGGACCGGGCGCGCCGTATGCGCGCCCGGTCGTTTTTCCCATTCTCTCCGATGACTCCCGTAGAGAGTCCGACCTACGTTTTCTCGCTTGCTTCGCAAGCCAACCCCCGCCTGAATAGGTGGCCGGACCCTGATCCACTAATCTACTAACGCCCCCCTCACTTCTCCGCCGCCAGGTAGCTGTACATCTTCCACCGCGCATCGACGTCGTGCTGCGCCGCGGCGATCACGTTGCGTGATTCCTCGGTATCGTTCTTCAGCAGTTGGTTGAAGCGATTCTCCATCCGCAGAAACTTCTCGACGGGGAGCTTGAGGGCACGCGAGTCGAGCTGGAGCGGGTTCTCGCCTTTGGCCACGCGATCGGGGTTGTAGCGATAGAGCAGCCACTGGCCGGATTCGACCAGCGTCTTTTGATGCTGCAGCGACGTCCCCAGATCGTAACCGTGGGCAACACAGGCGCTGTAGGCGATGATCAGCGACGGGCCGTCGTAGGCCTCGGCCTCGATGAATGACTTGAGCGTGTGCTCGTCGCGCGCGCCCATGGCCACGCTGGCGACGTAGACGTGCCCGTACGTCATCGCGATCAGCCCGAGGTCCTTCTTCCTGCCTGCCTTGCCGCCGGCGGCGAACTTGGCCACGGCCGCCCGCGGGGTCGACTTCGACATCTGCCCGCCGGTGTTCGAATAGACCTCGGTGTCGAGAACGAGCACCTTCACGTTCCGGCCGCTGGCGAGGACGTGGTCGAGTCCGCCGAAGCCGATGTCGTAGGCCCAGCCATCGCCGCCGAGAATCCACACGGACTTCTTGACCAGCAAATCGGCCAGCGCCAGAAGCTGTTGCTCCTCGGTCGGATCGAGCTTGTGCATCCGGGTCTTCAGCTCGAGACGGCGTAGAGCCACTTTGAGCAGCTCGACGCGCTTTCGTTGCTCGAAGATCTCGGCATCGTCGCGCTGCGTGGCATTGACGATCGACGACACCAGATTCTCGCCGATGGCCGGGGTGAGAGACTTCAGCAGCTCGACGGCAAATTCACGCTGCTTATCGATCGAAATGCGGAAGCCGAGGCCGAACTCGGCGTTGTCTTCGAAGAGGGAGTTCGCCCAGGCAGGGCCGCGGCCGTCGCGATTCGTCGACCACGGCGTCGTCGGCAGATTGCCGCCGTAGATCGACGAACAGCCAGTCGCATTCGCCACGACCAGGCGGTCGCCGAAGAGCTGCGTGAGCAGCTTCACATAGGGCGTCTCGCCGCAGCCGGCGCAGGCACCGGAGAATTCGAACAACGGCTGCTGGAGCTGCTGATGCCGGATCAGCGTCGGATTGAGCTTGGATCGGTCGAGCTCCGGCAGATCGAGGAACCAGTTCCAGTTCTCGCGCTCCGCATCGCGCAGCGGTGGCTGCGGCTGCATGAACAGCGACTTGCGGTCGGGAACGCTCTTGCTCTTCGCCGGACAGACGTCGACGCAGATGGTGCATCCGGTGCAATCCTCCGGCGCGACCTGGATCGTGTACGCCAGGCCTGCCCAATCCTTGTGCATCGGCGTCAGCGACTTGAGCGTGGCCGGCGCGCCCTGCAGCAGCGACTGGTCATATGCCTTGATCCGGATGGCCGCGTGCGGACAGACCATCGCACACTTGCCGCACTGGATGCAGGAGGCCGGATCCCACACGGGGATCTCGGTGGCGAGGTTGCGTTTCTCGTAACGGGCCGTGCCGGAAGGGAACGTGCCGTCGCACGGCATGGCGCTGACCGGGAGATCCTCGCCGCGGCCTTCGATGATCGGCAGGATGACGTCGCGGAGTAGCCCGGCACAGACAAGAGTGTCTGTGCCACATTCGCTCTCTTTTTGTGGCACAGACACTCCTGTCTGTGCTTCGGTATCGAGAACGATGGGACGAAGATTCTGCAGCGCGGCGTCGACCGCGAGAAGATTCATGGCCACGACCTTCTCGCCCTTCTTCGCGTAGGTCTCACGGATGGTCTCGCGGATCGCTTCCAGCGCCTCCTCGATCGGCAGCACCTCGGCCGTGGCAAAGAAACAGACCTGCATCAGCGTATTAATGCGGTTGCCGAGGCCGCACTCCGAGGCCACGCGCGTGGCGTCGATGGCAAACACGCGCGCCTGTTTCGCGGCCAACTGCGCCGCGAAAGGTCGCGGCAGAACGAAATTCGCCGGGGCATTGAGCAGGAACGTCCCACCCGGCGCGAGGTCCTTCAGCATATCGACGCGCTCGACGAACTGCGGCTGGTGGCAGGCGATGAAGTTCGCGCTGGTGACCAGATACGTCGAGCGGATCGGACGAGGCCCGAAACGAAGGTGCGACACCGTGATCGCACCCGCTTTTTTCGAGTCATAGACAAAGTAGCCCTGCGCGAACCGGCCACCCTCCTCGCCGATGATCTTGATGGTGTTCTTGTTCGCGCCGACCGTGCCATCCGACCCGAGTCCGTAGAACATGGCGCGGTAGACGTCGGGTTTTTCAGTAGAAAACGCCCGGTCGTAGTCGATGCTCAGGTGCGTCACGTCGTCGACGATCCCCACGGTGAACTGCTTCATCGGTTTGGGATCGAGGAGATGATCGAAGACGCCTTTGGCCATGGCCGGAGTGAACTCTTTCGACGAGAGGCCGTAGCGTCCGCCGATCACGCGCGGACGGCGATCGGAGTCGAAGAGAGCGTTGACGACATCGAGGTAGAGCGGCTCGCCGGCGGCGCCGGGCTCCTTGGTGCGGTCGAGCACGGCGATGGCGCGGGCCGATTCCGGCAACGCGTCGAGGAACCGTTGGTTGTCGAAGGGGCGATAGAGCCGCACCTTCAGCACGCCAACGCGTTCGCCCTGCGCGCGCAGCACGTCCACCGTCTCATGCAGCGTCTCGGCGGCCGAGCCCAGGACGATCACCACGCGCTCAGCTACAGGATCACCGTGATATTCGAACGGCGCGTAGGCGCGGCCGGTGACACGCGCGAATCGCTCCATCGTCTCGACGACGATCGATGCGCAGTCGCGATAGAACGGGTTGGACCGTTCCCGTGACTGGAAGAAGACATCCGGGTTCTGCGCCGTACCGCGGATGACCGGATGATCGGGCGAGAGGGCGCGGGCGCGGTGATCGAAGACGAGCTCGAGGTCGATCATGGCCTTCATCTGATCCTCGGAAAGCAATTCGATCCGGGCGATCTCGTGCGACGTGCGGAAGCCGTCGAAGAAATGCAGGAAGGGGATGCGCGCCTCGAGCGTGGCGGCGTGCGCGATCATGGCGAAGTCCTGCGCTTCCTGAACGCTGGCCGAGCAGAGCATCACCCAGCCGGTCGAGCGGACCGCCATCACGTCGGAGTGATCGCCGAAGATCGACAACGCGTGCGTTGCCAGGGAGCGCGCCGCGACATGGAACACCGCTGGGGTGAGCTCGCCGGCGATCTTGTACATATTCGGGATCATCAAAAGCAGGCCCTGCGACGAGGTGAAGGTCGTGGCCAGCGATCCGGTCTGCAGTGCGCCATGCACCGCTCCGGCCGCGCCGCCTTCGCTCTGCATCTCCACCACCGCCGGGATCGTGCCCCAGAGATTCTTCTGCTTTGCCGCCGACCAGGCATCGGCCCATTCACCCATCGAGGACGATGGCGTGATCGGATAGATGGCGATCACTTCATTCATCGCGTAGGCGATGCGGGCCACGGCTTCGTTGCCGTCGACCATCGCGTACTCGGCGACGTTTTTCTCGGGTGTTACCTGCTGCGGATTGAGGACCTCGGCGAGCGACATGGCGGCGCGTCTCCTTCGAATTGCAAGGTACGTCGCGCACGAACAGCGAGGGATGACGCGCGTCAAGAGGACGAGTGATGAAGATCACACGAGGTTCACGCGGAGACGCGGAAATGCGGAGAAAAAGACTCCGCGTCTCGCGTGGTTACCTCGCCAGCGCGATCTCTCGCATGCACTCGTAGCACGAGTTCACGTCTTCGCTCAGCAGGCGCAGGACGCCGAACAGCACGGCCGGCGAGGTCTCCAGGAGCTTGTGGAACGTGTCCTCGTCGACATAGCCCAGATCGCTCGTCGAACGGACCGTGGCGGTGTAGTCGTGTGGGCGGTGCGAGAAAACGGAGCTCAATCCGAGAATCTGGCCGGTGTGGGCGACGCGGAGTGTTTTGGCGCGGCCGTCCTTCGCCGAGAAGATCAGATCGACGGCACCGGAATGAATCACGTAGACGCCGTGGGGATCCTCGCCTTCGTAGAAAAGGGTTCTTCCCGCGGGCCAGACCTCGATGGCCTGATGATGGAGCAGCGTCGATTCGAGCAGATGTGGTTCTACAGCAAGTTCGGTCGTCACAGGCTCACCTCATCGGCGAAGATAGAGGGGAGTCCGTAACGCCGCTGTGACACTTCGCACACGACACGGTGCGATTTGTCTCACACGGTGACCATATCGCTCAGTTGCTGGTGCTCGCGGATGAACAAATTCGAGCCTTTGATCTCGATCATGTTCTTCCTGCGCCAGTCGCTGAAGATACGGGTCACGGTTTCGCGCGTGGTGCCGATCATCTGCGCGATCTCTTCGTGTGTAAGCAACACCTGGAGGCGAGTGCCGCGCGGCGTTTCGTCGCCCTCTTTCTCACACCAGTTGAGGATGAGCCGGGCCAGCTTCTCGCTGGTCGTCTGCGACAGCCCTAGGGCACGGATCTCGCGCTGCGCGGCGTGATACTTCTCGCTGAGCTGCTGGGCCGCGTGCATGCACGCTTCCGGATGGCCGTTGAGCAGGCGCATGAAATCGTCGCGGCCGATGAAGTTCAGCTGCGCGGGCTCGAGCGTCTCCGCGGAGAGCTCGTACGGATGGTCGAGAATCGCGCCGCTCGCGCCGAGGACCTCGCCCGGACCGGCGATCCGCACGATGAGCTTGCGCCCCTCGCTCGAGGACGTCGTCAGCTTCACCCGCCCGCTGCAGACGACGAATATGCCCCGCGGTTTTTCCCCTTCCACAAACAGGGTTGATCCTTTCGGGTAGACGCTCGTGAACTTCACGGCGTCCATCGCCTCCAGCGTCGAAGCGCCCATGTTGCAGAACGGGCGATCCGTGCGCACCGTGCAATCGGCGCAGGAGTTGTGAATGGCTAGGTTGTAGGGGGTAGGCATATCGCACCTCATCTTTCGTGCGACCATCGTCACATGTCGATGTGATGCGCCACGCCACCCCACGGGGTAGGGAGGGCATCAAGGGCGGGTGGGGGCGAAACCGCACCGATTCACGGCCTCATCATTCGGGATTGACGGCACTCTGACTGGAACCGGTTACGCTGGACGCGGGTCCAAAATCGTTTCCCATTACTCGCCGGGGGGAGGGTGCTGGCTATCGACCAATCATCTCTTCATCGACACCACCGACACCGGTCACAACGCCACGGCAACGCTCACGGTCAACAACGCACCGCCGCCGGGCACAGGGCTGTGCGGTCTGACCATGGCATCGTGGACGGTGCCTAACGGGACCGTCGCGAATCCCCCCGACCTTGCAGGCGGTTTACCGACGACGAAGGCAGCCAACGTCGCAACCGCAACGCTCACGGCGGCAGTGCCGGGTAGTACCGCAATCATCACCACCAGCGGTCACGGCGACACGACGTCCTGGCGGACGAACGGCTACAAGGCCGCCGGCCAGCACGTCGATTTCACGATCGACACGACCAACTACACGCAAGTCCATATGAGTTTCTGGGTCGCGAACCCCAGCCCCTCGAATGGGCCGACCGCATTTAACCTTACGATCAACAACGGTGGAGGGTTCGGCGCGCCAATCGTGCTCGCGGTTCCACCAATCGCATTCACCCAATACACCATCGACGCCACCGGCCTCACGAACCCGTCGGGGAACACCATTTTTCGACTTACCGCCACGGGCGCCAACAACGACGCCACCGGCGCATCATTCAACTACGACGACATGCTGTTCACCGGCTGCGCCACCGCCGTTCAGCCGACCATCGCCAAAGCCTTCTCGCCGAATCCGGTGGCGGTCAACGGCGTCTCGACGCTGACCTTCACCCTGACCAATCCCAACTCCGCCCCACTCACCGGCGCCAAGTTCACCGACTCGCTCCCGTCCGGCCTGCAGGTTGCCGCGGTTCCGGCCGCGAGCACCACCTGCGGCGGTTCGCCGACGTGGGCCCCGGCCGTGGCCGCGACCAGCCTCGCCTTCGGCCAGACCACCGGCGGCACCATCCCCGCCAGCGGCTCGTGCACCGTCAGCGTGAACGTAACCGCCACAAGCGCCGGACCGCACGGCAACGTCAGCGGGACGCTCTCGACGACCGAGAGCGGTACGAACATCAGCAGCGTCGGCAGCGCCACGCTGACCGCGCTCCTGCCGCCGGTCATCGCCAAAGGATTCAATCCGACGCCGATCCTGGCAGGCGGGACGTCGATCCTGACCTTCACCATCACCAATCCGAATCAGAACGACGCCATCGGCGGCGTCGCTTTCGCCGACACGTTCCCCACGTCGCCCGGAGCGATGACCGTGGGGCCGTCGCCGTCGCCGACGACGTCCGGATGCGGCGCTCCCAGCTTCTCGCCGGTCGCCGGCGCCGGCTCGATCTCGTTCTCCGGTGGGACGATCGCGGGCGGAGGTATCTGCACCGTCAGCGTTCAGGTCACCGTCCCCGCGGTCGGAACCTATAACAACACCAGCGGCAACGTCTCATACATCATCAACGCCGCCACCGTGAACGGGAACACCGCCAGCGGATCGCTCGTCGCAGGGACGCCCCTTCCTTCCATCTCGCTGCTCAAACAGATCAGCGCGAGCGCCAGCGGCCCCTGGTCGATCTTCCTCCCGCTCAGCTCCGGCCCGGTCTTCTACCGATTCACCGTGGAAAACACCGGCGACGTTCCGTTGAACCCGATCAGCATCACCGACAACACCATCGACGTCTCGTCGTGCAATGCCGGATTCGCCTCGGTCACCCTTCCCGTGGCCGTGGCCGCCAACGACAACCACATCATCACCTGCGTCGCCGGCCCGGTGGCGATCACGCCCGGATCGCACACGAACACGGCCCACGCCACCGGAACGTTCAGCGGAACGCCGCACAACTCTGCCAACTCCTCCGCCACCTACGCCACGACCGGTCTTTCGCTCGACAAGACCTCCGTCGAGACGACCTACCTCAACCCCGGCGACACGCTGCACTACAACTACCTCGTGACGAACAGCGGCTCCGCGCCGCTACAGGGACCGGTTACCGTCGCCGACAACAAGGCCACCGTGACCTGCCCCGCCGTCTCGACGGTCGGCGACCTCGACAACTTCCTCGATCCCGGCGAGTCGATCACCTGCACGGCGACGTACATCGTCACGGGCGCCGACATCGCCAACGCCTCCGTGACGAACACGGCAACCGCGACCGTGCAGGGCGTCAATTCGCCGAGCGACAGCGTGACCGTCTTCCTGGCCACCTCAGCCGACGTCTCGGTCGTCAAGACGCTGACGACCGCCGGTCCCTTCACCGTCGGCCAGTCGATCACCTACACTATCGTTGTGGCGAACGCCGGTCCGGCCACCGCGACCAATGTCCAGGTCACCGACACCCCGACGCACCTGACCATCACCAACGTTACCGGGGGCGGCTGCGCGGCCCTTCCCTGCACCATCGCCAGCATCGGTGCGGGCGGGAACGCCACCATCACCGTCACCACCACGATCAACGCCGCGGGGGCGTTCGACAACAGCGCCACCGTCTCGGCAACGCAGCCCGATCCGAATCCCGGCAACAACACCGACAACACCGGCAACGGCGGCATCACCGGCGCCTCGGCCGACGTATCGGTCGATAAGACCCTCGACACCGCGGGACCGTTCACCGTCGGCGAAACGATCAGCTACACGCTCGTCGTCGCCAACGCCGGCCCGTCGACCGCCACGAACGTTCAGGTCACCGACACGCCGTCGAACCTCTCCATCACCAGCGTCAGCGGCGGCGGCTGTGCGGCTCTTCCCTGCACCATCGCCAGCCTGGCCTCGGGGGCGAACGTGACCATCAACGTCACCGCCACCATCAACGCCGCCGGCTCGTTTGACAACACGTCGACGGTGTCGGCCACGGAGCCCGATCCCGATCCGTCGAACAACACCGACAACACCGGCAACGGAGGCACCGCCGCCGCCTCGGCCGACGTCTCCATCGTCAAGACGCTGACCACCAGCGGTCCGTTCACTGAAGGCCAGTCGATCGCCTTCTCGCTCGTCGTTGCCAACGCAGGTCCGTCGACCGCCACGAATGTGCAGGTCACCGACACACCGACGAATCTGACCATCACCAATGTCACCGGCGGCGGATGCGCGGCCCTTCCCTGCACCATCGCCAGCGTGGCCTCGGGCGCCAACGTCACGATCACGGTCACGGCAACGATCAGCGCCGCGGGCGCGTTCAACAACAGCGCCACCGTCTCCGCGACGGAGCCCGATCCGAACATCGGCAACAACACCGACAACACCGGCAACGGAGGCACCGCCGCCGCTTCCGCCGACGTCTCGGTCGTCAAGACATTGGTGACCTCGGGTCCGTACACGATCGGCCAGTCGATCAGCTACACGCTCTTCGTGGCCAACGCCGGACCGTCGGCGGCCACGAACATTCAGGTCACGGATACTCCAACGAACCTGCTCATCACGAACGTCAGCGGTGGCGGCTGTTCCGCCCTCCCCTGCACCATCGCCAGCCTGGCCTCGGGCGCGAACACGACCATCAACGTCACCGCCACCATCACCGCAACCGGCGCGTTCGACAACACAGCGACCGTGTCGGCGACGGAGCCCGATCCGAACAGCGGCAACAACACCGACAGCACCGGCAACGGCGGCACCGCCGCCGCCTCGGCGGACGTCTCGGTCGTGAAGACGCTGACCACCGCCGGTCCCTTCAACGCCGGCCAGACGATCAGCTACACGATTGTCGTCGCCAACGCCGGTCCGTCCACCGCGACGAATGTGCAGGTTACCGACACGCCGTCGAACATGACCATCACGAACGTCAGCGGCGGCGGTTGTTCCGCGTTGCCGTGCACCATTGCCAGCCTGGCCTCGGGCGCCAACGTCACCATCAACGTGACCGCCACCATCAACGCGGCCGGCTCATTCGACAACACGTCGACGGTCTCGGCGACCGAGTTCGATCCGAACAGCAGCAACAACACCGACAGCACAGGCAACGGTGGCACCGCCGCCTCCTCTGCCGACGTCTCGGTCGTGAAGACGCTGACCACCACCGGCCCCTTCACCATCGGACAGACCATCAGCTACACGATCGTCGTGGCCAACGCCGGTCCGTCCACGGCGACGAACGTGCAGGTTACCGACACGCCGTCGAACATGACCATCACGAACGTCAGCGGCGGCGGTTGTTCCGCGCTGCCGTGCACCATTGCCAGCCTGGCGTCCGGCGCCAACACGACGATCAATGTCACCGCCACCATCAACGCGGCCGGCTCATTCGACAACACGTCGACGGTCTCGGCGACCGAGTTCGATCCGAACCTCGCCAACAACACCGACAGCAACGGCAACGGCGGCACGGCAGCCGCGTCCGCCGACGTCTCGGTCGTGAAGACGCTGGTCACTACCGGCCCCTTCACCATCGGCCAGACCATCAGCTACACCATCGTCGTGGCCAACGCCGGACCGTCCACGGCCACGAACGTGCAGGTCACCGACACCCCGACGCACCTGACCATCACCAACGTCAGCGGCGGCGGCTGCGCGGCCCTTCCCTGCACCATCGCCAGCCTTGCCTCGGGTGCCAACGTCACGATCAACGTTACGACCACGATCAACGCCGCCGGTGCATTCGACAACAGCGCTACCGTCACCGCGACGGAGCCCGATCCGAACCCGGCAAACAACACCGACAACACCGGCAACGGCGGCACGACCGGCACACCATCGGCCGACCTCGGGATCTCCAAGACGGCACCGACTCCGCTGCTCGAGGAGTCGCAGTTCGACTACACGCTCGTCGTCACCAACCACGGCCCCAGCACCGCCACCGGCGTCACGGTCACCGATCCCCTCCCGGCCAACTTCACGCTGGCGGCCGCCACCCCAACGCAGGGCTCCTGCAGCGGGACGACGACCGTCACCTGCAACCTCGGCACGATCCCGAACGGCGCCACCGCCACCATCACCATCCACGGAACCGGCCACGTGGCCGGAACGATGACCAATACCGCCACCGTCTCGGGCAACGAAACGGATTCGGTGCCCGCCAACAACTCGTCGACCGCCCCCGTAGTCCTGATCGAAGACGTCCCGGCGATGAGCGGATACACATTGGTGCTTCTGGCGCTCACTCTCGCCATCGCGGCCGCCATCGCCATCCGGCCAAGAGGTTGATGCATGGAATCAGCAGTTACCTGCCTTTCGGAGGCAGGTAACTGCCTTTCAGAGGCAGTGAGCTGCATTCCGAAAACAGTGAGATGCCACCTTCCGCACGAAGTGCGGAGCCGGAGCGCTGGCGTCTCGCCGGCTGGCCCGGCGCGCGTCCCGCCGCCGGGTTACCGCAAATGTTTCGAGTCTTGCCGGGCGGGCGGGATGGTTTCCGGAGCGCTGACGTCTCGCCGCGTGGCCCGACCGTGGGCGTCTCGCCAAGCGCCTCGCCCCCGAGCCGGCAAGACTCCCGACATTCTCTGGTAACCCGGCGGCGGGACGCCCGCCGGACCAGCCGGCGAGACGCCAGCGCTCCGACCGCAAACCTCTTCAGTTCAGGCGATGCCCCATTGGGATTAGCCGTTGAGCGGCATCGGTCCAATTCGATGCGGTATCGCTCCAATTTGGAGCGGTATCGATCCAATTTGATGCGGCATCGATCCAATTTGATGCGGTATCGATCCAATTTGATGCGGCATCGATCCAATTTGATGCGGCATCGATCCAATTTGATGCGG
>JADGNY010000055.1 GCA_017883235.1 Thermoanaerobaculia bacterium | reverse complement strand
TCAGCACCCGGAGATCCAGGACGGGGTGGTCATCGCGCAGGGCCAGGAGGCCAACAAGCAACTCATCGCCTTCTATCGCGCCAAAGAGACCACGGCAGAGCACATCGTCGAGCTGCCGAATGAGGAGCTGCGCGGGCATCTGCAGCAGACGCTGCCGGAGTACATGGTGCCGGCGGCGTTCGTCAGCCTGGCCACGATTCCGCTGAACCCGAATGGCAAGGTGGATCGCCGCGCGCTGGAGCGGATGGACGTGACCATCGGTGCCGGTCAGGAGTATGTGGCGCCGCGCACAGAGACGGAACAACAACTCGTTGCCATCTGGGCGGAGGTGTTGAACCGGGCGCCGGAGAGCATTGGGGTCAATGACAATTTCTTCGAGCTGGGCGGGCATTCGCTGCTCGCAACGCAACTGATTTCGAAGATCCGCAGCCGGCTCGACGTCGACCTCCCTCTGAAATCGCTGTTTGAGGGTGGCAGTGTCGCTCAATTGGCTCAATTGGTGGCAAAGGGAGAGAAGAACGACATTCCTCCCATCCTACCGGTCGACCGATCGCAATTCGAGCGGCTGCCGCTGAGCTTTGCGCAGGAAAGGCTGTGGTTCTTGAGCGAGCTCGAGCCCAACAGCGCCGGGTACAACATTCCGGGAGCGGTGACCATCAGTGGCGCGCTGGATCTGGGCCAGCTCGAAGAGGCGTTCAACCTGATCATTGCCCGGCATGAGAATCTGCGCACGCTGTTCCCGAGCCAGGATGGTCGGGCTCACCAGCGTATCCTGGATCGAGTTGATTTCAAGCTTGAGCGCATCGATCTGAGCGACTACGAAAGCAGAGAGGCCCGCGACGACGAAGCGAGACGACTCTGTCGAGCGGACGCGGCGACGCCGTTTGATTTAGCCAACGGACCGATGCTGCGCGGGAAGGCCATCAAGCTCGCCGAGCATGAGCACATCTTGATGCTCAATATGCATCACATCATCAGTGACGGGTGGTCCCTCGTTGTATTGATCAAGGAACTGGGCGTGATCCTGGAGGCCTTCCGTCAGGGCCGTCGTCCGGAGTTGCCTCCGCTGCCGATTCAGTATGTCGATTACAGCGTCTGGCAACGGAAATGGCTGGAAGAGGGAGGGATTCTCGAGCGGCAACTCGCCTACTGGCAGAACAAACTGGCCGGTGCTTCGGAGAGTCTCGATCTGGCGACCGACTATCCGAGGCCGAGCGTGCCCTCCTACGCCGGCGCGAGCCATGCGTTCGCCCTGGACGGGCAACTGACGGGACAGCTCAAGCGCCTGGCCGAACAACAGGGCGGCACGCTGTACATGGTGCTTTTGGCCGCCTTCAAAGCTTTGCTCTATCGCTACACGGGCCAGAACGACCTCTGTGTCGGCAGCCCGATCGCCAACCGGCAGTATTGGGAAACGGAAGGGCTGATCGGGATGTTCATCAACACTCTGGCCCTACGAAGCCAGATCGAGCCTGGCGATACCTTTGTCGCGTTCTTCGCGAGGGTCAGGGCCACCTGTCTGGAGGCCTACGAGCATCAGGATGCACCGTTCGAGAAGGTAGTGGACATGGTGCATCCTCAGCGCAACCTGGCGGTCAGCGCTCTATTTCAGGTCATGGTGACCTTGCAGAATGCCGATATGGGAGGAGCGCTGAACCAGAGTATTCAGCCCTATCCTTTGGAAAGCGGCATCAGCAAGTTCGATCTCACACTCGAGTTTGCGGAAACGTCGGCGGGGCTGGCCGGCGCAATCCGATACAGTACAGCGCTGTATAAGCCGCAGACCATCGAGCGCATGATCGGGCACTTCATTGCCCTGTGCCAGGCAATCATAATCGCACCGACCGCTACGATCGGCTCTCTGGACTACATAGGTGAGGCAGAGAAACACCAACTGCTCAACCGTTACAACGATACGCAAACCGACTACTACCCCAGGGACGAGTGCGTTCATCAGATGTTCGCCGCGCAAGTTGCAATCCATCCTGACAGGACGGCGGTCGTGTCTGGCGAGCAACAACTAAGTTATCGAGAGCTCTATGATCAGAGCCGCGCGCTGGCCTCCTATTTACGAGCGCAGGGAGTCACACCTGGCAGTCTGGTTGGTCTTTGTATGGAGAGATCGCTGGATATGATGGTGGGGCTGCTGGGGATACTGCAGGCAGGCGGCGCCTATGTGCCGCTGGATCCGAGCTATCCGACGGAGCGATTGCAGTACATGCTGGAGGATGCGTCGCCGACGATCGTGCTCACGCAGGAGGGGTTGAAGGGGATTCTGCCGAAGACCTCGGCTCAGGTCATTGCCGTAGACAGTGAATGGAGGGTTGCCGAGCAGCAAGGGAGTGCAAACCTCGATTCCGTCGATGTGAGGCCTGATCATCTGGCTTACGTGATCTATACCTCCGGGTCCACTGGTAAGCCCAAGGGGGTCATGATCGAGCACAGGAATCTCTCCAATTATCTGCGCTGGTCTGACGCTGCATATTTCCGGAAGGCGGAGGATGGCTCGCCGGCGGTTCATTCGATTGGGTTCGATGGACTGGTGACGACGTTGTTTGGTCCTTTGGTGGCGGGGCAGACACTGAGGTTGCTGCCGCAGGGATCAGAGATGGAGTGTCTGGCGCAGGCGTGCTCCTCGGGCAGCTTTGTTTACACGTTGATCAAAGTCACACCTTCGCATCTGAAGCTCTTCAATCAAATGATTGCCGCGGATGGGAACAGGGCGCCCACGGCGGCCCTGATGATCGGCGGGGAAGCGTTGATCCCGTCGGATATTCTGTTCTGGCAGCGCCGCTTTCCTCAAGTCAGATTGGTGAATCACTTCGGGCCCACGGAGACCACTGTGGGCTGCTGCACGTTCGAGATCGACGCGCCAGTCGGCGAAAAGCGCTCCATTCCCATCGGGCGGCCGATTGCGAATACCCGGATTTACGTTCTCGATTCCCGGCGGCAGCCGGTGCCGTTAGGTGTGGCAGGCGAGTTGTACGTGAGCGGCGCAGGAGTGGCGCGCGGATATCTGAACCGGCCCGATTTGACGGCGGAGAAGTTTCTTTCGGATCCCTACAGCTCCGATCCCAAGGCCCGGATGTACCGGACCGGAGATCGGGGACGATGGCTGACGGACGGCAATATCGAGTATCTGGGCAGAATCGACACGCAGGTCAAAATCCGTGGTTTCCGCATTGAACTCGGCGAGATCGAAGCCCGGCTCAATCAGCACCCCAGTATACAGGACAGCGCCGTGGTCGCGCAGGGTGAAGGAGCCAACAAACAGCTCATCGCCTTCTATCGCGCCAAAGAGACCACGGCAGATCAAATCGTTCATCTGCCGAATGAGGAGCTGCGCGGGCATCTCCAGCAGACGCTGCCGAAGTACATGGTGCCGGCGGCGTTCGTCAGCCTGGCGGCGATTCCGCTGAACCCGAATGGCAAGGTGGATCGCCGGGCGCTGGCGCGGATGGACGTGACCATCGGTGCCGGTCAGGAGTATGTGGCGCCGCGCACAGAGAGGGAGCAGCAACTCGTCGGCATCTGGGCGGAGGTGTTGAATCGGGCGCCGGAGACTATCGGAGTCAATGACAATTTCTTCGAGCTCGGTGGGCATTCGCTGTCGGCAGTGCAATTGATGGCGAAAACCAAGAGGCACTTCAACCAGATGCTGCCTCTGGCGATCCTCTTTACTGCTCCGAACATTGCCGCGTTGGCGAAGGCGATCTCGAGTCAAGAGGCGCCGTCGTTCGAGATCCTGATTCCCATTCGGAAGGATGGCAATGCGCCGCCAGTCTTCGCCGTGCCGGGAGCTGGTGGGAACGTACTGTCGCTGCGACCCCTCGGCAGGGCGCTGGGCGATCAGCCCCTCTTCGCCTTCCAGGCCGTTGGCCTCGACGGTAAAACGGCGCCTCACAGCAGCGTCGAGCAAACGGCGCGAACGAATATTGAGGCCCTGAAAACGGTACAGCCTGCAGGTCCCTACAGCCTGATCGGGCACTCCTACGGCGGCGTAGTCGCCTATGAAATGGCCAGGATGCTGGTGGAGCAGGGAGAGGAGATTTCCTCGCTGACCTTGCTGGACTCGATCGCTCCGTCGGTCATGCAGCGAAGAGCCGCTCATGACGAGGCCGACGCGCTCGTCGAGGCGTGTACGGCGGTGGCCAATCTGTATGACGCAGACGTGGAGATCGATGTCGAACGGTTACGACAATCGACGACCGAAGAGAACGTCCAAACCATCGCTCGACTGCTGAACGAGCGCGGCATGGAGATCAATGCCGATCAATTCGCCGCGTTTTACAGGGTCTATCGAGCCAATGTGGATAGCTATCGTGCCTACACACCGTCGATGCTGTCACGGAAGATCGATGTGTCGCTGTACCGCGCGACGCAAGCGCGTCACAACGGACCGGACATGCCTCGCGATTACGGCTGGGATCGGTTGCTTCAGACTCCGATTCGTACCTACGACGTCGAGGCCACTCATTTTTCCATCCTGGCGAAGGTGCATATTCGCGAGTTGGCGGATTGTTGACTCTGTGAGGCAGTAGGGCGGTAACACACCGATTCACATTCTTGGAAGGGGAATTTAACATGATCACTTGGGATCGAACCAAGACCATCTCCGCGTTGGCGTTTCCCGTATTCATCTCCGTGAGTTTGACTTTGGCCATGTCGCTGGTCGATCTGGCCTTCGTGAAAAGATTGGGGAACCACACCAGCGCAGCGGTGGGATTAGCGGTATTCAGCAATATCCTAGTTTTAGCTTTCGTGGGGGGGATTGCGCCTGCGGTCCAAGGGATCGTCGCCCGCAGGAGAGGCCAGGGCTCCAAGGAACCGAGATGCCTGCCGCTCAATGCAGGTCTCTTGACCGCGCTGGTCGTGGGCGTACCTCTAACGATCCTTTGCTACTTCTTCACTCCTTTCCTCGTCTCTTTGCTCTCCTCTGATCCTGCGGTCGTCAAAGTAGCCGTTCCATTTCTCAGAACTCTATACACGGGCGTCACCGCGGTAGGAATGGTCTGCGCTTTCAAAGGCTATTGGTACGCCATCGAAAAGCCGAACGTGAACCTGGTGATCGTCCTCTTCGTGCAATGCCTGAACTTCGCAGGGGACTACACTCTGATTTCCGGAAGGTTCGGCCTGCCCGCCTTAGGAGCTACGGGAGCCGCCGTCAGCACGGCCACGGCCCTCTGGGTGGGCGTGATCATCAATTTCGTGCTCATCTACTGGCGTGACCGAAAGGAAGGGTTCTTGACCGCAAAGCCAGGGCGGGCTCTTATGGTGCGCATCCTCAAACTGGGAATCCCCGCTACCATGCAGGAGTTTCTTTTTGCGCTCGGCTATCTCGTGTTTTTCTGGATGATTGGAAAGATCGGAACGGCGGAGCTGGCGGCCGCGAATGTGCTGGTCAGAATCTCGATGGTACTCGTGCTCATGGCGATGGGGCTGGGAACAGCCTCCGCGACCTTGGTCTCGAAAAATGTAGGGGCCGGCGATCCTGCAGGCGCCGCGGAGTGGGGTTGGGACGCAGGAAAGCTGGGGGTCATCGGGATCACCTTACTCGGCCTTCCGCTTTTTCTCTTTCCGGAGCGCGTTCTTTCTGTTTTTCTCATGCATCCCCACACGATAGCGATGGCCGTCATACCGCTGCGAATGGTGGCGGCTACGACTGGCCTGGGCAGCCTGATCTATATCTTCGCGTATACGTTGTTCAGCGTCGGCGATGGCAATCGCGTCATCCTGGTTTCATTCGGTACACAATGGATCATCTTTTTGCCGGCGGTTTGGATCGTCGGCCCTTGGCTGAGATACGGTCTCCTGCAAATCTGGCTCGTTCAAATGGTCTACGGTGCGATTGCGACAGTGTTGATCACCGCGATCTGGGCCCAGGGCCGATGGAAAAGTGTCAAGATCTGAGCCCGTCGCTCACGACATTCATGCATTCAAGGGACGCATGGTCGCACCTGGAGGCTCGTTTGGATAAACAGCCTGGCAACGCCGAATTCGATGCCATTGTCATCGGTTCAGGGCCCGGCGGCGCGACAGTCGCGAGGGAATTGAGCAGACGGGGGAGCAGAGTGCTGATTCTCGAACGTGGCGGCAATGCACCGCTGCGCGACGGTCTGTTCGCCACCGTCTCGATTCTGAATGGCGTCTCCGTGGGCGGCAAGATCTTCATGGGGAGGGCCCTGACGACAGGTGGCACGACGGCCGTCTATCTGGGGTCGGCGGTTCGTCCGCCCCTGGAGACGTTCCGGTCTCTGGGAATCGATTTGTCCATGGCGCTGGAAGAGGCGGAAAGCGAGTTGCCGCTGGCGACACTGCCGGACGCGCTATTGCGGCCGCCATCTCTGAAACTGCGGGACAGCGCCATGGCGATGGGTCATGAGCTGGTCATACGCCGGATGCTGGTCGATCAGTCCACGTGCACTTCCGGTTATTCCTACCGGGCCAAATGGACGGCCAGAAGCTACGTCGAGGACGCCGTCCGGAACGGCGCCACCCTGATCAATGGAGCCAGAGCCCGGCGGGTCCTCGTCGATCAGGGCCGGGCCATCGGTGTGGAGTACGAACTGGGGAAAACGAGAAGGCAGGCCGAGACTCGCCAGGTCTTCGGATCGAAGATCGTCGTGGCCGCCGGCTGCGCATCGACGCCGCTCCTCCTTCGCGCGAGCGGAATCAGGAACGTCGCGAATCGTGGCTTCTTCTGTCATCCGAGCTTCGCGGTGTTCGGCACCATCTCGGGACTGAAAGGGACCGAAGGCTTCGGTGGCAGCTGGGGATTCATCGTCGATAACGACATTCACATCGGCGATGCGAACTTCGATCGCACGGTGCACCGGTTGCTCATGCTGCGCGAGCGTAAATGGCTTCGGGTGTTTCGGTACGGGAACGCCATCGCCGTAGGCGTCATGATCATGGATGGTCCCGGTGGGGAGCTGCGGGAGGACGGCCGTTACTACAAGGAGCTCGCGGCTGAAGATGGAGCGAAGCTCGCCAAAGGCGAAGAGGTCGCCCGCCGCCTCATTGAGCACGCCGGGGGAAAGAATCTGTTCAGAACGTTCGTCAATGCGTCGAGCATCACCGGCACGCTCAGAATCCAAGAACATGTCGATGAGAACCTGCAGACGGAGTACCGCGGCTTGTACGTATGCGACGGCTCGGTGGTGCCGCCGGATGTGGTCACCCCGACCCTGACGCTGATCTGCCTCGGAAAGTATCTAGCCAATCACCTGTCGCGCTCCATCTGAAGACCTGGTTGCTTGCGAAGGCCGCGCCTGAAAGCCGCGCACCGCGAGCGACCAGCGACACAGCAACCAGCAACCGTAGTGAGGTGTCTTACACGCCGGTTCAGGCGACTGTAAGGCGAAGTGTTCGATCATCGTTGCAGACATTCTAAAGAGAGGGACAACATGACACAGCAGGATCAAACAGCGAAACCGAAAACGAGGCGCCAAAAGCTTGCCAGAGGCCTGTTCATCGTGAGCGCATCTCTCCTCGTGCTACTGTTCGCTGCCCAAACGATCTGGAAGTTCTCCGGGTCGAATCAATGGAGACTGATCGGGGAAAGGCGCGGAGTGAAAGTCTATGCGCTGAAGGCGCCCGGCGACAGTCTGGAACAGGTCAGGGGCGTTACGCGCATCCGCTCGACGCTGGCGGGCATGGTCAAAATGGCGCAGGACCCGGACGTTTGCGACCGTGTTGGCTGTACTGAATCACGGCTCCTGGAGCGAGTCGACGATCAGTTGGTGTACAGCACGTTTCGCTACGATTCCCCCTGGCCGTTTCGTCCGAGAGAATTCGTCGTCCGAGCGCAGTTCTATCAGAACCCGCTCACCAAAGAGCTCACCATCGAATACGCGGCGACACCCGAGAAGCTTCCTCCCAATGACTGCTGCGTTCGCGTCACCCGCATGAACAACATGTGGTTTGTCAAACCGGTGGGCAACGGCGAGATCGAGATCGACTACCGGCTGAACATGGATCTCAATGGATTCGTCCCCGAGGTCATGTTCAATGAGCAGCGCAAACAGATGTTGTTCAAGCTGATGCCGTACATTCAAAAAGTGGTGAATAAGCCGAAGTACCAACAGGCGAAGTTCGCCTTCCTCAAGGAATAGTAGCGTCAACGCGCCCTTCCTCCGTATCCAAATTCGTCGGAATCCTGCCCACTCCCTCCTACTCCTCCTGTTGCTGTGTGGCTGTGTTGCTTGCTCTGCATGAAGTTTCAACGCGCACCGCAAGCACACAGCAGCCAGCAACAGGAGAACGCAAGTCGCCGGCTCGACGGCCGTCGCGTTTGTGAAACTCGCTCGGCGGTGCCTGCATGCTCGAATTGTTGAATCGTTACTGTCACGGCCTGGTCTCGATCCCGGTCCTTCACGCGCTACGCGAGCGCGGCGTTCTGGCGCGCCTGGCAGAGAGCACACCCGTGTCGGTGGAGCAACTCGCTTACGAGCTGTCGCCGAACCGTGCCTATCTGGACGTAGCGCTCAGGATGCTGGTGTACCTCGACTGGATTCGCCCGACTACGGACGGGAAGTACGAGGCCATGCCCGCGCTGACGCATGCGAGCGTCATCCCCGACCGGATCATGGATCTGTACCGTTTTCCCTTCGATCGGTACGTCGTGGGCGGGGCAGATGACTCCTTGGAGCCGTGGCTCGAGCTGTCGACGCGACGCTGGAACAGCGAGGATGCGCATCTTCCGGATTTTCTCGACGGCCTCATCGTCGTGCCACTGCTTTTGTCGGCACACGCGGAGACGCGGTTGAGTGTCGCTGACGAGAGCACGCTGGTCCTGAACGTCGAACCCGCCGCTCGCGGTGCGATCGAGCGCCTGTTCCTGGCCAACGGTTGGGCGGCTCGCTCCGGCGATGTGCTGCACCTGAATCGGGCCGGCCGTTTCGTTATCGACAGGATTTTCATCACGGCGATGGTGGCGTCCTACAGGCCGATGCTCGAGCGCGCGGCGGACCTTCTGTTCGGCGACGCCGCGCGCGTCTTCGCGAGCGATGCAGCGGGTGACGAAACGCACGTCGACCGGACGAAGAGCGTCATCGGCAGCGGGTTTCAACAGGAGAACGATCTTCTGCAGTTCCTGGAGCAGTATTTCCTGCCTGCCGTCGCCGGCAGCGTCGCCGGTATGGATGACGGTCGCTCTGCGCTGGCGGAGAGTGAAACGTCCGTCGCGCGTGCCGTTGCGAACGACGTGCGGGCGCTCGTGGCCGGTTATCCCTTTGCGGCCGAGGACGATCCTCGTGCCGCCGAGCGCGAGATGGCCACATTTGCGTTCCGGTGGCTTCTGGCCCATCTGCAGCAGATGGGCGTCATGCGCGATGCGGGCGAGTCGTACGAGATCGACGAGCTCGAGCGCCGCCTCGGCGTGGCGCCGAAGTACCACCGGTATTTCGGCGTGCTCATGCGGCGGCTGCAGGACGAAGGTCTCCTCACCGCGCGCGGACGTGGCATCGAGACCACGAGCCTCGTCCGTGACCATGCCCTCGAGTCCATCGAAGAGGATGTGCCCGCGTTCATCGAGCAGTTCGGGCGGTGCTTTCCCTCCAGTAGCGGTTTGATGAACCTGGCCAGGGCGTGTCTGGCCCGTTATGACGAGATCCTCACGGGCCGTATCGACGTTACCAGCGTCGTCTTTCCGGACGCGAACATGGATGTCTTCGGGGCCCTCTTCCGCGGCGGTGCCGTTTCGGAGTTCTTCAATCGAGTCGCGGCAGACGCCGTTCGCAGCGCCGCAGGGCGTCTGAAGACGGCCGCGACCAAGGTCCGCATCCTCGAGATCGGTGCTGGGACGGGAGGGACGACGACCGCAATCGTCAATGCGCTGAAGCCGTATTCGGGCGCGGTGGAATTCTGCTTCAGCGACATCTCGAATACGTTTCTTCGCAACGCAAAGCGACGCTTCGCGAATGAGTCGTGGGTCGACTACCGGCTGCTCAACATCGAGAAGGAGCTGTCGGGGCAGGGATTCGAGCCGCACTCGTTCGACATCGTCATTGCGGCGAACGTCCTGCACGACACAAGCGACATCGATGTCACCCTGCGGCAGGTTCGCACACTGCTGCGGTCAGGCGGCCTCCTCGTCCTGGACGAGTTCACGGCCTTCAGGGACTGTCTCCTCTTCAGCGGTGCGCTGCTGCACGGCTATTGGCTGTTCCAGGATCCGGAGAAGCGGTTGCCCGACACCTGCCTCCTCGGACCATCACAGTGGAAGGAAGCCCTCGAGAGGACGGGCTTCGCGCTCGCCGGGGCGCATGCATTGCCGACGCAGAGCCTCGACGGCGCGTGCAGTCAGAGCGTGATGCTCTGTGAGGCGTTGGGCGCCGACCCGGTCGTGGCGGAGAAGGAGCGCACAACAGAGCGACGAAACGCGGACGGGATGGGCGCGGTCGTTCAGCAGCAGGTGCTCCTGCTTCTCGGAGAACAGCGCGCGTCCGCCTATTCGGCGCAGCGGCCCCTCATGGACATGGGACTCGATTCGCTCGAGCTCGTCGAATTGAAGACGCTTCTCGAGGGGCAGGTCGGCGTGAAACTCTCGCCCGTGTTCCTGTTCGAGCACGAGACGCCCGCGAAGCTGGCAGCCGCGTTGTCGGAGATCGTCGGAGACGAATCGGCGCCGTTGGAGACGACGGCGGTCGTCACGCGCACAGAAGAGGAGCACGATGCGATCGCGATCGTCGGCGTGGCCTGCCGGTTCGCCGGCGGTGTCGACTCGGCGGAGAGCTTCTGGAAGCTGCTCGAGAGCGGAAAGAACGGAATCGTCCCGATGCCGGCCGGCCGGTGGCGGTGGCCGGATTTCATCGATCCCCAGGGAAAGCACAAGGGAATCGATCGCGGCGGATTCCTCGATCGCATCGATGAATTCGATGCGCTGTTCTTCGGCGTCTCGCCGAAGGAAGCGCAATTGATGGATCCACAACAACGGCTCCTCCTGGAGCTCAGTTGGGAGGCGATCGAGGACGGAGGACATCGCGCATCCGAGCTCTCGGGACGCAAGATCGGCGTCTTCGTCGGCGTCTGTCACAGCGATTATCGAGAGCTCCTGGCCTCGGCTTCCGATTCGGCGGAGGCCTATGTGGGCACGGGGAGCGCGAACTCGCTGCTGGCGAACCGGATCTCCTACTTCTGTGACTTCAAAGGCCCGAGCGTGGCCGTCGACACGGCATGCTCGAGCGCACTGGTCGCCCTGCATGACGCGGTGACGGCGATCCGGCGCGGCGATTGTGAGCAGGCGCTGGCCGGCGCGGTGAACCTGCTATCCACTCCGACGATCAGCATCTCCTATTACAGGGCCGGGATGCTGTCGCCGAGCGGTGTGTGCCGGACCTTCGACGCGAGTGCGGACGGCTATGTGCGCGGAGAAGGCGGCGCGATGCTGCTGCTCAAGCCGCTCGCGACGGCGCTCGCCGACGGCGATTCGATCTACGGCCTAGTCAAAGGGACGGCCGTGAACCACGGCGGGCAGGCCGCCTCGCTCACCGCGCCGAAACCGGACGCACAAGCAGCCGTGATCGAAGCCGCATGGCGGGAGGCCGCCGTCGCGCTCGACTCCGCCGGCTATGTCGAGACGCATGGCACCGGCACGCCGCTCGGCGATCCCATCGAGGTCGCCGGTCTGATCGAGGCATTCCGCCGCCTGTATCGCGCGCGCGGTGAGGCGTGGCCGGCGAAGTCTCATTGCGGGCTCGGATCCGTCAAGACCAATATCGGGCATCTGGAGGGGGCAGCGGGCATGGCAGGACTGATCAAGGTCCTGATGGCGATGCAGCACCGCTCCATTCCTCCGACGCTCCATTTCGAGCGGCTCAATCCCGAGATCGACCTGGCGGACAGCCCCTTCTACATTGCACACCGCGCCCAGGTCTGGGAGGCTTGCCGGGACGAGAATCGACGCGAACTGCCGCGGCGCGCAGGCGTGAGCTCGTTCGGATCCGGCGGCTCGAACGCACATGCAGTCGTCGAGGAGTTCCCGGTTTCGCCTACGAGTGGCGACGCAGGAAATGGCGAGTACCTGATCCCGCTGTCGGCGAAGAATGAGGATCGCCTGCGGGAGCAGGCCAGAAGGCTCCTCCGGTTTCTCGAATCGGACCTCGACAGCCCCGATCCGGTGTCGCTCGCAGATGTGGCGTACACGCTCCAGATCGGGCGCGAGGCGATGGAAGAACGTGTTGCGTTCGTCGTCGAGGACACAGAAGAGCTCATTACGGCGCTGGACGCTTACATCGCCGGCAGTCCGTCGATCCGCCGTTGCTACCGCGGCCGCGTGACGAACGACGGCAAGCGAAGCGGAGAGAGCGGCCCGGGGCGCGATCTGGGCGATCTCGCGTCGCAATGGGTCGCGGGGGCGGACATTGATTGGACGCGGTTCTCCGTGGGCGGCCGGCGCCGGCGCATTCACCTGCCGGCGTACGCTTTTGCCCGAGAGCGTCATTGGGTCGTGACGGAGCCGCGCCCGGTTCGAGGAGGCGAAGCCCGCCTGCATCCATTGCTTCATCAGAACACGTCGGACCTGTCCGAGCAGCGATTCAGCGCGACATTTACGGGCGAGGAATTCTTCCTCGACGGGCATCGCGTCGGCGGACGTCGCGTGCTGCCCGCAGTGGCCTATCTGGAGATGGCGCGGGAAGCCGTCGCGCGTGCTCTGGCGCAGGCGGATGTGCAGACCATCACAATCAGAAACGTGGTGTGGGCGCGGCCGGTCGTGGTCGGACAGGAACCGCAGCAAGTGCACATTGCGCTGAATCCGAAAAGCGACACGGAAGTTGGGTTCGAGATCTACAGCGGCTCACCCGGACCTCAGGACGAGACCGTCCATGCACGTGGCGTCGCCATTGTGGGTGGCGCCATGGAAGCTCCGCGGCTCGATGTCGAGGCGCTGACGAAGCGGTACCAGCAACACAGTTTCACGGCGGACGTCTGTTACGCGACCTTCGCCCGTCTGGGCTTCGATTACCGCGATCAACACCGCGCCGTGGAAGGATTGCACGTCGAAACGAACGAAGTGGTGGCGAAGCTGGCACTGCCGCCGGCGTCGATCGACGGCTTCGTCCTGCATCCCGGTATGGTGGATTCGGCTCTGCAGTCGTTCATGGGCTTCGTTGTGGCATCGGCGAGCGCGGACGCCGCAGCGGCTCCATCCGTGCCGTTCGAGCTGCGCAGCGCGGAGATCTATGGCTCCTGTACGCCGCGCATGTGGGCGGTCGCACGGCGCGTGGGCCGTGGAAGGGTCGACAGTTTCGACATCGATCTCTGTGATGAAGACGGGAACGTCCGCGTGCGATTCAGCGGGTTGAGCACGCGATCGATGGACGGTGACCGCGAAGAAACTCTGACGCAGATCGCGGAGCCGGAGCCGGTGATCGCCGTCGACGATTCGATACGTCCGCAACTGCAAGCGGCGCTGGTGCCGCTAGTTTCTAAGCTGGCGAGGGTCGCACGCGAAGATGTCAAACACGACTCCGATTTCAGTGGTCTCGGATTGGACTCCATCGCCTACTTCGAGCTCGCCGACGAGGTCAATGAGACGTGGGGCCTGGAGGTGGAGCCGACGGTGTTCTTCGAGCACCGCACACTGGGGGCGTTCGCAGGTCATCTGGCGGAGACCTACCGGGAGAAGCTGGCGAAGCACTTCGTTGCGCCGAGCGGAGCAGCGGCCCCGAGGGTGCCGGAAAAGAAGCCGGAAAAGAAGATCGTGGAGAAGCCGCGCCGCTCGCGGTTCTCCTCTGTGGCCGCCAAGGCGCCGGTGAGGAGCGGGACGGCGGAGCCGATCGCGATCGTCGGCATGAGCGGCCGCTTCCCTATGGCGAAGGACGTCGACGAGCTGTGGGAGAACCTGCTGAGCGGTCGCGATTGCATCACCGAGA
This sequence comes from Thermoanaerobaculia bacterium, assembly GCA_017883235.1. Taxonomy (GTDB): domain Bacteria; phylum Acidobacteriota; class Thermoanaerobaculia; order Gp7-AA8; family Gp7-AA8; genus JADGNZ01. The sequence goes on along the minus strand of JADGNY010000055.1, from coordinate 26,368 downwards.
TCCCGCCGGACCGGTGGGATTGGCGGGAGGTCTACGGCGACACCGGTCAGGAAAACAAAACGCACGTCAAATGGGGCGGATTCATCGACGGCGTGGACGAGTTCGATCCGGCGTTCTTCAGTATTTCCCCGCGCGAAGCGGCGCTGATGGATCCGCAGCAGCGGCTTCTCCTGATGTACGCGTGGAAGGCCATCGAGGATGCGGGGTACGCGCCTTCGCAATTGTCGGGCAGCAACACGGCGATCTTCTTCGGGGTCGGCATCTTCGACTATGTGCGAATCATTGCGCGGTCACAGGCCGGGATCGACGCGTATCTCTCCACCGGCACGGTGGGATCGGTGGGCCCGAACCGCGTCAGCTACTACCTCAATCTGCACGGGCCGAGCAACCCGGTCGACACGGCGTGCTCGAGCTCTCTCGTCGCCATTCATCGCGCCGTGAGCGCAATGAAGAGCGGTGAGTGCGACACGGCCATCGTGGGCGGGGTGAACACGATTCTCACTCCCGACCTCCACATCAGCTTCAGTAAGGGGGGCTTCCTGAGCCCGGACGGCCGCTGCAAGACCTTCTCGGATCGTGCGGACGGATACGTGCGGAGCGAAGGCGTGGCCGCGCTGTTTCTGAAGCGGCTGAGCGCGGCGGAAGAGGCCGGCGATCACATTTATGGTCTGATCGTCGGAAGCGCGGAGAACCACGGCGGCCGTGCGAACACACTGACGTCTCCGAACCCGCTGGCGCAAGCGGAGCTGCTCAAGCGGGGCTATACGGAAGCAGGTGTGGATCCCCGGGCTGTGACGTACGTCGAGGCCCACGGGACCGGCACTGTGCTCGGCGATCCGATCGAGATCGAAGGACTCAAGAACGCATTTTCGTATCTGCACCGGACCCGCGGTGTCGACATCGTGCCAGGGCAGTGCGGTCTGGGATCCGTGAAATCGAACATCGGGCATTCGGAGTTCGCGGCCGGCGTGTCGGGCGTCATCAAAGTTCTGCTGCAGATGAAGCACAGGACGCTCGTGCCGACGCTGCATTGCGACACGATCAATCCGTACATACGGCTCGAGGGGAGCCCGTTCTACATCGTCCAGAAGACGAGAGAGTGGATCGCGGCGCGTGACGAGCGCGGGACCGAGTTGCCACGGTGTGCCGGGGTGAGCTCGTTCGCCTTCGGCGGTGCCAATGCTGCCGTCGTCCTGCAGGAGTACGTCCCGCCCGCGCGAGTGCGTCGGGCGCCGGCGTCGCGCCATGCAGTGGTGTTCTCGGCGCGGAACCGGGAGCGGTTGCGCGAACAGAGCGAGCAGTTCCTCTCCGCATTGCGGACGGGCCGGTTCACGGACGCCGATCTCGCCGACATCGCCTACACACTGCAGGTCGGGCGCGAGGCGATGGACGAGCGTCTGGGCTTCGCCGTGAGCTCGCTCAGTGAGCTCGCCGACAATCTTCAGGCCTTCCTCGGCGGCGATGCGCGTCCCGGCCTGTACTCGGCGCGTGCGCCGAAGGGCGAGGATCTCCTCACTTCACTCACGTCGGACGAGGCGTTCCAGGGCGCGATCGACAAGTGGATCGAGCAGGGCCGCGTCGAGAGGCTGGTGGAGTTGTGGGTCAAGGGCCTCGGCCTCGATTGGAGCAAGCTTCACTGCGAGACGAAGCCGCAGCGCATCAGCCTTCCCACCTACCCGTTTGCCAGAACGCGTTGCTGGATCGACACGGTGGCAGGCGCGCCTTCGCTCGGCCAGCGCGTTGGAGCCGCAGCCCTGCATCCTTTGCTCCACAGCAACACCTCCGATCTGAACGAGCAGCGGTTCAGCTCCTCGTTCCGCGGCGACGAGTTTTTCCTGAAAGCACAGACGGATGGCGGCACGGTGCAGAAGGTTCTCGCCGGCGCTCCCCTCCTCGAAATGGCCCGCGCGGCCATCGAGCGAGCCTTGCCCGAGCGGCCGGAAACGGCGGCGCTGGAACTGCAGACCACGTCATGGGAGCATCCATTCGTCGTTGCCGCGGATAAGCAGGTCCACATCGCGTTGTTCGCGAATGACGGCGGCGAGATCGAGTACGAGATCTACAGCGAGGAGGGCGAACAGGAGATCGTCCACTGTGAGGGGCGCGCGGTCTGGAGCCGCCAATCGGCGCCGGAGAGGCTCGATCTCGAGCAGCTCGAGCGCAACAGACAATCCGTGACGCGCCTGCGGCTCCCGGCCACACAGGAGCAGACGTCGCAAGACTATGTTCTGCACCCGAGCCTGATCGACGAGGCACAGCAGGCATGTGCGAACCTCAACGGGTTCGGCCGGACGCGATCGCCCTTTGCTCTGGAGTCGCTGCGCATCTTCGCACCGTGCACGCGAGAGATGGTGGCCTGGGTGCGGTACGCGGCGGGAAGCAGTGCGGCGGATGCCATTGTCCGAACGGATGTCGATCTGTGCGACGAGCGCGGAAATGTCGGTGCACAGTTGCGCGGCGTGAGCTGGCGTCAGGTGTCCGCCCCGGTGCTCGAGCCGGTCCCGGCACTGACCATCGCTGCACCTGCCGAACGAAAAAAGCCGGTGGGCATTTCCCTGACCGCGCCGGCCATGGCGGCGTCGCCGGCCGGAGTTTCGACGCACACCCCGATCACGCTCTCGATCGCGAAGCCGTCAGGCGCCAACGCCGACGGCATCCTCTCGGTCGATGTGGCCGCCTTTGCGCCAGAGGATGCGGCTCTCCGGCTGCGGCAGACACTGGAGACTGCGCAACAGGACCCTGCGCTCAAAGTGGTGGTCCTGAGTGGTCTGGACCGCGCCTTCCCGGGAAGGGGAAGAGAGGCATACAACCGCGCGGTCGAGCAGAAACTCTACGAGTCCCTTGTTACCTTTCCCTATCCCGTCATTGCCGCGCTGCCGGGAGACACGTCGGGCGCCGGATTCCTGGCCGCCGCGCTCTGCGACCTCATGGTGTGCAATGAAGATGCGTCGTACTGGTATACGGACCCGGACGAGCATTTCCATCCCACGAGCGCCGAAACGCTGCTGTTCAGCGAGCGCTTCGGTGAAGTCCTGGCGCAGGACTTCCTGTACGCGTCGAGCCGATCGACCGGCGGACAACTCCGCGACAAGGGATGGACGTGCCCCTTCGTGCCGGGCTCGCAGGTCGTGTCGCATGCACAGAAACTGGCGGCGACGGTGGCGACGAAACCGCGCAAGCCTCTGGGCCTGGTCAAAGAGCATCTGATCCGTCATCTGGTCGGTCGGGTCGCCGGCCTCACGCCCGTCGATGCCGCGGATGCGGCCGAAGAGTCGCGTTCCGATGCAAACCTCAGTGCGTCCCGCGCCGCGCACGTTCGTGTGGATCGTGCGTCCGAAGACGTGCTGGTCGTGACACTTGGCCATGCGGAAGCGGACGTGCTCGCGCGCGAGCTCGGCGAGGTGTTCGCCGCGACTCACGGCGCCTGCAAGGCGATGGTGCTCGCGAGCGACGATCCCGACTTCCTGCCGGAAACCATGTCGCAAGACGTCGTCGCTGAATTTCAGCGAGTGCTCATCGATTGCAGCGTTCCGGTCGTTGCCGCGCTCGTCGGCGATGCGAGACGGCATGCGTGGCTCGTCAGTCAGTTCTGCGACGCGTGTGTGTACAGCAAGACCGGTGTGTACTCGTCCGCGGGCATCGCCCAGAACCGCGCATTGGCGGAAAGCGCCGCGGCGATGTTCATGCACCGGCTTGGTGACTATGCCGGCGGCGAGATCGTGCTCACCGGCGGCGACTATTCGGGTGCCGGTCTGCGGGAGCGCGTGGGCACGTTGATCGCGGCGGAACGGGACCAGGTCCTTTCCGCGGCAGTCGGGCTCGCGGAGTGCTTTGCACGCCTGCCGCGAACTACGCTGTCATCGTGGAAGCAGCAGACGGCGACGTTGCTCCGCGAAAAGACCCGCCGGCTCGAGGCCCTCCCGTGGGACGCGTCGGACGACGTATCGTCGGAACCGTTCGCCGAGCCGCGATCCATCGCGCTCCAGTCGAACGTCGTCACGGTCACTGCGCATCCGGACGGCATCGTCGTGGTGAAGGTCGAGGATCGGGAAGCGAAGAACATGTTTTCCGATGCCTTCATCGGCGGCATCAAGGAAGCGTTCGCCCACATCGAGCAGGGATCGGCCTACAAGGTGGTGGTCCTGACCGGCTACGACACATACTTCGCGGCCGGCGCCAACAAGGAAATATTGCTGGGCATCCAGTCGGGGAAGATCAGATTCACCGACGTTCCGATCTTCGATCTGCCGCTGCATTGCAAACTGCCGGTGATTGCAGCAATCCAGGGCCATGCCATCGGCGCGGGCTGGACACTCGGCACGTTCGCCGACGTGGTCCTGCACAGCGCGGAAAGCCGTTATTTCAATCCGTACCTCGAGTATGGATTCGCGCCCGCGGACGGCTCGACGCTGGTGTTTCCGGAAAAGCTCGGGACCGACCTGTCGACAGAGAGCTTCCTGACCGCTCAACGATACACCGGCCGTGAATTGAAACAGAGAGGACTGAAGCTGCCGGTGCTGCCGCGAAGCGAGGTGTACCCGGCGGCGGTGGCGTTGGCCCGACGCATGGCGCAAATGTCGCGCGGTCAACTGATCGCTCTCAAGCGGCGTTTGAGCTCGCCCGTGCGCGAGCAGTTGGAAGAGACCTATCGGCTGGAAGTGATCCTGCACGACAAGACCATTCGGGGCCAGGCCGAGGCACTGGCTCGGATTCAGAGCGAGTTCTACGAGGCGCCGGCCAGTGCACCGGAGCCTGTGCAGGTCGTGGCGGGAAACGAAGCCGCACCCGCCGAGGCGATGAATGCAGTCGCCGTGACGCTCAGGAAGCTGCTGGCGACCGAGCTGCAAATGCCCGAGAGCGACATCGACGAGAATGCTCCCTTCGTCGATCTCGGCCTCGATTCGATCCTCAGCGTAACGTGGGTCAAAAAGATCAACGAGACGTACCGGACGTCCATCGAGGCGGCCAGGGTCTACAGCCACCCGACCCTCGCGCAGCTCAGCCGCTATGTCACAGAACAAGCGAACAAGCGCGGGACGCTGCCTACCCGAGAGGAGGCGCCTGCTGCACCACCGGCCAGCGTCTCGCTGCTGAACGAAACCGTGGCGCCGCCACCGCCGAAGGTCCGGTCTTCGCGCCGGCGCACGCGCGCGCGATCCGTCACCAGTGCCCCGGCGGCCGGTTCGGAACAAGCCATTGCCATCATCGGCATGGCCGGGCAATTCCCGAAGGCGAAAAACCTCGATGAATTCTGGCGGAACATCGCCGCCGGCCGGGATTGCGTCACGGAGGTTCCGCGCCACCGGTGGGATGTGAGTGCCTGGTATCAGCCGGGCGCCGTCGTGCCGGGGAAGACGAATTGCCGGTGGGCCGGGGCGCTCGACGACTACGACGTCTTCGATCCGCTCTTCTTCAATATCTCGCCCAATGAAGCGGAATGCATGGATCCGCAGCAGCGGCTGTTCCTGCAGGAGTGCTGGCACGCGATCGAAAACGCCGGCTATGACGCACGGCGCCTGTCGGGCAGCCGGTGCGGGGTCTTTGCCGGTTGTGCAACCAACGACTATCAGTTGCAGTCGCGGGAGCAGCAACTGAGCGCGTACGGATGGACGGGCGATGGGCCGTCGATTCTGGCCGCGCGGATCTCGTACTTCCTGAACTTGCACGGCCCCTGCCTCTCGATCGACACGGCCTGCTCGTCGGCGCTGGTGGCCGTCGCCCAGGCCTGCGACAGTTTGATCTCGGGCGCGAGCGATCTGGCGCTCGCCGGAGGCGTCTTTGTGATGGCCGGACCCGAGATGCACATCAGGATTGCACAGGCAGGCATGATGTCGCCCCAGGGGAAATGCTTTACGTTCGACCAGCGCGCCGATGGCTTCGTCCCGGGGGAAGGCGTCGGCGTCGTGCTGTTGAAACGGCTGGCGGATGCCGAGGGGGATGGCGACATCATTCACGCCGTGATCCACGGATGGGGCGTCAATCAGGACGGCAAAACCAACGGAATCACCGCCCCGAACCCGGAATCGCAAACGCGCCTGGAGCAGGAGGTCTACGAAAAGCACGGCATCGATCCGTCGGACATTCAACTGATCGAAGCCCATGGCACGGGGACGAAGTTGGGCGACCCGATCGAGGTCGAGGGTCTGAAGCAGGCCTTCGGAAAATACACGCAGAAGAGAAACTACTGCGCGGTCGGTTCCGTGAAGACCAATATCGGCCATTGCGGGACGGCGGCGGGCGCGGCGGGGCTTCTCAAGGCCGTCCTGGCGGTGAAGCACAAGCAACTGCCGCCCACGATCCACTTCGAGCGGATGAACGAGCACATCGACCTGCAGGACAGCCCGTTCTACGTCAACACCCGCCTGCAGGAGTGGAAGCTCAACGGCGCGGACAGGCGCCTGTCGGCCGTCAGCTCTTTCGGTTTCAGCGGCACCAATGCTCACGTCGTGGTTGGCGAATACCGGCCGGCGGCGGAAGCCGAGGTGCCGGTGACGTTCGTCCCGCAGGAGACGGCGACGATTATCCCGCTCTCTGCCAGGACGCCGGAGCAGCTCCGACAGAAAGCGCGTGACCTGTTGGAGTTCATTCGCAATGAGGGTCCGGTCGATCTGACCCGGATGGCGTACACGCTACAGGCCGGCCGGGAAGCGATGGAAGAGCGCGTCGCCTTCCTCGTGTGCTCCGTCGACGAGCTCGCGACGAAGCTCGCCGCCTATGTCGAGGGCGATCTGCACGTCGACGGGATGTGGCAGGGACGAGTCGCCCGCGCCACCATCATCGGCGAGTGTGAGGACGCGGAGAAGCGCGCTCTGGAAACATGGATCGCGCAACGAGACCTCCCAAAACTGGCGGAGCGCTGGGCCGACGGTCTGGAGCCTGATTGGAACGGGCTGTACGGAGAGGGCAGACCCCGGCGGATCTGCCTCACGGCGTATCCCTTTGCCAGGGAGCATTACTGGATCCAGCCTCCGGCGGACGGAGCCGCGCCCGACAAAGGCACGACCTCGGTCCTTCACCCGTTGCTGCACAGCAACACCTCCGATCTGAAGGAGCAGCGCTATAGCTCGACCTTCACCGGCGACGAGTTCTTCCTAGCGGACCACCTGCTGCGCACCGACGGTGAAACGCTGCAAAAAGTGCTGCCCGGCGTTGCGCTCCTGGAGATGGTGCGCGCGGCGGTCGAGCAGGCGTTGCCCGCGCCCTCCGAAGGGGCGGTCCTGGAGCTACGCAATACCGGGTGGGCGCACCCGATCTTCGTGACGCAGAGCAGACGAGTCTCCATCGCCTTGCTGCCGACGACCGCAGACCAACTCGAGTACCAGGTGTACAGCATGGACGGCGATGAAAAGACCGTTCATGCACAGGGGGGTGCGCTCTGGACCGCTCGACCGGCTCCCGGAAAACTCGACCTCCAGCAGCTCGAAGCACGGATGGCGCAGGGGACGATCGGGTCGAACGACCTCTACTCGACGTTCCAGCGCATCGGAATCATCCACGGTCCGTCGTTTCAGGCCGCGACCGCCGTGCATCGCGGGAGCGACGAAACGCTGACACGCCTGCGGCTCCCCGTCGCGCTCGAGCCGTCGTCGGGAGAGTACGTCCTGCATCCGAGCATCATGGATGCGGCTCTTCACGGATCTCTGCCGCTCATCGGTGGCTGGTCCGATGCGCCCCGGCCGAAAATCCCGTTTGCCCTCGACTCAATTCGCGTTTTCTCGCCCTGCACGCCAGAGATGGTCGCGTGGATCCGCTACTCGCCGGGCGTTCAGCCGGTGGGCGATCTCGTGAAGCTGGACGTCGATCTGTGTGATCCGGACGGGAACATCTGCATCGAGATGCGCGGCTTTACGCCCCGTGCGCTGAGCCAACAGAGCGCCGCGACCGCCGCGGCCGACGAGCGCGACTCCTGGTATTCCGAGGCAGAGCCGGCGCCCGCGGCGCGAATCGACGCGGACAGCCTCGCGGAGAAGACTGAAGAGTTCCTGCGCAAGCAGTTGGCCGGATTGTTCAAACTGCCGTCGCACAAGATCGATCCGCAAGTGCCGTTGGCGAAATACGGCGCCGACTCGATCATGACGATGAAGCTGACGAATCAGCTCGAACGGACGTTCGGATCGCTGTCCAAGACGCTGTTCTTCGAATATCAGACGATTCGCGAGCTGGCCGGATACTTCGTCGCGAATCATTCGACGCAATTGACGGAGCGCTTCGCTCCCACTCCGATTCGTGGCACCGAAGTCATGCCGCCGGCGTCACCGGCTCTACCGCCGGCCCCGGCGAAGGCCGCCGCGAGCCGGCGATTCAGTCGCGAGGGAACTGCGCCGGACCGTACCAGAACGAATGACGATCCGATCGCGATCATCGGATTGAGCGGTCGCTATCCGCAGGCGGATACCATCGAGGCCTTCTGGCGCAATCTGTGCGACGGGAAGGACTGCATCACGGAAATTCCCCAGGAGCGCTGGGACTGGCGGGAGTACTTCACGGAAGACCGGCGCAAAACCGGACATCTCTATACGAAGTGGGGTGGCTTCATAACCGGTGCCGACGAATTCGATCCGCTGTTTTTCAACATGTCCCCGCTGGAAGCGCAACAGACCGATCCACAGGAACGTTTGTTCCTGCAGCACGCCTGGATGGCGATTGAGGACGCGGGCTACACGCGGACCAGCCTGCAGGTGCCCTGCGAAAACGATCTGCCGGGACAGGTCGGTGTGTATGCCGGCGTGTGGTGCAGCGAATACCAATTGTGCGGCGTCCAGGCCAGCGCGCGCGGCGAGGGCCGAGGCATTGCCGTCAGCACCGGCAGCATCGCCAATCGAGTGTCCTATGCGCTCAACCTCCATGGGCCCAGCTACACCGTGGATACGATGTGCTCCGCGTCGTTGACCGCCATTCATCTGGCCTGCCAGGATCTGAATCTCGGCCGAACCAGCATGGCCATCGCTGGAGGGGTCAACCTCAGTCTTCATCCGAACAAGTACCTCATGCTCTGCGACACGCAGGGCCTCTCGCTGGAAGGCCGCTGTCAGGCATTCGGCGACGGCGGCGACGGGTTCATCCCATCGGAAGGCGTGGGAATCGTCGTCCTGAAACGACTCTCCGACGCAAGGAGGGACGGCGACCACATTTACGGCCTCATTCGAGGCAGCGCCCTGAATCACGGTGGCAGAACCAGCGGCTTCACGGTGCCGAACCCTCAGGCTCAGGCGACGGCGATCAGCCGGGCACTGGCGGAATCACATACCGATCCGCGCCATATCAGCTACCTCGAGGCGCATGGCACGGGCACGAAGCTGGGCGATCCGATCGAAATCGCGGCGCTCAACAAGGTCTTTCAGCAAAATACGCAGGATACGCAATTCTGCGCGATCGGCTCGGTCAAATCGAATATCGGCCATTGCGAGTCCGCCGCGGGCGTCGCCGGGCTCACAAAAATCCTGCTCCAAATGCAGCATCGTGAGATCGTTCCGTCGCTGCATACGGTGCGCCTCAACCCTCACATCGATTTCGAGAACAGCCCGTTCGTCGTGAGCCGCTCGTTGCAGCCGTGGGAGCAGCCGGTGGTCGATGGGCGGACGCTGCCACGGATCGCGGGGATCTCGTCGTTCGGCGCGGGCGGGGCGAATGCGCATCTGATCATCGAGGAGTATCAGGCGCCGGTTCGACCGCCGATGGCGTTTACCGACGTCGTGATTCTTCTGTCGGCCAGGACGGCAGCGCAACTGCAGCAGAAGGTTCGCGATCTTCTGGACTACGTCCGTGAACGACAGAACACAATCGATCTGGCTGCCACGGCGTACACGCTACAGGTCGGTCGGGAGGCGATGGACGAACGGCTGGCGTTCGTTGTGAGCTCGGTCGGGCAATTGATCGGAAAGCTTCAGGCCTATCTGGCCGGCGATCAGGAGGTCGAAGGGACGTACTACGGCCAGGTGAAGCGCAGCAAGGAAACCCTGTCGGTGTTCGGCAGCGATCCCGACCTGCAGAATACGGTCGAGAAATGGATCGCCGGCAGGAAGTTCTCCAGGCTGCTGGATCTGTGGACCAAAGGCCTCGAGATCGATTGGAACAAGCATTACGGCGACGTCAGGCCGCCGCGGGTGACCCTGCCCGCCTATCCGTTTGCAAAGGAGCGATACTGGATCGAGGCGCCGGCACGCCCCCACAGGGCCTCGGATTACACTCCGGCCACGATTCTGCACCCATTGCTGCATCGGAACACGTCCATCCTGAGCGAGCAGCGCTACAGCTCGACGTTCACGGGAAATGAGTTCTTCCTGGCCGACCATCAGTTGCGGACGAACGGCGCCGCCGGCCGGAAGGTGCTGCCTGGCGTGGCCTATCTGGAAATGGTGCGGGCGGCCATCGAGCAGGCGTTGCCCGCGCGGCCCCAATCGTCAGTCCTCGAGCTGCGCAATACCGTCTGGACGCAACCGGTCGTCGTCGCGGGCGACAAACAGATCAACATCGCGTTGACGGCAAACGGCGACCAGCACATCGACTACGAGGTCTACAGCGAGGAAGCCGGGGAGAAGATCGTTCATTGTCAGGGCCGCGCGCTCTGGAGTGGTCCATCGGTCCCTGAGACGCTGGATCTCGCGCAGCTCGGCCAAACCATGGCGCAGGCGGCGATCGAGCCACAAAGCCTGTACGCGACGTGGGCGCGGATGGGGCTCGTCCATGGTGCGTCCTTCCATGGCCTGACCGCCGTTCGGCACGGGAGCGGCCAGGCATTGGCGCAGCTCCGCCTGCCGGACAAGGTCGCCCAGACGTTGGGTGACTACGTCCTTCACCCGAGCCTGATGGACGGCGCGCTGCAGGCGGCCGTGGGCCTGATCACCGGCTGGACCAGCGCTTCCGGCCAGTTGTTGCTCCCCTTCACCCTCGAATCGTTGCGCATCGTATCGCCGTGTACGACGGAGATGTTCGCGTGGGTGCGTTATGCGCCGGGCAGCCAGCCCGGAGACCGCGTGGTCAGGCTCGACATCGATCTTTGCGACTCCGACGGCCGCGTTTGCGTTCGCATGGGCGGATTTGGGGTCCGGGCACTCGATGGATCGTTGGGCGAGACGGGAAAGACGACCGAAGCGACAATCACAGACGACGCTCAGAGCGCCGGGCCCATGGCGGTGGTCACCATGGCACCGGTATGGGACGCGGTCGATGTGGAACTGCAGGAGACGCCGCGAGCCTTCGATCGTGTGGTTGTGATCGGCGGAGCCGAGAAACAACACCACGCACTGCGTCAGGAGTGGGGCGGGGCGGAAGTCCTGAGCGTCGATCGGCGATCCACCGTGGAGGAGATCGCCGCCAAGCTGCAAGGAGAAACGAGGATCGATCACGTGGTCTGGATCCTGCCGGAGGCGAAAGACCGCAAGCCGGAGAGTGACGCGCTCATTGAAGAACAGGACGAGGGCGTCCTCCTCGGTTTCCGATTGATCAAGGCGCTGCTCCGAGACGGGTATGGCTCGACCGACCTCGCCTGGACGGTGATCACCAGTGCGACGCAGAGGATTGGACGAGCGGACAAGATCGATGCAACGCACGCCAGCGTGCACGGTCTCGCCGGCTCGATGGCCAAAGAGTACGCCAACTGGAAGGTGCGCGCGGCCGACGTCGGAAGCGGAGCGTGGCCATGGAAGGAAATCTTCCGTCTGCCGTGGGATCAGCGCGGCGACGGGTGGGCGTACCGCCATGGACAGTGGTACCGGCGCCTCCTCCTCGAATGCGAGTTGGCGGAGAGCGGCCGCGGGGAGAGTGGATACGAGCGGCAAGGCGTGTATGTCGTGATCGGCGGAGCGGGTGGTGTGGGCGAGGTGCTCACCGAGTATCTGATCCGAACCTACGACGCACGCGTCGCGTGGATTGGGCGGCGGGAGAAGGACGAGGGTATTGAAGAGAAGCTGGAGCGCGTGACCAGAAGCGGCGGAGAGCGGCCGCTGTACATCGTCGCCGATGCGCGGAAGCGTGAGGACCTCGAGCGCGCCTGTCAGGAGATCAAGGCGCACTATGGACGTATCAATGGCGTCATCCATTCATCGATCGTGCTGGCGGACAAGAGCCTCGCCAACATGTCGGAAGAGCAGTTCCGCGCGGCCCTTTCGGCCAAGGTGGACGTCGCCGTACGGCTGGAGCAGGTGTTCGGCCGGGAGCCGCTGGACTTCATCCTCTATTTTTCGTCGGTACAGAGCTTTTTCAGGGTGGCAGGACAGAGCAACTACGCGGCGGGGTGCACGTTCACGGACGCCTTTGCGGAGTGGCAATCCGCGAACGCCCAATATCCGGTGAAGGTCATGAACTGGGGGTATTGGGGAAGTGTGGGAATCGTGGCCGGAACGGAGTATCAGCAGCGGATGGCGCGGCTCGGAGTGGGATCCATCGAGCCGGAGGAAGGGATGTCGGCGCTGGAGCGCCTGCTCCGCGCGCCGCTGGATCAGGTGGGAATGATCCGCACGGATGGAGCGGCGGTGGCGCGGGAGCTCGGAATCGCTGTCGGTGAGGCACTGTGTGTGGCGCGGCAGGAGGCGCCATCGGTTTGCGAGCTGCTGGCGAGCGGTATGCCGGCCGCCGGCCGGGACGAGTCGGGGCGCGAGCTGATGCGAGGTTGGGAAGAGCAGCTCCGTGATCTCGATGACGTGCTGGCGAAGGTGCTCTGGTCCCGGATGCGATCGATGGCGTGGAAGGGTGAAGAGCCGGCTGGGTGGACTGAGGCGGAATGGAAAAGGAGCGCGGCGGCGATCGGCGGGTACGACCGCTGGCTGGAGCAGAGTCTGCGGATCCTGGTCAGGCGTGCGCACATCGAGGAGGCGGGAGGGAGATTCCACTCCAACAACGGCGACGGGAGCCCGGTAGATGACGAGAAACTATGGCGAGAGTGGGAGATCGGGACGAGCCGGTGGGAAGAGAGTGACCAGAGCATGCGTGGGCGGCTGAAGCTCGTGGATGCCACGTTGCGGAACCTGCGGGAGATCCTGCGGGGAGAAAAGCGTGCGACCGATGTGATGTTCCCGAACTCGTCCTTGGATCTGGTCGCCGGTGTGTACAAGAACAATGCGATGGCGGACTTCTTCAATGGCGTCATGGCAGAGGTGGCCGGCCGGTATGTCGAGGCGAGAACGAAAGAGGAAGGGCGAACGGAGCTGCGACTGCTGGAACTGGGAGCGGGAACGGGAGCGAGCAGCGAGGCGATCCTGCGCAGGCTGGATCGCCATCGCCAGTCGATCAGGGAGTACTGCTACAGCGACATCTCGAAAGTGTTCCTGTTGCACGGTGAGGAGGCGTACGGAGAAGGGCGGGAGTATCTGACCTACACCCTGGTGGATGTAGAGAAAGGGATCGAGGAACAGGGACTGGAACGTGGCGCATACGACGTGGTGCTCGCTGCCAACGTCCTGCACGCGACGCGGCGGCTGCGCGAGACGCTGAGGAATGCGAAGGCCGCATTGAAGAAGAACGGGCTGCTCGTGCTGAACGAGTTCGTGAGGACGAGCGTGTATGCGCATGTGACGTTCGGTCTGCTCGACGGATGGTGGCTGTACGAGGACAAAGGACTGCGGATGGAGGGGAGTCCGGGGCTCACGACGGAGGCCTGGAAGCGGGTGTTGGAGGAGGAAGGCTTCGGGAAGGTCTGGTCTGCGGTGCCGGACGGGGATGGAGTCGGGCAGCAGATCATCGTCGCCGAAAGCGACGGCATCATCCGGCAGGAACGGGCGTCGAGGACGAGACCTGCCGGGATCGTCTCCGCGGTCGCTCCGAGGAAAGCGCCGGCAACTGCTTCGGTCATGCCACCTGCGGCGATCGCGCCGGCGGAAAGCTCGGGACTGCAGGAAAGGCTGGAGGAGTCGCTAGCCGATGCAGTTTGCGCATTGTTGAAGGTCAAGCGGGACGACATCGATCTGGATGCGGAGCTGAGCGAATTCGGATTCGATTCGATCAGCCTCACACGATTTGCCAACCATCTGAATGAGGCTTACGGGCTGGAGTTGACGCCGGCGATTTTCTACGAGCATACGACGGTGCGGAGCGTGGCCCGTCATCTGGTCAAGGATCATGGCGAACGGCTGGCGGGCAGATTCGAGATTCCGAAGGCCGCTCATGTCGAGGCACGGAAATCCGAGGAGGCCAGCTCGCACGCGGCGATCCGAGGACGCGAAGGACTCAGGAGGCCCGCCCCGGCGGCAGTTGTTCGACCACAGGAGCCTCGGCAGAAAGAGAGCGGCGCCGAGCCGATCGCCGTCATCGGCATGAGCGGACGTTTTCCCGGCGCCGAAGATCTCGATGCATTCTGGGAGAACCTGGAAGCCGGCAGAGACAGCATCGTGGAGATCCCGCGGGAGCGTTGGGACTGGCGCGCCTATTACGGCGACGAGAAAGAGGATGGAAACAAGAGCAGCGTGAAGTGGGGAGGATTCATCGAAGGAGTCGATGAGTTCGATCCGCTGTTCTTCGGGATCTCGCCGATGGAAGCGGTACATATGGATCCGCAGCAACGGCTCTTGATTATGTATGGATGGAAGGCATTCGAGGACGCCGGGTATGCCACGGCGCAATTGTGGGGAAGCCGGACGGCCATTTTCGTAGGGGCCACGACCACCGGATATGGTGACCTGCTGCTGATGCAGGCCAGGGCCGGAATCGAGGGCTATAGCGCGTCCGGGCTGGCTCCGTCCATCGGGCCCGCGCGACTCAGCTACTTCCTGAACCTGCACGGTCCATGTGAGCCGGTCGAGACGGCCTGCTCGAGCTCTCTCGTCGCCATTCACCGCGCGGTACGGTCGATCATCGACGGCGAGTGCGAGATGGCGCTGGCCGGAGGCGTGAGCCTGCTTCTGAACCCGGCGCTGCACATCAGTTTCAGCAAGGCGGGCATGCTGAGCCGGGACGGAAAGTGCAAGACATTCTCGAATCGTGCGGACGGCTATGTGCGCGGCGAAGGCGTGGGAATGGTGGTGTTGAAGCGACTGAGTGCGGCCGAGCGCGATGGAGATCAGATCTACGGAGTGATCCGAGGCAGCGCGGAGAACCACGGGGGACGTGGACACTCCCTGACTGCCCCGAATCCCCAGGCGCAGGCGGAAGTCATCAAAGAGGCGTATCGGCGGGCCGGGCTGAGTCCCGCCAGCGTGAGCTACATCGAGGCGCACGGAACGGGGACGGAATTGGGAGATCCGGTCGAGATCAACGGCTTGAAGAGTGCCTTCCAGAGTCTCTATGAGGAGCGGCAGGAAGCGGCTGGTACGGGCTATTGTGGGCTCGGCTCGGTCAAGACCAACATCGGGCACGTGGAACTGGCGGCCGGGATCGCGGGGCTGATCAAAGTGCTGCTGCAAATGAAGCACCGGACACTCGTCCCCAGCCTCCACTGCGACGAAGTGAACCCTTACATACGCCTGGAGGGGAGTCCCTTCTACGTGGTGAGAGAGAAACGGCCGTGGAGCCGGTTGAAGGATCGAGAGGGAAACGAGTGGCCGCTCCGCGCCGGCGTGAGCTCGTTCGGATTTGGCGGTGTGAATGCGCATGTCCTGGTCGAAGAGTATGTAGACAGCCGCCGCGACGGGACAGGACAGGACCCGGCCATGATCGTCGTGTCGGCCAGGGACGAGCTGCGCCTGAAAGAGCAGGCAAACCGGTTGCTGGACGCGATCGTGCGGCGAGCGTTGAACGACCACGATCTGGCGAGACTGGCCTACACCCTACAGGTCGGCCGGGAGGCGATGGAGCACCGCTTGGCGACGACGGTGCGGTCGATGAAGGAGCTGGAAGCGAAGCTGAAGGCATTCGTCGAAGGCGGAAGCGCCGGTGACGCGCTCTACGTGGGACGCGTCCAGCGAAACAGCGACACGCTCGCGGCCTTTCGCGGAGACGAAGAGCTGCGCGAGGCCGTGGACAAGTGGATCCAGCGCGGCAAGTGGTCGAGACTGCTGGAACTGTGGGTGAAAGGGCTCGAAGTCGATTGGACGCAGGCGTACGGTGCGGACAGGCCGCGGCGGATGAGCCTCCCAACCTATCCATTTGCGAAAGAGCGCTATTGGGTCGACACGGCTGCCGCCGGGCTCCTGACGGCGACGCCCGCCGCCTCGGCGACGCTTCACCCCATGCTGCACCGAAATACCTCCGATCTGCGGCAGCAGCGGTTCAGTTCCACGTTCACCGGTGACGAATTCTTCCTGAGGGATCATCGAGTGCGGACGGGTGGTCGCGGCGAACAAAGGGTCCTGCCCGCGGTCGCGTATCTGGAAATGGCGCGCGCGGCGGTCGAACGGGCCCTGCCGGATCCGCCGCAATCGAGCATCCTCGAGCTCTGCGACACGGTATGGTTGAAACCGCTGCTCATTTCCGGACAGACGGAGGTCACGATCGAGCTGTCCGACGCTGAAGACGGGCGGGTGAGCTACGAGATCTCCGGTGTCGAGGCCGAAGGGGAAACGATCTACTGCCAGGGCTACGCGGTTTTCGAGCGCCACTCCGAGCCTTCCAGGCTTGATCCTGAAGAGCTCGGGGCGGAAATGCAGGAGGGGAGACTGGAAGCCTCCGACGTTTACGAAATATTGGCGCGGATCGGCTTCGACTACGGCCCGGCGCATCGGGGGATCGCGGCGATCCACCTTGGAAAGAAGCAACTGTTCGCCGAATTGCGTTTGCCGGCGCTCGCCGGGACGAGTCTGCATGAGTATGTCCTCCATCCCAGCGTCATGGACAGCGCCATGCAGGCCTCGATCGGTCTGCTCCTCCATCCCGATCACACTCCTCACGGGCCGATCCTGCCGTTTGCACTCCAGTCCGTGCGCATCGTTTCTCCCTGCAAGGAGGAAATGTTCGCCTGGGTGCGCTACGCGGATGGAAGCGAGCCGGGAGATCGCTCTGTCGAGCTGGACATCGATCTCTGCGATCGCGAAGGAAACATCTGCATCCAGATGCTCGGACTTGCTTCGCGAGTCATGGAGGGTCATGCCGGCCCGGTCCTGCCAGCAGCGACCGAAGCGAGTTTGGTCATCGAGCGACAGGAGCCCGCGTTCGACGACGATTTCTACGAGTCGGTGATCACCGGCGTCGCGAATCGCGCAATCTCCGTCGATGAAGCCGTGGATCTGGGATAGGCCGTTTCAGATGACGTTTTCCTTCGAGACCAGGATGATCGACCCGGCGCGCCTCGGCGATTCCGAGTTCAGATCCGATTACCGTGTGAAGTATGCGTACACGGCCGGCTCGATGTACAAGGCCATCGCTTCAGAAGCATTGGTCGCCGCCCTGGCCAGGGCGGGTCTGATCGGCTACTTCGGGACGGGCGGGCTGGCGATCGAGAGAATCGACGCCGCGATCGATTCGATCAGGTCCGCAATCACCGCCGGCCAGTCCTTCGGCATGAACCTGCTCCACAACATGGCCGATCGCGAGCTGGAGGATCGGACCGTCGATCTCTTCCTGTCCCGCGGGATCCGCTTCGTCGAAGCTGCGGCCTATACCGACGTCGCGCCGAGCGTCGTGCGATACCGGCTCCGTGGGCTGACCCGCGGTCCGGGGGAGACGATCAACACTCCCAACTTCGTTCTCGCCAAAGTTTCCCGTCCTGAGGTCGCCCGTGCCTTTATGAGCCCGGCACCCGAAGGGATGGTCAGAGAGTTGGTTGCCAGAGGAGGCCTTACCTCGCAGGAGGCCGAGTTGGGGCGTCACATTCCTGTTGCCGGAGAGGTTTGCGTCGAAGCGGACTCGGGTGGGCACACGGATCGAGGCGTCGCCTATGCTCTCATGCCGGCCATGTTGCGTCTGCGAGACGAAATGATGGCTCGGTATTCATATCGAAAGCGAATTCGGATCGGCGCCTCGGGCGGGATCGGCACTCCGGAAGCAGCAGCAGCAGCGTTCATCATGGGAGCGGATTTCATTACCACCGGCTCCATCAATCAGTGCACCGTGGAGGCCGGCACGAGCGCCATTGTGAAAGACATGCTGCAGGACATGGACGTTCAGGACACGGCCTACGCTCCCGCGGGCGACATGTTTGAAAGTGGAGCGAAGGTCCAGGTCCTTAGGAAAGGCGTTTTCTTTCCAGGGCGGGCGAACAAGCTGTACGAGCTTTATACGAGATACAACTCTCTGGACGAGATCGACAGCCACACCAGGAAGCAGATCGAGGAAAAATACTTCGGGCGTTCGTTCGAAGACGTATGGGTCGAAACGAAGAACTATTACTCCCGGCTCAACCCCGGCTTCGACAAGCAGGAGCTGTCGCCCAGGCAGAAAATGTCCCTGGTGTTCAAATGGTACTTCGTCCATACCACTCGATTGGCGATGCGCGGCGTCGAGGAGGAGAGGGTGAATTACCAGGTGCATTGTGGGCCAGCCCTC
Source organism: Thermoanaerobaculia bacterium (assembly GCA_017883235.1). Classification (GTDB taxonomy): domain Bacteria; phylum Acidobacteriota; class Thermoanaerobaculia; order Gp7-AA8; family Gp7-AA8; genus JADGNZ01. Next base: position 8,020 of record JADGNY010000055.1, on the reverse strand, counting down.
GGCGCATTCAATCAGTGGGTAAAGGGAACGGCGCTCGAGTCGTGGCGTAATCGTCACGTCTCTGACATTGGCGAGCGTATTATGAACGGCGCTGCAGCCGTCCTGATGCAACGGTATGCGGAAATGACGCTGACCGGCCTCGTGACGGCGGCCACTGCGTAGCTCAATACCGTTACCACAGTGCGCTGGTCAGACTCGATCTCGAACCTGCCGGCGAACGACCGTGGCCGCCGCTCCCGACGGCCAGGCAGCAGCTTCAATCCAACCGCGCACGGACGTGACACAGATGAAACGACTTCTGCGGCAAATATACGACGACTTGTCGAACGGCAGACTCTCTCGACGGGAGGCTTTGGAGAAAATCAAAGCCCTCAAACTGGAGGAACAAAGCGGGCAGACCGGTACCTTGCTGGCCACCCCGGCTTGGCATTCCAGCGCCCTCGAAGCATCCGCTGGCTCGAGCCACGTCGAATACACGGAACATCACATTGTCCTCGGCCAGCTTTCGAACGTCGATGTCCAGAAACTGCAGTCGTCGGTTCCTCGCAGCCGTTGCCTCTGTCTGCAAACGGCGCAGCAGGCGAACATTGCCCAGCGCTACACCGACGCCGCGCTCGCGTGCTTTCGATTGATCCAAACGATTCTCCGGAGCAAACCGCCGGGCAAGGTTCTCGTCCAGATTGTCGTGGCTGACGGTGAGGAGGAAGCGTTGCTCGCCGGTGTGTCGGGATTGCTCAACACGGCGACGCTCGAAAGTCCGCGGTTCGTTGGTCAATTCATCCTCGTTACGCCGGAAATCACCACGGAAGAGCTCTCCAAACACTTGCACGAAGAGAAGACCGGCTGGCCGGACCGGCTGATCCAATATCGGAAGGGCGCGCGCCAGATCTTGCGCTGGGAAGAGCTGCCGGAGGACGCGGATCAGGCACCGGTCGTGTACAAAGAACGCGGTGTCTACCTGATTACCGGTGGGCTCGGCCGCGTCGGCGCTCTGTTTGCCAGAGAAATTCTCGAGCGGACGGCGGCGCGAATGGTCCTGGCAGGTCGCTCGCCAGTGAGCGCGGAAACGCGAGCCCTGGTCACCGAATTGTCCGCACAGACCGGCCGCGTGAGCTACCGGCAGGTGGATGTCGCTGACCTCGACCAGGTCACGCAACTCATCGCCGGTATCAAAGACGAGCATGGCCAGCTCAACGGCATTCTCCACTGTGCCGGGACGATTGCGGATAACTTCATTCTGAAAAAGACCAGCGCGGAATTCAGCCAGGTACTGGCGCCGAAAGTCACCGGCACGTTCAACCTGGACCTGGCCAGTCAAGACGTTGAGCTCGATTTCTTCGTGCTGTTTTCTTCGCTGGCCGGCGCCTTCGGGAATGCCGGCCAGGCCGATTACGCGACCGCGAATGGCTTCATGGACCAGTTCGCGACGTATCGCAATCGACAGGTCGCAGCAAAACGGCGGCACGGGCGCACGCGGTCGATCAACTGGCCGTTGTGGCAGGCCGGCGGGATGACTGTCGACCCGGCAAGCCGGGAACGGCTGCAACAATCCACCGGCATACAGCCCATGCAGACGGCAACAGGCCTTCGCGCCTTCTATCGCAGTCTGGCGTTGCCCTATGACCAGATTGCGGTCGCGGCAGGCGATCTCGCGCAGATCCGCCTGGCGTTGTCCTCCGGCCGGCGCATCGAGCCGGAAGGTTCCAATCTTCCGGCCGCGGCAGTGCAAGCCGTTGCTTCAGAGGCAGCTCCTGCGGCGATCGAGCGCGACGGCTTCGTAGAAAAAACGCAAGACTACCTGCTCAGGCAGTGTTCAGAAGTGTTGAACGTGCCGCCGCAGAGGATCGATCCGCAGGCGCCGTTGGAGAACTACGGGATCGATTCGATCGTCGCGGTGAAGCTGACCACCCATTTGGAACGGACGTTTGGCTCGCTCTCCAAGACGCTGTTTTTCGAATACCAGACCATTGGCGAGTTAACGAGATACTTCATCCAATCGCATTCGGCGCGATTGGCAACGCTGTTCGCCGGCAATGGCAATGGCCGGACAAAACCGGCTGACACGCAGCTCGAAACGCCACCGCCGGCCCGAACCAGGCCGGCCCGGCGTCCCGGCCGCATACGGACTGCTGTCCCGAGCCCGACAACCGAATCCGATCCGATCGCCATCATCGGATTGAGCGGTCGCTACCCCGAGGCGATCGATGTCGACGCCTATTGGCGCAATCTGCGTGACGGCAGGGATTGCATCACTGAGGTACCGAAGGAGCGCTGGAACTGGCGGGAATACTTCAGCGACGATCGCACCAGGAGCGGACATCATTACAGCAAGTGGGGCGGCTTCATTGCCGGCGTCGATGAGTTCGATCCGTTGTTTTTCAACATCTCCCCCAAGGACGCGAAGTCGATCGATCCACAAGAGCGTCTCTTTCTGCAGCATGCCTGGATGGCGATCGAAGACGCGGGATACACACGCGCGAGCCTGCAGGTGCCGCATGTACACGACCTGCCGGGACAGGTCGGCGTCTATGTCGGCGTCATGTACACCGAATACCAGTTGTTCGGCGCCGCGGCCCTCGCGCAAGGCAAACGCGCCGGCGTTCCTGGAAGTATGGCCAGCATCGCGAATCGCGTGTCGTATACGCTCAATCTACACGGTCCGAGCGTGACCCTGGATACGATGTGTTCGTCTTCATTGACGGCGATTCATTTCGCGTGTCTGGATCTCAAACAGGGACGAACGAGCCTGGCCATCGCCAGCGGCGTCAACGTCAGCATCCACCCGAATAAATACCTGGTGCTCAGCGCCGGACAGTTCATCTCCAGTGACGGTCACTGCCAGAGCTTCGGCGAAGGGGGCGACGGTTACATTCCCGGAGAAGGAGTGGGGGTGGTCGTCCTGAAACGACTCTCCGAGGCCAAGCGGGACGGCGACCACATATACGGGGTGATTCGAGGCAGCGCCCTCAATCATGGCGGCAAGACCAACGGCTACACGGTGCCGAACCCGCAAGCTCAGGCGAGTGTCATCAGCCGGGCGCTCGCGGAATCGGGTACGGACGCGCGGCACGTCAGCTACATCGAAGCGCATGGAACCGGTACGAAACTGGGCGATCCGATCGAGATCGCAGCGCTGAGCAAAGCCTTCCAGAAGGATACGCAGGAGACCGGATTCTGCCTCATCGGATCGGCGAAATCGAATATCGGCCATTGCGAATCGGCGGCCGGGATTGCCGGACTGACGAAGGTGCTGTTGCAGATGCAGCATCAGCAGATCGTGCCGTCGCTCCATTCGGGGCGGTTGAATCCGTACATCGATTTCGAGAAGAGCCCATTCGTCGTCAATCAGTCATTGCGACCATGGGAGCAGCCGGTGATCGACGGCCGAATGATGCCACGGATTGCCGGGATCTCCTCGTTCGGCGCTGGCGGATCCAACGCTCACATGATCGTGGAGGAATACCAGGCCCCGGTTCCGCAGCCGATGGCGTTTACGGAAGCGGTCATCGTGCTGTCGGCGCGGACGGCCGGGCAACTGCAGCAGAAAGCGCGCGATCTCCTGGATTTCATTCACCGGCGGCAGAACGAGATCGATCTGGCGGCCGTGGCGTACACGCTCCAAGTGGGTCGCGAGGGGATGGATGAACGGCTGGGCTTCGTCGCGAGCTCGGTCGAAGAACTGATCGAAACGCTCGAAGCGTATGTGGCTGGCGAGCAGGAGATCGAAGACGCGTATCGCGGTCAGGTGAAACGCGACAAACGAGCGCTGTCGTTGTTCAGCACGGATGCCGACCTGCAGCAGACCATCGACAAATGGATCGCGAACAAGAAATTCCCGAAGCTGCTGGATCTGTGGGCGAAGGGTCTCGAGGTGGATTGGAGCAAGCTTTACGGCGAGACGAAACCGCAACGTGTCAGCCTGCCCACATATCCGTTTGCCAAAGAGCGCTACTGGGTCGATGTGGCGGCCGAGCCGGTAGCGGCCAAGGGCGCAACCGCGGTACTGCATCCCCTGCTTCACAGTAACACCTCTGACCTCAGCCAGCAGAGCTACAGCTCGACGTTCAGCGGCGAGGAATTCTTTCTGAGAGACCATGAAGTCGGTGGTCAAAGGGTTCTTCCTGCCGCGGTTTATCTCGAAATGGCGCGGGCCGCAGCGCAAAAAGCGGGGCGCAGTTCTCAGTCAGAGCTTCTGGAGTTGCGCGATGTGGTCTGGGCGCAACCGGTGGTCTTTACCGGTAGTAAGGAAGTCAGCATCGCATTATTGGCGCACGACAGCGACCGGATCGACTATGAGATCTACAGTCAGGACGCGGACCAGGAGATCGTCCATTGCCAGGGTCGCGTGGTGTTGAGTGGCGAACCGGCGCCCGCAAAACTCGATCTCGATCAGCTCAAAGGACAGATGCGGCAGGGGCACGCAGAGCCGGGCAGCATTTACGCGGCCTGTGCCCGCATGGGACTGGTCTATGGACCGGCTCTTCAAGCAATCGCAGCGATTCATCGAGGAAGCGGGCAATTGCTGGCGCAATTGCGGCTGCCAGGTACCGTCGCCGAAAGCTCGTCGCGAGAGTATGTCCTCCATCCGAGCTTGACCGATGGTGCGTTGCAAGCTGCGATCGCATTTCTGGACGGTGAGCCCGGAACGAGCCAGCGGCGACTGCCTTTTGCCGTGGAAACGTTGCGCATCGTCTCGCCTTGTGTCGCAGAGATGGTGGCGTGGGTGCGTTATTCGCCGGGAAATCAGCCGGCGGACACAGTCGTCAAACTGGACATCGACCTCTGCGATGAGCGGGGCAATATCTCCGCGCAAATGCGAGGTGTCTGCTGTCAGCAGACGTCGATGGATGTGGCCGAACCGGTCATCGATCAACCTGCTGCCGCACCGATGCGCAGGGAAATCGCTCTTGAGCCGTACGAACGAGCGGCGGCGGTGCCAGCCGGGCGGAAAAGGCCGGCCGCGGTTTCTTTGACCGCGCCGGGCACGGTTGTCGCGGCAGAACCGTCAGCAGGACGGGCGACGATTACGCTGTCGAATACCGTCCCGGGCGCGGCACCGGCCGTTTCGGCGGTCAGGTTGTACGACGACGGGAACGGGATATTCGCGATTCAAATCGGCGCGGCGCCGGCAACGGACCTGATTGTCCAGGTGCGGCAGGCCTTCGACAGGGTGCAACGCGAGCCGTCGATCAAGGTACTGCTGCTCAGCGGGCTCGAGCGCGCTTTCCCGCGCGGTGGGAGAGAGGAGTACAACGAAGCCGTCGAGCAAAAGCTCTACCAGTCCATTGTGTCGTTTCCGTACCCGCTCATCGCTGTCCTGCAAGGCGATGCGATCGGCGCCGCCTTCCTGGCCGCAGCGCTGTGCGACTTCATGGTGTGCAATGAAGACGCGACGTATGCGTACACGGACGCGGACAAACACTTGTATCCCACGACACCCGTGGAGATGCTGTTCAGCGAGCGTTTCGGCGACGCCCTGACGCTAGACTTCTTGTACCACTCCACCACTTCGACGGGCACGCAACTGCGAGCGAAGGGATGGACGTGTTCCATACTTCCGGGCGCGCAAGTCGACGGGTATGTACAGAGACTTGCATCGACGTTGGCGACGAAGTCCCAGGATGCGCTCCGGTTGCTGAAGCATCATCTGACGCGTCACCTGCACGATCAGGTCGAAGCATTAACGGTTGTCGAGATCGAGGCATCCGCGCCAGACACACCGTCGGATGTGGCCATTGTCTCGCCAGCGGCATATATCCAGCTTGCGCCGGCCGGTGAGAACGTCATGGTCGTCAAGTTCGGTCTCGCTGACAAGAGGGACCTGGTTGCGGACCTTCGCGACATTTTCGCCAGGATTTGTGAATCCGGCCGCTACAAAGCCGCCGTCCTGGTCAGCGAGAATGGCGAGTTTCTTCCGGTCATCCCGGAGGATGCCCTGTTGGACCTCCAACGCCTGATTCTCGAGTCAGAGATCCCCGTCGTGGCGGCCTTGGCGGGCAATGCCAGAGGCAGCGCCTGGCTTTTCGCTCAGTTCTGCGATGCCTGTGTCTACAGCCGGCAAGGTGTTTATTCCTCGGCCAACGTCGGGCAAACGGCCGCGGCGATCTTTGCGCATCGATTCGGCAACGAGGCAGCCGGGGAAATCTTACTGACCGGCGGCAATTATTCGGGGAGTGATCTCCAGCAACGCGTCGCCGGTTTGACGGTGGCGGAGCACGATCAAGTGCTGTCGACGGCCGTGCAGGTGGCGGCCTCCTGGGCCAAGCTGCCTCGCATCGCATTGGCTGCCTGGAAAAAACATACCGTGACCACTCTCGAGCAGAAGATTCGCAGCGCCGCACCGGCATGGGCGGAGCAGGAAGGCGAAACACCTGACCTGCTCCCCGCCGCGCCCAGGCGCATTTCACTTCGCTCAAGTGTGGTCACGGCAACCGCTTACCCGAACGGCATTGTGGCCGTGACGATGGAGGACCGGGAAGCAAAGAACATGTTTTCCGATGCCTTGATCGAAGGGATGACTGAAGTTTTCGCCCATATCGAGCAGACGTCGGCTTATAAGGTTGTGATTCTCACCGGTTACGACACCTATTTTGCTGCCGGCGGGACCAAAGAAAGCCTGCTGGCCATTCAGGAAGGCAAGGCCAAATTCACGGATTACAAGATCTATCAATTGCCGCTGGACTGTAAGCTCCCGGTGATCGCCGCGATGCAGGGACATGGCCTGGGTGCCGGCTGGACGCTGGGCATGTTTGCTGACCTTGTCCTGCTGAGCGAAGAAAGCCGGTATGTGAGTCCGTATATGGACTATGGATTCACGCCGGGTGCCGGCGCGACGTGGATTCTTGGGGACAAGATCGGACATGACCTGGCCAGAGAAAGCCTGCTGACGGCGCAGCCCTATACCGGCCGGGAGTTGAAAGGCAGAGGACTCCGGCTTCGTGTGTTGCGCCGGTCCGAGGTGGTGCCGGCGGCGATGGCGTTGGCCAAACAAATCGCGCAGGCGTCGCGCTACCGCTTGATCAGCCTCAAACAGCAGTTGACCGGGTATGTACACCAGCCGCTGGAGGAGACGTATCGACTCGAACTGGCCATGCATGAAAAGACGTTTGTGGGCCAGCCTGCGACAGCGGAGAAAATTCGGATCAACTTCTATGCAGAGATCCAGGCGCCTGCCGCCGGCCCGCAGCAGGTTCAGGTCGAGCCCGCGAAGCAGGCCGGCGCGCTGTCGCCGTCCGCCGCCGATGACGTGCTCTCTGCCGTCACCGCAAGCTTGAGAACGCTACTGGCGAACGAGCTGCAGATGAAAGAGAGCGACATCGACGAGGATGCACAGTTCGTCGATGTGGGCCTCGATTCGATCGCCGGTGTGACCTGGCTCCGCAAGATCAACGAGAAATATCAAACGTCGATCGAGGCGACGAAGGTCTACAGCTATCCGACACTTGCCCAGCTCAGTCGCTATGTCAGAACGCAAGTGAAAGAGCACGGCACTCTGTTGAGCCAATGCGCGACGCCCGCCGTGTCATCGGGAGATCGCACTTTGTTGCCGCAGAAGATCGCCACGACAACCGCGGCGCAGAAGCTCACGTCGTGGCGAAGTCACACGGCATCGCGCTTTATCGCGGGCGCGCCGGCCGGTCGGTCCTCACAACCGATTGCGATCGTCGGCAGGGCCGGTCAATTCCCGCAGGCGAGGAACCTCGAGGAGTTCTGGCGCAATCTTGCGGAAGGGAAGAACTGCATCAGCCAGGTTCCAGCGAGCCGCTGGGATGTGGATGGGTACTATCAGCCCGGCGCGATCGTGCCGGGCAAGACTAACTGCCAGTGGGTGGGAGCGCTCGATGAATACGATCTGTTCGACCCGCTGTTTTTCAACATCTCGCCCACCGAAGCGGAAAGCATGGATCCACAGCAGCGGCTCTTCCTGCAAGCGTGCTGGCACAGTATCGAAAACGCCGGCTACGACGCGCGGGTGTTGTCCGGAAGCAAGTGTAGCGTGTTCGTCGGGTGTGCCGCCGGC
>JADGNY010000231.1 GCA_017883235.1 Thermoanaerobaculia bacterium | reverse complement strand
CAGTTGCGGACGATCCGGTCGGAGGTCGACGACGAGATCAAGTCGCTGTCATTCGCGGAGCGAAGGGAGCTTCGCAACAAGATCAAGATGTCCGATTCCGCCCTCCAGGCGTCGGTGAGCATCATTGGCGCGTCCGACAAGGTGGCGCACGCGATCGGCCAGTCCGCCGAAGACGTTCTCGAGATCTTTTCCGATCGCCGGCGGTGGTACGCGGTCGAGAGTGAGCTGCGCACCCTCCTGAACGGTGTGTCCAGCGCCAATCTCGTGCGCCGCCACCAGCTCGAATTGATCGCAGGTCACGCGTACGCGATCGCCGCGCGGCTCGCACGCGATCCGGCGAACGCAGTCCTGATTCCGCTTGTGGAGGAGATGCAGCGGCTCAGGAAGCTGGAACGTCGCCGGAAACCGGCCAGCCGCACGGAACCCGAGGCGCCGCCGGAGGCGGAGGTAACGCCGTAAGCGGACGTTCCGTGCAGCGAGGGGCGCGAGCGCAATCAGAACATCTGCGGCTGCGCGAATTCGGTGACGTGATCGTGGATGTATTCCTCAACGCGTGTGCGAACGTCCGTATCCGCGGAGGAAAGCAAACCGACCAGATCGTCGGGGGTCTTCAGCGTGGCAAACGTCTTCGTCGTCGCGACGTAAACGACGGCGGGCTTCGCTCGGCTGACGAGACGAGCGATGTTCACGATCGTGCCGGAGCTCTGGCCGTCCCAAAGCGCCAAGCCCACGTCGGCTTCGTCGGCCATCGCGGCATCTTTCGCGGTGAAAAATGCGAAGTCGCGAACGCGATGTGGTGCATCGACGGCGTGGATGGGCCAGCGGCCGACATTGTTCCGGCAGTCGCCTGCGGTGCAAAAGACAAGGACGTTCGCGTAGTGCTGTTCGGCGAAATAGATCTGAATCGCTTTGTCTGCACCGTTCGCGTCGCCGACGAGAATCGTCAGCTCGCGGCGGATCATCTCGTCGAGGCGGTGCCGAACCTCGGGAGGGAGCCGGGAGAGGCGTCGAGAACCGGAGAGGAAGACCTTTTTCATACCCGTCGTGTTCTCGTCAGCGCGAATGCATAGATGATAGCTGCTCCGGCCTCGGTCAGCGCGGTGGCGACGGCGCCAAGCGTGGCGCCTGAGCGGATAAGGTCGTCCACGAGCAGCACGCGCTTTCCGGTGATCGCAGGAGGGCTCACGACCAGCGCGCCCTGCAGGACGGCTTGGCGTTCGTGGAACTCGCGGAGGTTCTTCAACTCGAGGAGCATCTGTCCGTCGGCTGTGTCGGTGGATGCAGAGCATGGGCGGATCTACGCCCCCGACGCCGGCCCCGGCCGGATCGGCGCGCTCGAACTGCGCGACGATAGCTTGCATACGGTGTGGACCGAGCCGCAGCGGACCCTCGAGTTCCTCGCCTTGATCGGCCCGCCCGATCGCCGCGTCGTGGTCGGCACCGAGATCCCGCCCGGCCAGCCGCTGACGGGCAACACGCTGAACGACGTCGTGTGGCGCGACGCCGCCACCGGCCGCGAGCTCGCGCGCACATCCCAACCGCTGACAGCGATCAGCACCGGCTCGATGGTCGAGCCGTACTACTCCGGCAAGATGCTCTATCTGGCGAGGGCGGGAGCGATCATCGAGTTGACGGTGTCGTAGGACGCGTCCTGGCCGACCTCCGGCCTGTCACGCCGGAGGTCGCGCGTTCGAGCCCCGTCGCCCCCGCCAAAAAACTCGCTGCTTCGCCGCCGAAAGGCGGCGGTTTTGCCTCAAGATCAGGGTTTCGGAGGCGACATGAGGTCGTCCGACAGGATCAGACGCCGAAGCAGATCGAGACGTCGAGAGAGAAGACGTGCGCCGATCATGCCGCACCTGCCAGCCTAGTTCGGTCTTCGGAAGCCTTCTCGGCCATGCTGGTCATCCCGAGTTTTCTGAATTCTTTCTCGACACGCTGGAACCCCCGCAGCGCATCCGTCTTCTCTCCGAGCGCCTCGTGGATGCGGGCCATGCACCACCAGGCGCGCGCGCATTCGGCCTCCATCTTGAGTTCATTGAAGCGGAACGCAGCCTTCTGGACATAGCGCATCGCCTCGGAGTGGTTCTCCGCCTGCAGCGCGCAACGTCCGATGTTGTTTTCGATCCGCGCGAGCTCGCGCTCGTCCCCAAGCTTCGAGACTTCCGTCAGCGCGTGCTGCAGTGTACTGACTGCTTCAGAGTAGCGACGCAAATCGAACAGGACGATGCCGCGAAGCTCCAGCGCCTTGAGCATCCCCCGCGAATCATTGCACGCGGCGAAAGCGGACATGCACTCTTCGAGCAACACTAGAGCGGCCTCGTTCGCCTCGTTGTCCTTCCGTGCATTCTGCACGAGCGCGGTCAGCAGCAGTGCCGACGCACGATCACTCACCAGCTGCGGATCCTCCTCGAAAATTGCACGGGCCCGTTGCGAGGCCTCGAGCGCTTCGCCCAACCTGCCTGCCATGTAAAGAGCAGTCCCATGTTCCTTCCACGCCCGGCCATGCACATGCCGATGCCTCGCCGCAGACTCACCGGCCTCTTCGAGAATGCGCTGCGTCATCGCGAGCGCGCGCCCTGGGTCATCATCCAGCTCGCGATGTGCGACGTCCAGCAGAGTTTCCAGCGCAGCGGGAGACCAATGCTCTACCAATCCGGAGAGTCCGATTCGCGCGCGTATCCGACCCAGGAATCCAAGCGCCGGCCGCTCCACGAACTGGAATAGCTCTTCTCCGGCGTATTGCGGCGGCCAGACAATGTTGCTGCGAAACGACGTGGACGCCATCAGTTGCGGATGGAGGGACACCTGCCAGTACGACTGAAGTGCGTCGAGAGCGGCATCAAGTCCGGCAGCATAGCCGGAGGCTTCATGACGAACACCGGCTGTCGTTACGAAAACGAGAAAGTAATCGCAGGCGGCAGGACCGTACGGCGTCGTGTACTCCCCGGCGAGCGCGATGTCGACAAGGCCGACGTCGAAGCTGCCATCCTTCGCGATGTATCGCAGCGCGCCGTCGTCGACGCGAAGCTCGCCATCGGTCAGAGATTCCTTGGAGTGTGCCATCGTCACACCGTCAGTCTAAAGCTTCTTCCCGAATGCGGCCATTCCCGCCAATCCTGCGCCACCCAGTGCAGATCCCGCTATGTGACCGACGATGGTCATGCGGAGACCGGCCGGCCTGCACAGTGCGCCTCCGCTGAGCCCGCCCACCGTGCCGCCCGCAGCGGCCAGCATGTGTAGCCACGGCGGCGTATGACCGCGCAAGATCCACGAGATCATGAGAATCAGGAGCATGCTGCCAGCGACCACGCACCCGGCACCGATGAGATTGACGAGCCGATTCGAAACCCCCGCGCGGCCACCGAGGCCGCGGCCTGGAAAGCGGTGTTGCCACGCTTCCGAGAACGCGCGACCGAACGGGGTCATCCACCGGCGAATCCGTTTGCGAACGGCCGCGCGCGCGGCCGACTGCTTCGGCAGCGGCAACCCGGAGATCGCATCCACCGCGGCACAGTACCGAAACCGCTGAACGCCGTCGCTGAGCATGACCAGCGCCGTATGCCACAGGACGCCGAGCGTGCCAAGGAACAGCACCGTAGCTATGAGGCATCTCCGGCCATGGCTCTTCCTTCTGAGGAATCGTGCTGATTGTATCCCGGCCTAGCCCGCATTTCTCACCACGTTTCTGATGATGGCTCGAAACCTGTGGAAAACGGGATTCGTGGAGGGATTGGGTGGTGTCGTCGGCGACCGCGAGTGAAGAGTGCACATGTTCGTGTGCACTCGATGTGTTCCTCGCTGGTTATTGGTTGTGGAAAACGGCGAAAGGAACGTCTTCGAAGACACCGATCCACCGCGCAACCGGAGCAACGGTGATCGCGGGAGTGGGACCTTGATCAGGGCGATGCGTGAGCGAGATTCCGGCACACGCGTGCGAACAGATCGGCCAATGGATAGCTGCTCGAGAGTGAGATCCAGATCTTGCGCGCGGTGACGGTGATGCGTGCTC
>JADGNY010000054.1 GCA_017883235.1 Thermoanaerobaculia bacterium | reverse complement strand
CATATCCCCGCTACACCAGCGCACCAGACATCGTGACCGTACGCCACCCTTCCATCGCGAAAGCGATCGCGGTTTACCCTCACGCGGGACAGGAACTAGTTAACCACAGAGGCACAGCGCGGCGAAGCCGCAACCAAATCGTGGATGTCGGCCAAAGGCACGGCAAGCACCGCCCCCTCATCCGGCTTCGCCACCTTCTCCCCCAGCTGAAAAGTGCTGGGGGAGAAGGACTCTCGATATAGGGAAGCGCAAGTTCTGCTCTCTCGGCGCAACCGCGCGGTTTTGGAAGAAATCTTCGCGTCACGCGCAGAAACCAGGGGTTAGTAGTACAGAGGACACAGAGACGTTCTCTGTGATCTCTGTGCCTCTGTGGTTAAAGCTTTTTGGATGCTTCAAAACCCTTGATCCCGATGCTCGCCGAAAGTCTCTTTCAATTTAGAGACGATCTCGCCGACCGTGCAGTTCTGCCGGACGCACTCGACGATCAACGGCATCAGGTTCCGTTCCTCGCGAGCAGCGGCGTCGAGTGACGAGAGCGCCATAGCGATGTCGCCCGTGCGTCGAGCGCGGAAGGCGCGCAAGCGCTCAACCTGATCGCGCTCGACCGATTCATCGATCTCCATGATCGGCAGCGTCGCCGATCCGTCGTCGGCGAACTCGTTCACGCCGACGACGATCGCGCGCTTCTCCTCCAGCGCGCGCTGGGCCTGATAGGCCGACTCGCCGATCTCGTGCTGGACGAAGCCCGACTCGATGGCCTCGCGCGCGCCGCCCATGGCGTCGATGCGCTCGATCAAGGCCCGTGCCTCGCGCGCGATATCGAGCGTGCGCGACTCGATCTCGTACGACCCGGCCAGCGGATCGGCGTAGTGCGTCACCCCGGTCTCGTGCGCCAGCACCTGCTGCGTCCGCAGGGCGATCTTTGCCGACTCCTCCGTCGGCAGCGCCAGCGCTTCATCGCGCGAGTTCGTATGCAGCGACTGGCAGCCGCCCAGCACTGCCGCCATGGCCTGATAGGCCACGCGCACGACGTTGTTCTCCGGCTGTTGCGCCGTCAATGTCGACCCGGCGGTCTGCGCATGGAAGCGGAGCGCAAGCGACTTCGGATTCTTCGGCGCGTAGCGCTCGCGCATCAGCTCAGCCCACAGCTTGCGCGCGGCGCGGAACTTGGCCACCTCTTCGAGAAAGTCGTTGTGGGCGTTGAAGAAAAACGAGATGCGCGGCGCGAACGAATCGATGTCCAGACCCCGCTCCACCGCCGCCTGCACGTACTGCAGGCCATTGGCGATCGTGAACGCCACCTCCTGCACCGCCGTCGATCCCGCCTCGCGGATGTGATAGCCGGAGACCGAGATGGTGTTCCAGCGCGGCACTTCTTTCCCGCAGAACTCGAAGATGTCGGTGACGATGCGGAGCGACGGCGACGGCGGAAAGATGTACGTCCCCCGCGCCGCGTACTCCTTGAGGATGTCGTTCTGAATCGTGCCCGACAAATTCACCCAGGCGATGCCCCGGCGCTCGGCTACGACCAGCAGCAGCGCCAGGAGGATCGACGCCGGCGCGTTGATCGTCATCGAGATCGAGACGCGGTCGAGCGGGATGCTGTCGAAGAGCCGCTCCATGTCGTCGATCGAATCGATGGCCACGCCGACGTTGCCGACCTCGCCGCGCGCGCGGGGATCGTCGGAATCCATCCCGATCTGCGTCGGGAGATCGAAGGCCACCGAGAGTCCGGTCGTCCCCCGCTCGAGCAGGTAGCGATAGCGCTTGTTCGACTCCGCGGCGGTCGAGAAGCCGGCGTATTGCCGCATCGTCCACAGCTTGCCGCGGTACATCGAGGCCTGCGGGCCGCGGGTGTAGGGGAAACGTCCAGGCTCGCCGAGGTCGGTGGCGGCGTCGAAGTGGCGCTCGGCGAGATCGTCGGAATCGAAAAAGAGTTTCTCCCCGGTCATGGCGCGCGCAATGATAACGGGGCGTACCCGGCTCGCTCGGTATAATTCACCCCCTTTTGCTCACAACTCGATCATGGGCGTAAGCGGCAATCTGAAAACGATGCTTCCGGGCGATCTGCTCCAGTGGCTGAGCCTCGGGCAGAAAACCGGCACGCTTCGCCTCAGGAACAAGGGCGTCGAGAAGAAGATCTTCTTTCGAAACGGCCGCGTGATCTCTTCCGCCTCCAACGATCCCCGCGAGTACCTCGGCCAGTTCCTGATGAGCCACGGCTACATCACCGAGCCGGAGTTGATGAAGGCGATGGAGGTCCAGGCGCAGTCGCGGATCCTGCTCGGCAAGATCCTGGTGATGATCGACGTCATCAACGAGGAGGACCTCCAGCGTCTCATGCGCCGCAAAGCCGAGGAAGAGATCTACGACATCTTTCTCTGGAACGAGGGAGAGTTCGAGTTCATCGACGATGAGCTGCCGCAGATGGAGATGATCCCCCTGCAGGTCGACGTCACCGGCCTGATCATGGAGGGCACGCGGCGCGTCGACGAGTGGGGCCGCATTCATACGTTGATCGGTCATGAGGCCCTCGTGCCGTCGATCGTCAAAGAGGTTCCGCCCGAAGAGCTGGAGGACGATGCCCAACGAACGGTCGCAAGCGCCATCGACGGCCGCCGTTCCCTCGCCGAGATCGTCCTCGAAAGCCGCTCGTCTTCGTTCAACGTCGCCTCGACCGTCTACCACCTGGCCCGCGAAGGCTACGTAAAGCTCACCGATCCGACGATCCGGGAGGAGACGAAGGTCGAGGAAGCCCCGTTCGATGACTCCACCATGGAAGACGACGAGATCCTTTCGCTCATCGCCCGAGCCCAGCAGTCGTTACGCGGGCGTGATTACGAGAAGGCGCAGCGTTTCCTGAAAGCGGCGGAGAACCTCGATCCCAGCCATCAGCGCGTACGCAACGCCATCAAAGGGGCGGAATCCGCCATCCTCTCCGACCTGCGCAGCCAGGGGCTGCACGACTCGAAAGTGCCGCGCGTGGCCAAGGAGCTCGAAGAGATCACACAGATGAACTTCACGCCGAACGAGGGCTTCCTGCTGTCTCGCATCAACGGCCAGTGGGACCTCGGCTCGCTGATCAAGATCTCCCCGATCCGCGAGCCGGATGCAATGCTCATCTTTTACAAGCTCTGGAAAGACGGAATCATCGCGCTGGACTGATCACCACGAGTCGCTCGCGCCCCCACCGCCGGCATCCCCGCCGCCGCCGTCGAAGCCCGAATCCGACGAGGAACTGGACGAAGAGTCGGACGACGAAGAGCTTGACCATGAGCTCGATGAGGATGAGCCGGACGAGTCGGAGACGTAGGTCGTCGTCGGCCCGCCCGAGACCATCCCTCGACGGCTCCGGACGAGAAGGATGATGATCATGACCGGGAGTCCGACAAAGAGCGCCAGCATGCCAACCCACCCGACGAACCCGAGGTCGGAGGCTGATCGCGTCTGAACGGGCGAGACAGGATGCCGCGTCTCCCGAACCGTTCGCCCCGTCCCCTTCAGCTCCTCACCGCGCGCGGCAGCGAGCATGGCATCGACGCCCTGTTCCGCTCCGCCGGTGAAGTCGCCGGCCTGCAGACGCGGCTTGATGATCGTGCTCGTGATCTGTCGCGATTTCGCATCGGTCAGAGCCGCCTCCAGGCCGTAGCCGACCTCGATCCGCATCTTGTGATCGTCCGTGAAGAAGAAGAGGACGGCGCCGTTGTCTTTCCCTTTCTGGCCGACGCCCCACTGATGTATGGCCTCGCTCCCCAGCTGTTCAATCGTCGTATCCGGCGGGAGCTTGTGGTCGATGTAGACCAGGATCTGGTTCGAGGTATCGCGCTCGAACTGCGCCAGCTTCTCGTTGAGCGCGCTTGCGCGCGCGGCGTCGAGCACGTGGGCGTTGTCGGTAACGTATTTTGCCGGCTTCGGCGGGATGGCGAGCGCGGTGACGAGCGCGAGCAGAAACGCGAACATCCCCTTACCTCCGTCTATTGGTGCGCATGGATGGAAACGACGGTAGCACATCACCATCACGGAGTGGCACACGGTGTGCTGTCGCACTGTTATTGATGGCTGATCTCCTGAACCTGAACGACCTGCTCGAACGGACCACCACCGAGCTGGACCGCAACTCGGACGACCTTCGCCGTGAAAACTCCGACGTCACCGATGTGATGAACTGGGTCGCAGGTGTACGTCAGCGTGCCCGGCTGGCGCAGAACGGCGAAACCCTCAAACTCAGGGCGGTGTGAGCCCCTTCCACTCGTCGATCAACGCCATGAACTCGCCGAACAGGTGAAACGAATCGTGCGGACCGGGCGCCGCCTCCGGGTGGTACTGCACGGCAACCACCGGCTCGCGGCGGTGGCGGAAACCTTCCAGAGTCTGATCGTTGAGATTGATGTGCGTCGGCTCGACGTCGGCGTCGGGTAGCGAATCGGGATCGACGGAGAAGCCGTGATTCTGCGCGGTGATCTCCACCCGTCCGTTGCGAAGGTCCTTGACAGGATGGTTCCCCCCTCGGTGACCGAACTTCAGCTTGTACGTTCGTCCGCCCAGGGCGAGCCCGAGAAGCTGATGGCCGAGGCAAATGCCGAAGATCGGAACCTTGCCGATGAGGTGACGGATGTTCTCCTGCGCGTACGTCACCGGCTCGGGATCGCCCGGGCCATTCGACAGCACCACCCCGTCGAAGCGCTGCGCCAGGATTTCATCCGCATGCGTCGTGGCCGGATAAACGGTCACATCGCAGCCCTCCTGCGACAGATGCCGGAGGATGTCGCGCTTGACGCCGAAATCGTAGAGCGCGATCCGCTTCGTCGCATGCGCCGGTGGCTCGTCAAACGTGTAGGGACGGAGAGCGGTCACGCGCTGCACGAGATCGAGTCCGCTCATCGACGGCGCGCGGAGGAGCTCATCGACCACACCGTCGACACCGCGGGCGCCGTCGCTGGTGATCATCCCGCGCATCGCCCCCTCGTTGCGGATCCTGCGCGTCAGCGCGCGCGTGTCGACGCCTTGAATCGCCGAGATTCCGTTGCGCGCGAAATAGTCGGCCAGCGACATCTCCGAATGCGCATTCGACGGCTCGGCGATGGCGTCGCGGACGACGAAGCCGGCCACCTGCGGCTTCTCGTTCTGGGCCACAGCGGCCTCGATGCCGTAGTTTCCGATGTGCGGATAGGTCATCACCACGATCTGAAAGCGATACGACGGATCGGTGGCGATCTCCTGGTAGCCGGTCAGCGAGGTATTGAAAACGACTTCGCCGATGGCATCGGCCGTGGAGCCAAACGGCTCTCCGTCGTACACAGTTCCATCTTCGAGAATGAGTCGGGCGGGCATCGGGCGGGGATTATACGGTGGGGTTGACGCGGTCCATCCTGACGGCGAGACCGCGCAACCCCGTCTATTCGTGCCGCAACGCCTCCACCGGATTCAACCGCGCCGCCCGCAACGACGGCAGGATCGTCGCGCCGAACGACACGATCAGCGAGAACGCGGCGATGATCCCCAGATCGATCGGCCTGGTCACGAACGGGATCGACGAGACGAAATAGACCTGGGCGATCTCGGGAGGGAACGACACCAGGTTGTAGCGCGTGATCACCCAGCAGATCACCACGCCGAGGAGCATGCCGGTGGCCGTGCCCAGCAGGCCGACCATCGTCCCGTACCAGACGAAGATACGGCTCACCATCCCCGACTCCGCCCCCATCGACGAGAGGATGCCGATCTCCTTCCGTTTCTCGTGAACCGTCATGATCAGCGTCGAGACGATGTTGAACGTCGAGACGAAGACGATCAGGCCGATGACGATGAAGAGCACCAACTGCTGGATCTTCAACATCGAGAAGAGCTGCCGGTTCATGTCCCGCCAGTCGCTGATGGCGTAGCGATGGTCGGTGCGCGCATCGATGGCGCGCGCGACCAGGTCGAGGTCGGCGCCGGGGACGAGCTTCACCTCCAGCAGATTTGCCGCGCCGGGAGCGTTGAGCAGCGCCTCGGCTTCCCGCAGATCGATGAAGAGCCAGCGCGCGTCGAACTCGTAGAAACCGGTATCGAAGACGTTCGTCACCACGAACGACGCGCTGCGCGGAAGGAAGCTGCCGCTGTCTTCGACCGGCACGGTGATGCTGATCGACTGCCCTTTCGTCACCCCCAGCTTCTTCGCCAGGTAGCGTCCGATGGCCACACCGCGCTCCCCTTCGTCCGTGTTGAAGGCATTTCGCGATCCGACGATCTTCGCGATCATCGGCGAGTCTTTCCCCCGCTTCGGCTCGATCCCTTTCAGCATCACCTCGGTGCCGGTCGAGATCCGCTCCGTCGTCACCAGCGCGTTCTTGAACAGCACCGGCGCCGCCTCGGCGACTCCGGGCGCCCCCCGAACCAGCGACACCAGCCGGTCCGTATCAGCGATCGGCCCGCCGACGGAGTAAACGAAGATCTCCGCGTTCCCGCCGAGTAGCTTGCGCTGCAGATCGCCGCGATACCCGGTCATCAACGCCATCGAGATCACCAGCGCCATCACCCCGATGACCAGCCCGAGCACGGAGACAAACCCGACCGCCGACACCAGCCGGTCCGTCGGCCGCCGCAGATACCGCCACGCGATCTGCCTGGAGAGGTTCATTGCGGCGCGTAGTGTACGAGAGAGAGGAGCGCTGACGTCTCGCCGGCTGGCGCGGCGCCGTCTCGGCGCCGCGTCTGCTGCGGATTAGCGTAGGTGGGCGCATCGTCCGGATAGGACGGCGCGCCATCTGGCTGGAGCCATAAATCGTCCGGCTGGCGCAGTACATCGTCCGGTTGGAGCGGCGCATCGTCCGGGCGGAGGCGTACATCGTCCGGCCGGCGCGGAAACACGTCGAGTGCGCACGGAAACCCGTCGGATGCATCGCGAGTCCGCCGAGTACATGGCGAATGCGCGGATTGCAAGAAGCTGTGGGGAGGTGCCTGTCCGCGTCACTCTCGGCTCCTCGAACAGCTAACGCACATCGTGCCTCTTCGGCTGCACCTTAGGACCCCGAGTTAGCTCGCAGGAGGATAATGTCACAGCATGGCAGTCGACTTGAATCTCCTGGCCCGGAAGGTCCGCCGCTACCGCGAGCAGTTCGAGATGTCCATCGAAGCCGTCGCGGAAGCAACCGGTATCCGTGATCTTTCTGAAATCGAAGAAGCGCGTCGTGCACCGACAGGCGATGAGATTCTGATCCTGGCTGACTTCTTCAAGTGTGACTACCGGTTTCTCATTTCGAACGAGCAGGCAGCTTCGATCGACCAGACTGAAAAACTGTTTCGGAAGCATGGCGCTGCGTTCTCGCCTCGAGATCGATGGGCTCTCCAAGAGTGCCTATTCCTCTCTGAATGTGAGGCCTTTCTGCAGGGCGTTCTCGAGAAACAGAAGCTATCATTCGCCGCTACCAAGACCGGTGGCTTTTTCAAGGCTCAGGGCCAGAAAGCCGCAGCTGACTTGCGGACTGCGCTCGGGTACACATCGGCAGAGATCCCGTCCGACGTGTTCGCGGACTTTCGACGTATCGGCGTCCACATCTTTCGCCGAAAACTTGAGAACTCGAACATTTCAGGCGTGTATGTACGACACCCATTCGCTGGAAGCTGCGTCATGGTCAACTACTCGGAAGATCTTTTCCGGCAGCGATTTACAGCTGCGCACGAAGCCGCGCATGCTCTACTCGACGTAGACGAAGACTTCGTCGTGACGTTCGAGCATCAAGGAAAGGACCTGCGAGAGGTTCGAGCCAACGCGTTTGCGGCACGATACCTCGTCCCGCCAGACTTCCTCCAAGGCGTTCAAAGTGACTTCAGGCTCACGTCCGATCAGGCTGTCGAGTGGGCGACTAAGCTCAAAGTGAACACGTTCACGCTTGCACTCGCGCTCAAGGATGCGGAACTCATCGACGACAACCGTCGCGGAATCATCGCGAAAGGTCGAGTACCCCGGGAAGCGAAGATCGATGCCGAACTGCCCCTGCATCTGCCCACGCGAACACTCGAACGAAAGCGTACGATGATCGAGCGAGGTCTTTCGGATAGCTACGTAAATCTTTGCTTCGAGGCCTACGATCGGGCTGAAGTCTCAGCGGCACGACTCTCTGAGATGCTCTTGTTATCGTGCGAAGCCGAGTTGCACGAGGTGCTCGACATGTACTCGGAAAAGCTCCAATATGGGAGTTGATCCACGAACGTTTGCGAAACTAAATGTTGCCGACACGTGCGCAGTGTGGAACATCCTGTCATCGCGTTTGCTTGCCGCACGAGCTACCGACGCTGGCTGCCATTTCTGTTGCACCGCCTTCGTCATCTACGAATGCTTGCACAAACCGCGAAAGTCAACTAACGCAGCTGACTCGACACTTGTCGCGCGCCTGAAGAAGGAGCAATCCCTCGGGCGTTTCATGGCACATCACCTCGACATTGATGACCTCAACGATGTGGAGATCTTGCAGCAGCGAAGGCGTCTCGGAAAGGGTGAACTTGCTTCGATAGCCTTCGCAAAGAGAACCGGTCAGGCGTTCATCACCGATGACCAACGCGCCCGAACGCTCGCGCAGTCGGTGCTCGAACCAGCCGCCGTGCAGACAACGCCTCATCTCTTCGGGTGGTTGATGTTTCACGGCTGGATCGGGGACTCTGACAAAGATCAGATCATCGCAGAGCACCGCAGCAGCCAACGACCACTGAGCGCGTTTTTCGACGAGGTCTACCTGACGGTGTTGCAGTACCGAGCACAGTCGTTCGGGACGAATCTAGCCTGAGCAAGGAGTCTTCGGGCAGGCGCGGGTGGTTGATCTTCGATCAGAAACTCTACATGTCGTAGAATTGCAACACAAACCCCACCAGTAGAAGTATTGTGGGTGGAGAGGCTACCCATTGGAACTAGCGAACGTCAAGACGCGCGAGGCTGCGTTTGAGCAGCTCGAAGGTTACTCGTTCGAGCGAAAGGCGGAACTCGATCAGAACCGATCACGCACGCCGCTCGTGAAGAGCTACCTTCTCGAGGATCCCGAATGCGCGGACGATCAAGAGTTCCTCCAAGCGATCCGCCAGGCCGGTCACGAGATCTACCGAATCGACGATACACTTTTCAAGATCAAAGATCG
This sequence comes from Thermoanaerobaculia bacterium, assembly GCA_017883235.1. GTDB lineage: Bacteria > Acidobacteriota > Thermoanaerobaculia > Gp7-AA8 > Gp7-AA8 > JADGNZ01. The sequence goes on along the minus strand of JADGNY010000054.1, from coordinate 31,662 downwards.
GGCCACGAAGAGATATGTCGGGCTTGTTGAGCGCCTCATCCCGCGACACCCGGTCATCTATTCTCACGAAGAAGCGCGCTTCATGGACGGTTGGGTGCATCGGCTCGTGAACGCAACTACTCACCTCGATCGGCTGTGGATCAGCGGACATGCATTCGAGCGACTACTCGAGTGGAATTTCGAGAACAAGCAGCCACGCCGTTTTGGGCGACTCGTGTTTCAACACACGAGCGTGTTCGAAACTGATTCGCCGCTCGACCAATCGATTGAGTCCGATGGCGAAGGCGAAGCCGTGCTTTCCGACGCCGATGAGTATGTCCCCGAGCGCCGCACAACTCGGTTTACGATGGTCGATCGGCTCGAAGTTCTGCAGGCGAAGCTTCCGAAGATGCGAACGCTCTACGCACCACTGCATGTGATAGCGCAACTTCGCTTTCCGGCAAATGGATCGACAGGCGGTCATGACTTTTACTTCAACGGTAAGGCCACGAATCGCAGCTCAAGCTTCGCCGATCACCGCGCGCATGTTAAATTCGTCTTGGAAACATATCGAAACACAATCGCAAAGACGGAGGCTGATGCTTGGCAACATGAGGAAACTGCGTTCAACCTAACGGGTGCTGCCGTGCGCCTTCGGTTCAGCGAGCCGTTGCTACAGGACACCTTCGAAAAATTCATCACAGCGACATTTCAGCGGCGCCAAAATCGGTTCGGCCTTTGGGGTGATCCAATCGTCTTGGGGCATTCGAAAGTGCACGTCTACGCTCTCGACCGACACCTGTGGCAGCAACTGTTCATCGAGATTACTCCTCAGCAGATGATTGTTCTCATCCCTCGTGGGACGTGCGGGAACTCTATTCATAGGCTCGTAACAAACGTTCAGCAATATCTCGATCCTGCAGTCAACGTATGGATCGGTGATCGCCCGTACTCTGAGTATGTCAACGTCCAACACGGAGTGACGCCGTGACGCCCGAACAACTCGTGCGCGACCCCCTATACCAGATTAACGCTATTCTCTGGATGCTTACGCCCTCATCGGGAACAAGTATCGAGCCTGTCCTTTACCGCGCCGGTTATACAGTTCACCAGATCGAGGCCGAGCTGCGACTTCCGCTGAGACTCGCAAGCGCGCTGCGCGACGCTGGTATCGCCGCAAGTAGCAATGTCTCACCAGATCTCCTTCTGAAGGGCCATGAGAAGGAGTATCTGATCGTCGAATGCAAGGCGACTATGTTTGGAGACGGCGATGATCGCTCGCAGCGGCAAGCGCGATCGCTCCTGTTGCAAGTGCCCATAGTGCTTGGCGATTGCCTGTCCCTTCAACCGGGTGCCGTGGCGAAAACGCACTTGCTGTACCTCACGGCGCACGATAGCAACCATGACCAACTGGCTGGACTCGCCAAACTCGATGGTCAGCTCAAAAAGGCAAAGTTTTCGACCACCAATCATGGTCTCTTGAAGCTTCGCGTCACGGGCAGCCGAGTAGTGATCGACTCGTCAGGCCTTCCCCCAGCCCTACAACGGGTAGCAGGATGGCGAACTCGCAGTCCACGAGTTGGCGGATGAAGAGGACCCGCGACCGCTTTATCGCATCGCGTGGATGCCGGGGTCAGAAAGCGATCGAGACGAATATAACCAGCAGCAATTCGCAAAACGCATCCTTGCAGCCGCTGCGATGCAGATTGCAAGAACGAAGCTAGGGAACAAGCAAGGAAAGGCTGTTCGCTTACCGATCGAGCCAATTCTGAATGAGATTACGAGTGGCTTTTTTGCGAAGTGGAAAAAGCGGGATGAGAAGAGGGCAGTTCAGGAAAAGGCGATCGAGATCCTTCGCATTCAGATTGGCAAATTTCGCCAAGCGTTACGTATCTCTGACGGCTCGGGCGTTGAATTCTACCTTCCCGATCGAACGGTGCAGACAGAAGTGGTAGAGGGCTTGAACCGCTGGAACAATGCGGAGTATCCGACGGATATCCAAACGCCGCTCTTTCCTAAAGGGTAGCGATGTAGACGGCAACGATGAATTCACCTCGGAAGGATCGATGGTAGGTCGGTTTGTCGAGGATGGACACAACTCCGTCACTTTGCAAGCCGAGGGCGACTGTCAGACGCAGGATAGTCGTGAGGCTCGGTACTTTCTGGCCTCTCCCCCTCCGGGGCGTTCGGCCTCGGTACGAGTCAACGCGGGCGAGACGCCCGCGGTCCCAGGGAGGGCAAGACCGGCAGGCTGCTTGCGATCTGACGGCGAGGGACCACGCCTCGTGAAGTACGATCCCGCCGATGAGTCATTCCGCCATCCACAACCGCGCCATCATCGTCGACGGGCATTGCGACACGCCGTACAGACTCCTTCGACACAACCTGCACCTCGACGAGCATGACCCGGAGGCGCAGCTCGATCTGAAAACGATGAGGGAGGGGGGGATCACAGCATCGTTCTTCGCCGCGTACGTGCCGCCGTTTTACGCCGGCCGGGGGGCGGCGCGGTTTGCTTATCGCGCCATCGATCTCATTCACGCCGAAGTGAAGCGTCAGCCGGATGTGTTGACCTTCTGCACCGACGCAACGGGCATTCGCCAGGCCAAAGTCGATGGGAAGACAGCCATCATGATCGGCGTCGAGGGCGGCCATGCCATCGAGGATTCGCTTTCGATCCTGCGCGATTTCTACTCCCTCGGCGCCCGCTATCTGACGCTCACGCACGTGAACACGAACAACTGGTGCGATTCGTCGGGCGATGCCGGACGGCACAACGGTCTGACCGATTTTGGCCGCGACGTCGTGCGGACGATGAACGACCTCGGCATGATCGTCGACATCTCGCACGTCTCCGATGCGGCCTTCTACGCCGTGCTGGAGACGACGCGCGTGCCGGTGGTGGCGACGCATTCGTCGTGCCGCGCCATCTGCCGCCATCCCCGCAACATGACCGACGCCATGCTTCGCGATCTGGCCAGGAACGGCGGCGTCTGCATGATCAACTTCTTCTCCGCATTCCTGAACGATGCTGCGGCGCAGGTCATCATGAATTCGCAGAAGCAGGTGGAAAGCGACTCCGCCGCCGGCACCGAGGAGATGCCGAACGATGCCACCGACTGGGACCTCTACCTCGAATGGTTCAACACCCTCGGCAGCCCGCAGGCGACGCTGGACGATGCCGCGGACCACATCCTCCACGCCGCCGCGGTGGCAGGCATCGACCATGTGGGCATCGGGAGCGATTTCGACGGCGTCCCCGCGCTGCCGACCGGTCTGCAGACAGCGGCCGGCCTGCCGCTCCTGACCGCCCGCCTGCTCGAGCGTGGCTTGTCCGAGGGGGATGTGGAGAAGGTCCTCGGCGGGAACTTTCTACGGGTCTTTGGGCAGATCGAGGCGGGACGGCGATAATCGTGACGGCGGCGCGGGCGAACCGGAGATCCTGACGCTCCGCTTCGCGGCGCGTCAGGATAAACTTCTGATCATGGCTAACGACGTACAACAACTTCGCGATCTGGCGCGCGCGTACTGGTCCGGGAAACCGGTGGCGTGTCCGAAGCATCCAGGCGTGATCATGACCGGCAGCTTCGCCCAGACCACCTTCGCCGACCACATCGTCCTGACCTGCCCGCGCGGCAAGGAGTCGATCACCATTCCGCAGCGGCCTCGGCAGATGGAGTTCCACCGGCAGCAGGTGGAAGGCTTTCTGGAGAATATCGAGCGCGGCGACGCCAACCTCTGCTATCGCTGCCAGTCGGAGCTCGAAGTCGAGTCGTCCGAGAACCCCACCACCGGCCTGGCCGAGTACACGTTCACCTGCGTGCGCTGCCTGTCGTATGGAACGTGGAACGGCCAAACGGCTGAGCTCGCGGCGATTGATTAAATAAATTTTATTTTTGGCTCAGGGGGTAGGGACGGACGCCTTTCCGTCACTCCTATCTTAGGGGGCTCTCCGTGCAGGCAATGGCTGTCGAGACCTACGACTGGGTAGAAACCGCGAATCTGTCGGTGCTGGTAGCAAACTTCGCACGCATCCACATGCTTTTTTCGTTGTTCGACGGCGATCCCGACAAGTGGATCGACTTCCTGGAATCGCACGGCACGGCCGATGAACGCCGTAACGACCTGCCGTTCGCCGAGGAGCTCAAGCGACGGATCACCAAGGATGCGCGCCACCTCGACCGGCTGCGGCAGGCCGTCCGCGACTTCTCGATGCTGGTGTGAGCTGCGGCTTCGCCGCGTTGTCTGCGCTATCGCGCGTTGTCTGCGGCGTGCGCGCCGCGTGGTCAGAGATTCACGAACCCGCGACGAACCACAACCGACAACGCGCCTCAGCGCAGACAACGCCGAAGGCAGACAACGCGGCGAAGCCGCAGAGTTACCTCGCAATCTCAGCCACCACCGCGTCGATCGCATGCAGCGCTTCGCTCGAATCGGCGGTGTGGTGGTTGATGATGATCGAGAAGTAGCGGTGCGTGCCGTCGGGGTTTTCGAGGATGCCGCTCAGGGCGTTCACGCCGTTGATGCTGCCGGTCTTTCCGTGCAGACGGCCGGCCAGCGGAAGCAGACGGCGGCGTAGCGTCCCCTCCTCGCCGGGCTGCGCCAGCATCAGCGACCAGACGCCGCGCCGCACTGGTTCGTTCATCCAGCGCAGCAGAGTCACGACCGCGCGCGGCGTGACCAGATCGTCCGGCGACAGGCCGCAGCCGTCGACGAAGTGGAAATCGCCACCCGGGATGCCGGCCTCAGTCGTCAGGAACCGCCGTTCGATCTCCTCCGAGGCCGCGTAGGACGCCGGTTGCGCGTCGCCGGCCGACAGGCCTTTGAAGAGCATCTCCGCGTAGAGATTCTGGCTCGGCTTGAGAACGACCGAAAGGATCTGCCACAGCGGCGGCGATTCGATGATGGCCAGCCGCTCGCGCCAGACGCGCGGCGCGACGTTGACGGCCGCCTTGCCTGTCACCACGATCCCGGCGCGGCGCAGGGCATCGCGCAGCGCCTGGGCCGCGTAGAGCGCGGGATCGCCGATGCCGGCGAGCCACTGGAAGTGCTCCGGCATGTTGCCGGAGATGGCGATGGCATTGCTGGAATCGGAGAGAACAGCCGGCTCGCCGGCTCCGCACACAACCACCGCCGTGGCGGGAACGAACGGCGGATCGGTGGCGACGATCGGATGCGCGCAGCGGTCGGCGACGACGCCCACCACGTTCTCGTTGTAGGCCAGCGCATCGGTCGGAACGGCGTAGTCGCTGCCGAGGTTGCCGACCTTCCAACTTGGAGGAATCGTGACCCGATCGAAGAGCGAGGCGTCGGCGATCACATCGCGCACCTCGGCGATTCCGCGGGCCCGAAGCGAGGCGATGAACGGCGCGAAGACGGCATCGCGGTCGAACGCCCACCGTCCGCCCAACGACGGATCGCCGCCGCCGCGGAGGATGACGTCGTCACCGTCGCGCCAGAGCTCCGTCGTCAGTTGCCGGTCGAGAGCATTGCACGATGCCGCCGTCGCGGCCGCGAAAAGCTTACGGTTCGACGCCGGCGTCATGAGCGTCTGCTCGTTGCGGGCGTAGATCGTTTTCCCCGCATCGTCGGCGACGTAAATGCCCCAGATAGCCGCGTCGAGCGGTGGCACCGAGGTGATCGCATCGATCCGCTGCGCGAGCGCCGGCAGGGTCTGCGCGCCGGCGTACGAAGCAACGAGCAGCGCTACGAGCGGCAGCGCTCTACGCAAACGACATCCCCTCGAATGACGGCGCCGTATCGAGATTGTGCTGCACGGCCGCGAGCATCTCATCGAAACCGGCGTTGGGGAACCGCGAACGCAGACGATTGGCGACGGCGTGCGCCTTCAGGCAGGCGCCGTAGTCGCGGGCGAAGCGATAGATGGGGGTCTCGGGAGTCGGGGGTCGGGGGTCGGAGGTTGAAGCGGGGTTGATATCGCGAAGGTGGTCACACACGCGCCGGATTACCGCGTCATCGACCGTTTGAAGCGCGGCATCGAAGAGAAACAGCTCGTGGGCACTCACGATGTCCCCGCCGTTCGCGGCGATGTTTGTAACGAGCGAGGCGCAAAGGGATTCGAGATCAGGCGTCTCACCCCGACCCCCGACCCCCGACTCCCGACTCCCGTACGCCGCCATCTCCCACACCCCCACCCGCAGCATGGCGTACCTCCCCTTCTCGCCGAGAAGATCGGCGAGCCGCCAGGCGGCGGTGGCGACGATCAGCTTGTGGCCGAGGTCTTCGAAATCGTCGGAGGCGGCGGTGAAGTAATCGTGCGCGAGATCGAGATCGGAATAACGCGATGCCAGCCACCGCTCGGCGCGGAGGCGATCGGATGCGGCGATGGCAGCGCGCAGTTCCTCGAGATCGCCTCGTCGATCGGACGCGAGCTTCGGAGGATCGAGCATCGGAGGCTCGCTCCACGGTTGTCTGCTCGCCGCGGCGTAAACCGCACATTCGACGATCGCATCATCGAATCGCTCGCCGAGGACGGCGCGAAGGTCCCATGCTGAAAGGCAGGCCAGAAGGGCGTGTTTCGAATGCTGCGACGGCGCAAAGGCCAGCACGGCAAACCGCGTGACCGCCGTCCACGCCTCCTCGGCCGAGTGATCCGCGCGAAACGCGGCGATCACGGCAGGGACGGCGTCGAGGTCGCGTTCGATGAATGCGTCGTAGTTCATGGCTGCGGCTTCGCCGCGTTGTCTGCGCTGGCGCGCGTTGTCTGCGGCTCCGCCGCGTTGTCAGTGGTTGGGGGGGATCCGTTGTCAGTTGAGTGCTCTGTATGACCGTAAGGTAACCGATCGCAACCGCCAAACGCGGCGAAGCCGCAAACCACCGACAACGCGCGACAGCGCAGACAACGCGGCGTTAGCCGCAGACAACGCGCGATAGCGCAGACAACCCGAGCCGCGCTACTTTTTCTTTTTCACCGGCGGCTTCGCAGGCTTCGCCGGCGTCTTCGCCTTCTGCGGATTGGTCAGCACGCCGCCGTCGTCTTCGGATCGACCGTCTTCCACGTCGACGGTCTGGGTCACGGCATCGCCGCCGTTCGTGGAGGGCTGGCCGGCGGCGGGAGCGATCGTCTGCGTCGTCGGTGCGGTCGTGGTCGCTGACGACAATTTCCCCCGGCAGCCGGGGGCGAGAAGCGCCAGCGGCATCAGGATCAGAAGCGACAGCCTCGCTGTTTTTCTCACGGACACCTCATCGACGGAGTGATCAAAGCCGGATTCACGCCACTATGCAAGTTCCCTGACAGGATTCGCTTACAATGCGCCCCCCATGGACGCACGGAAACGAATCGGTATTTTCGGATGGGGCGTGGTCGCACCGAAGTCTCCGGACATCGATTCCTTCGAGCGTAATCTGGAACGCCCCGAAACTTGGCTCACCCCATTCAGAGGGTTCGGACCGTCGAATTTCCTCGTCGGCTACCCTGAATTTGATTTCGAAACCTACCACGACTGGTTCGATCAGCGCTTCCCGCCGGCGAAATTCGGCCAGCTCAGAGACAAGATGGGGCCGATGGTGCAGTCGTGTATCGGCGCCTTTATCCAGTCGCTGACGCAGAACCCCGGTGTCGAGGAGTATCTCCAGTCCCTCGGCACGCAGGCGCACGTTTACGTCGGCACCGGCCTCGGCGAGCTGACGGTAACCGCGGCCGAGACGCTGGCCTACGACCGCGCCTTCCGCAAGTGGAACGAATTCTGGGCAGCCCCCGCGCGCTGCGCGGCGCGGCGCGCCCACATCGCCGGCCAACCCGACCCGGATGCGCCGCAAGACCCGAGAGACTTCCCGATCGGCTCCGAGGATTGGATCGATGCCAAGCACGTGTGGGAAGCCTTCTGGGCGCCGAAGAGCGACGATCTCATTCAGTATCTGGCGGAAGCGGCCGACATTCAGTCGGAGCCCGTGCCCCCCTCGACGGGAACGGCGAGAGCTCTGAGCACGATCCGCCAGAAACTGAACAAAATCAAAGTGCTGAACAAGAAGTGGGGGTGCCCCGACGAACCGTGGGCCTCCGTCTCGCCGAACCTGCTCTGGAACATCGCCAACATCGCGGCCTCGCAGGTATCGATGATCGGCCGCATCGTCGGGCCGGCGTTCGCACCGGTGGCCGCCTGCGCGTCGTTCGGCGTGGCACTCAAGATGGCGGTCGATTCCATCAACCTCGGCGAGGCGAAGGCGGTCGTCGTCGGCATGACCGATCCCCCGCCGCACCCGCTGGTCATCTCCGCCTTCTACAAGGCCAACGTCCTCTCCGCCGACGCCGACGTCTCCCATCCCCTCACCGCGTTCAAGGGGACGCACATCGCCGGCGGCTCGTGCGTCTGGATCGTCGGCGATGCCATGGAGCTGATGGCGCATGGTTTCCGTCCCGTCGGAATGGAGATCGTCGGCATCGGTACGTCGTCGGATGCGCATCACATCATCTCGCCGTCGAAAGGCGGTCCGCAGCTAGCGATGAAGAAGGCGATGGAAGACGTCCAGGCGTCGGACGTCACCACCTGGGACATGCACGCCACGGCCACGCCCGGCGACGCCAGCGAGATCGCCAATTCGCTGGAGATGCTGCACGCGGAAGTCCTCTTCACCGCGCGCAAGGGCACCTTCGGCCACGGCATGTCCGTGGGCGGCGGCTGGGAGCTGACCGCGCAGCACCTCGGCATGTCCAAAGGACGCATCTACCCGACCGCCCTCGACGAGGACGATCTGCATGACGACGTGAAAATCCAGGACGCAAAATTCGTCTCCAGCGATGGCTGCCTCGTCGAGACCGGCTACAGCGGCAAGCTGAGCATGGGCGTTGGCGGCATCAACTCCTGCGTCATCAGCAAACCGTGGGACCCGGAGTTCGTGGAAGCGCACGTGGCGGTCGAAGAAACGGCCGCGGCGAAGCTGTAGGTGTGCCACCCTGGGAGCGCGGGCGTCTCGACCGCGCTGATGCCTGGCATCCTGTTGCTCGCAAGCGCGGGCGAGACGCCCGGGCTCCCAGGGCCGGAATGACCCGTCCCAAAAATCCATTTAACTCCGAACTAACCGAACGGTCGTTCGGTGGCCACCCAATTGCAGCCTCACGCCGGGGCAAACTCAACTGTATGCGTTTGAAACGACTTCCCCTCCTCCTTCTCGCAATCGCTGTCAGTGCGCGCGCACAGACCACGCCGCTCCATCTAACTGTCGGCGAGGCCATCCGTATGGCCCTCGGAACTGGGACACAGGCGGAGCTGGCGCGCTCCAACGAGCAGCTCGCGCGCATCGCCAGGTCCGAGGCGCTCAACGCCCTGCTGCCCCAGGCCGACGCGAAGTTCATACGCTACAACCAGTCGATCAACCTGCAGACCTTCGGCTTTTCGCTCCCCGGACTGCCGCCTGTCGTCGGTCCTTTCAACGTCACCGATGCCCAGCTCGCGGCGGCGGTGCAGGTATTCAACCTCGCCGCGCTGAGGCATTACCAGTCGCTGAAGAGCAGCGCAAACGCCAGCCACTATCAGAACGAGCAGGCGGAGAACGACGTCGCGGCATCGGTGGCGCGCCTTTATCTGATCGTGCAACGGGCGCAGTCGCAGATCGGCGCGCGCGAGGCGGACATCGCGCTCTTTACCCGGCTTCTGCAAACGTCACAGGACGAGTTCAAGGCAGGCACCGGGACCCGCCTCGATGTTGCACAGGCCAACCTGCAGCTCGCCCGGGCGCGGCAGGCCCTGCTGGCCGCGCAGAACGACAGGCAGAACGCATCGCTGGCGTTGCTGAACGCCATCGGTGCCGATGAGTCGCGCGAGGTCGTCATCGCCGATACCGCCTCCGCCCCAACCACCGTTCCCCCCGTCGATACGTCGCTCGATACCGCCCGCAAGCAGCGCCCGGAGATGCGCGAGGCGGAAGAGCAGGAGAAAGCGGCGCGGCTCACCGTCGACGCGGCGAAGGCGCGCCTGCTGCCGAGCGTCTCCGTCGATTTCGAAGGGGACTTGAGCGGCAACCGGTCGACCGATCTTCTCTGGACCCGCCGCATCGCCGCAAACCTCGGCGTTCCGCTGTTTCACGCCGACATCAATGCCAACATCGCCCGCGCCAAAGTGCAATTGCACGACGCGCAGACCCGGCGCACGCAGATCGAGCGCGACGTCGAGCAGGACGTCCGCCGCTCGCTGATGACGCTGCAGAACGCCGAGGCGCGGGTGGCGGTGGCGAATGAAAGTGTGCAGGTTGCTGAGGAGGCTCTCACCGTCGCGCGGGACCGCCGCGCGGCAGGATACGGCTCGCCGGTCGAAGTCGACCGTGCCCAGGACAGCTATCGCCAGGCGCATGAAGACGCCATCGCCGCGCAGGCGGACGCCGCGGCGGCGCAGTTCGATTACGAGCACGCCACAGGCGGGATCCGGCGGTACATGACGGGAGACCATCCGTGACCTCCGCCGCCGCGACGTTCGACGCGGCCGGCGGCGCGACGACTCGCCCGGAGCGCAAACCGGTCAACAAATGGCTCGTCACCGTGTCGATCACCTTCGGCACGCTGATGGGGGCCATCGACTCCTCCATCGTCAACGTGGCCGTCCCTCACCTCACCGGCTCGCTCGGGGTGACCATCGAGCAGATCACCTGGGTCACCACCGGGTTCATCATCGCCACGGTCATGGTCATGCCGCTGACCGGTTTTCTGGCGCGGCTGTTCGGGCAGAAGCGGGTCTACATGGTTTGCCTGGCACTCTTCATCATCGGTTCCGCGCTCTGCGGCATGGTGAGGACGCTGCCGCTGCTGGTGCTCTTCCGCATCCTGCAAGGCCTCGGTGCGGGAGCGCTGCAGCCGACCGAGCAGGCCATCCTCCGCCAGACCTTTCCGCCGAAGGAACAGGGGATGGCCATGGCCCTCTTCGGCATGGCGGTCGTGCTCGGCCCGGCCTTCGGCCCGACCCTCGGCGGCTACATCGTCGACAACTACTCGTGGCCGTGGATCTTCTATATCAACGTCCCGATCGGAATCGTCTCCCTGCTCATGGTCTCCCGCTTCGTCCATGAGCCGGAGGACGTTCGCGTTGCCATGCACACGATGGCCGTGCGGCAGCGGAAGAACATGGACTGGAGCGGCATCGCCCTCCTCTTCCTCGGTCTCGGCACCATGCAATACGTGCTCGAGGAGGGCAACCGCAACGACTGGTTCCAGTCGGGCGAGATCAAGATCATCGCCCTCGTTGCCATCGTTTCGCTGGCAGCCCTGGTCATCCGCGAGCTGAGCGCGCGCGTTCCGGCGGTCGACTTCTCGCTCTTCAAGGATGTCGTCTTCACCTCCGGCACGCTGATCGGCGCGGTCATGTTCGCCATGCTGATGGCGGTGACGTTCCTTCTGCCGCTGTTCATGCAACTGCTCCTCGGATTCTCGGCCACGCAAGCAGGCATCGCCCTGATGCCGCGCAGTCTCAGCATGCTTGTGGTGATGCCGATCGTCGGCCGGATCTACAACAAAGTCTCGCCGCGGCTCGTGGTCGCCTTCGGCATCGTCCTCTTCGCCTACACGGCCTGGCAGATGGGACACTACACACTGGCGACGTCGAGCAGGGACGTGGTCCAGGTTCTGATCATCCAGGGCGTGGCCTTCAGTTGCCTGTTCATCCCGCTGACGACGATGGCTCTCAGCACAATCCCCCGCCACAGGTTGCCCGACGCCACCGGACTCAACTCGCTGCTTCGCCAGACCGGCGGTTCCGTCGGTATTGCGGTATTCGCGACGCTGCTGGCTCGCTTCAGCACCAGGTCACGCGGCGACATGCTGTCTCACTTCTCGCTATCCTCGCCGGCCATGGCCGCGCGCATGGCCGGCATCCAGCGCATGCTTCAGGCGCACGGGCTCGACGTCATGTCCGCGCACCAGGCCGCCGCCCAAATGATCGACGGACAGCTTCGACGTCAGGCCATGATGCTCTCGTTCGAGAAGCTCTTCTACCTCTCAGGAATCCTGTTCCTCTGCGTCCTTCCCCTCGTCTTCTTCCTGAAGGCACCGAAGGACGCGGAGAAGACCGATATGCATGTGGAGATGTAAATGACGACTACCGAAACGACAGCCGGCGCGATGCCGGAGATCGCCGAGCACGAGCCGGCCATCGGCTCCTCGAAGGCGAAACGCCTCTATCTGATCCTCGGCGGCGCCGTGCTGGTGCTGCTGATCGGCTACGGCATCTACGCCTTTCTCGCGGCCGGGAAGGAAGTGACCGACGATGCGCAGATCTCCGCCGACATCGTGCCGGTAGCGTCGCGCGTTGCCGGACAGGTGACTGCAGTCTACATATCGGAGAATCAGCCGGTCCACGCCGGTCAGCCGATCGCCGATCTCGATCCCTCGGACGCGCAGGTCAAACTGGCACAGGCCGAGGGCGATCTGCAGACCGCGCAGGCGCAGGCGGCCGATGCCGATGCCCGCACCACCGTCACCTCCGCGGCCGCGCGCGGCGCTCTCACCTCGGCGCAGGGAGCACTGCAAAGCTCCAAAGAGAATGTCGACAGCTCGGCGGCATCGAACAGCGAGGCGCGTGCCTCCGTCACGCGCGCCAGCGCGAACGCGTTGAAGGCGCTGCTCGACTTCCAGCGCGCCGAGGAGCTCGGTGGAAAGGGCGACATCTCCAAGGCGCAGGTCGATGCCGCACGCGCCGCGCACGCATCGGCCGACGCCGATCTCTCGCAGGCCAGGGCCAAACTCGTCGAGAACGAGAACGCCCGCCAGGCGGCGCAGGCCAACGTGCAGACTGCACAGGGACGCGTGCAGCAAAGCGCGCCCGTGCAGGCGCAGATCACGGGTGCGGAGGCGCAAGCCCGGCTTGCCCACGCCCGCGTCGCCACCGCCGAGGCCGCGGTCAAGGCGGCGCAGCTCAACCTCTCGTACACGAAGATCGTCGCACCGCGCGACGGCATCGCCTCCAAGCTCGCCGTCCACGCCGGTTCGTACGTCACCGCCGGCATGCCGGTCGTGCAGCTCGTGCCACGGACGACGTATGTTCTCGCCAACTTCAAGGAGACGCAGATGTCCGACATGAGGCCCGGTCAGCGGGCCACGATCCGCGTCGACGCGCTCGGCAGGCGCGACTTCGAGGGGAAGGTGGAAAGCCTCTCCGGCGGTACCGGAGCATCCTTCTCGCTCCTTCCGCCCGACAACGCATCCGGCAACTTCGTGAAGGTGGTGCAGCGCGTTCCGGTGCGCATTTCGTGGAACGGTCCTCCTGCCGATCAGGTCGCCGTCGGTTCATCGGCGGAGGTCACGGTCTACAGCAAGTAGAGTCCGCGGCCGGCGGACTACAATCTTTATTCGGGAGTCGGGGGGCGGGGATCGGGAGTCGGGAGTCGGAGAGAATTCTGCGACCTCCGACTCCCGACCCCCGGCTCCCGACCCCCGCTAATCCAACAAAAATCGAAAGAGGAGAAGATTGATGCGCAGAATCCTGGCCGCCACTGTCCTGATCGCAGTTACCGCCACCCTCGCCTTCGCGGATGACCCGAAGGCTCAAGCTGCCGCCGATCAAAAGGCGCAGATGGACGCAATGATGAAAGCCGCCACGCCGGGCGACGCTCACAAGAAGCTCGGCGCGATGGTGGGCACGTTCAACGCCGACGTGAAGATGTTCATGCAGCCCGGCGCCCCTCCGGCGGTTGGCGACGGAGTGTCCGAGAACTCCTGGGCCCTCGATGGCCGCTGGGTCGAACAGCGCTTCTCCGGCACGTTCATGAACATGCCCTTCCACGGCATCGGCTTCACCGGCTACGACAACATCAAGAAGAAGTACATCAGCACCTGGATAGACACTGCGACTACCGTGATGATGGTCTCGACCGGCGACGCCTCCGGCAACACATTCACGTTCAATTCGACGATGGATGACCCGATGACCGGCAAGGCCTCCCCCGTCAAAGAGAAGTTGACCGTGATCGACGACGATCACCACACGCTCGAGATGTGGGGCGCCGGCCCGGACGGGAAGATGGTCAAGATGATGGACATCACCTACACGCGGAAGAAGTAATTCCTCGCGAGAGCCGCCCCCACATCCGCCTGTCGGCGGATGTGGGGCCTGGAGCGCCGCGATAGCGACGCATACGCCGGCTTCGCCGGCGACTGGAAATTGGACGTTACGACGCCGCGATAGCGGCTTCAGAAGGTAGGGGTGCGAGCGTTTTTTGCGAGCACCCCTGGTACTGAGCCCCCCAAGATCGTGCCGCGTCAGCGGCACTGGATGGAGTGCCCCGATTACTCCAGTGCCGCTCACGCGGCACGAAATCGATAAGATCCGCTTCCAGGGGTGCTCGCAGAAAGCGCTCGCGCCCTTGGCTACCGTCTTGTTGCCGCTAACGCGGCAAAATTCGCCGGCAAAGAGGCAGTAAGCTGCTTCACCAGAAGCAGTTGACTCGTTCCCAGAGTCAGTTACTCGTTCCCGGAGGCAGTTAACGGGCTCCGGGAGGCTGTTAACGGCATCCGGGAGGCTGTTAACGACCTCCGAGAGGCTGTTAACGGCCTCCGGGAGGCTGTTAACGACCTCCGAGAGGCTGTTAACGGCCTCCGGGAGGCTGTTAACGACCTCCGGGAGGCTGTTAACGGCCTCCGGGAGGCTGTTAACGACCTCCGAGAGGCTGTTAACGGCCTCCGGGAGGCAGTTCAACTGCCTCCGGGAGTGTGTTAACTGCCTCCAAGAGCGTGTTAACTGCCTCCGAGAGGCAGTTTAACTGCCTCCGGGAGCGTGTTAACTGCCTCCGGGAGCGTATTAACTGCCTCCGAGAGGCAGTTTAACTGCCTCCGAGAGCGTATTAACTGCCTCCGAGAGGCAGTTTAACCGTCTGTTGCCGCTAACGCGGCGAACGCGCCGCGTTGCGGCCAACCCCGGCAGGCTGTCGCTCGCGAGCGGCCGTCAAGAATCGTTACATAGCCAGCTTGATGATGTCGAACATCGCTCCTTGAGGATCCCCGATAACGGCGAAGCGGCCGACGTTGGGGATGTCGGTCGGCTTCACGTAGACCTGGGCGCCGAGCGACTTCGCCTTGTCGGCGGTGGCATCACAATCGTCGACGGCGAAGTAGGGAGTCCAGCTCGACGGCATCCCCTGCATGTCGGATGTCATCTGCATCATGCCGCCTACGCCAACTGTACCCACGCTGATCTCGGTGTACTCGCGGCTCGGCCTCAGGTTCCAGCCGAAGAGCTTCGCATAGAAGTCGTTCGCGGCGGCGATGTCCGGCGTCATCAGCTCGTTCCAGCACAACGTGCCCGTCTCGCCGCGGATCGTCGCGCCGATGTGCTTCTTCGCCTGCCACAGGCAGAACGTCGCCCCCTGCGGGTCGGCGACGACGGCCATGCGGCCGACGTCCATCACGTCGAACGGCGGAGCGATGAGGTTCGCGCCGAGGGCCTGCGCCTTCTTCGCGGAATCGTCGGCACTGGCTACGGCAACGTACGACGCCCAGTTCGGCGGAGCGTCTTTGTTCTGATACAGCGCACCGAGGTCGTGGCCATCCTTCTGAAGCATCGTGTAGACGCCGTCAGGAACCGGCATGTCGCTCGTATCCCAACCGAAGAGCGACGTGTAGAAGCTCTTCGAGGCGGCAGCGTCGTTCGTGGCCAGCTCGATCCAGCAAAACATCCCGGGCTCGTATTTGTCGACTACTACAGGCATCGCGCACCTCCGTAGAGCAAATTCTACTTCGCGCCGAACTTCATTCCGGCCGCCAGTTCGATCTCGCTCGGATCGTCGAGCAGGATCCAGGTCAGGATCGACACCGGCAGCGAACCGTGTGCGATCAGGTCGTCGTGAAACTGGCCGAGCCGGAAATCGGCCCCCTTCGCGTCGCGGTAGCGCCCGAGGAGGCGCATGATCTGCCACTTGCCGGTGATGTAGCTGATCTTCTGCGTCGGAGACGACGCCGCGCCCGCGGCCTCTCCTTCCGCCGCTTCCTTATCGAGTCCGCCGCCGTCCATGAAGTAGTTCACCCCCTGTTCGAATGACCAGCGCCCGGTGTGCAGGTTCACATCGACGCCGATGCGCGCGGCGCGGTAGCGCGAAAGGCGCAGCACCTGCGCCGCACCCGCCGACTCCGGCGCGTACAAGCCTTCGCGCAAGAGCATCTCCTCCCCGTAGAGTGCCCATCCCTCGATGAAGACGCTCTCGGCGTGATGCCGCCGGATCTCGTTCACGAGGTGATTGGCGATCGAGATCTGCAGGAAGTGGCCGGGGATGCCTTCGTGACCGAGGATCGGACGCGGGTCCTCGATGGCGGCGCGAAGGTAGAAGTTGTGGCTCTGCGGGTTGTAGGTGGGGATGAAGTAGAAGCCGCCGTCGTCGGCGTCGTAGATTCCGGGCGGGTTCATGAATCCCCCGGGACTGGTCGGCTTGAATGCCTCGGGGAGCTGGCGGATCTGGAACGAGCCGAGATACGGCGGCAATGTGACCAGCTTCTTCTGCTTGAGGAAGTCGATCATCTCCTGCTCGCGGCTCTCGTACGCGGCGAGGAAGGCCTGCTGATCGGGCGGGATGTTTTTCACGCGTGCCGGATTGGGATCGGCCATCGACGGATCGGCGAGCATGGCCTCGAAGGCGCGATAGCGTCCCAGCTCCACCTCGCCGAGGTGCGCCACATCGCGCGAATCCATCGGCAGGAGGAGGATGTGGCGGAGCATGTAGTTGTAGTTGGCCTCCCCCATCGGCTTCCAGGCCGTCATCTTCGGGAGGTCTTTCTCCAGCCAGTCGGCGAAGCCGTGCAGCGAGGCGACGGCTTCCTCGCGCGCGGCATCGAGCGAATTGCGCTCCTCGGGCGAGAGGTCGCCGGCGATCGTCATCAGGCTCGAGGAGAAGAGCGGATCGATGGAGCGTGCCGAATCGATGGCCAGTTGCGCGTAGAGGCGCACGGGATTCTTCAGATTGCGCTCGGCCTGCTCGATCATGGCCGGCATCGCCTTCATCCGCGCCGTCGCCGCCAGCGCCCGCGTGCGCGCGGGAGCGTAGTCCTTCTTCAGCAGCGAGAAGATGGCGTTGCTTGCTTCGCCGACGTAGACCTGCGGGTCGGTCTCCTCCGGCTTCTGCACGCGCTCGGGAAAGTCGGCCCCTTCGAGCTGCGAGCGAAAGAGCAGCCAGTCGATGACGTCGTCCTTCGGCCAGCCGGTGACGTCCGCGCCGCGGACGCGATCGAGCAGCGCCCGCACATGCGAAGCATTGCGCGCGATCGCCGCGGGCGAGAAGTCGCCGAGCTTGTCGTCGGCGGCATGAAATCCCTGATCGCTGGCGCTGACCGGGTAGGTCTTCTTCTGCCATTCGTAGTAGTCGTGAGCGAGCGTATGAAGCTCGGCAGGCGTGAGCGGTTTCATCGGCGGCGTTGCTTTCTTCGGCGCGGCGAAGGAGGCCCCTGCGAAGAGTAGTGTCATGACCAATGCAATGCGTTTCATGCGCGGGAGTGTAGCGCGGCCCATGAAGGCTTATCCGCAGATGACGCAGATGTGCGCAGAAACGACGGTCTTCAATCTGTGCCTGTTGCCCACTCTGAATGTTGCCTTTCCTGAGGTGGTGCAACGCCATGAGTCCCCCGTAAGGAATGGCCGCCGCCTCCTCATCGCTCAGGTTGGACGGAGCGAGAGCGATGGTCTTGTTTTCCCGCAGGCAGGTGTACTGGGCGTAGCCGCCGCCATGAAGCATGGTGAAGGCAAACACCCGGTCGCCCACCCCGAAGCGCCGGACGCGCTTGCCGGCCTGTTCGATCTCCCCCGCCAATACCAACCCCAGGATCGACCTCCTCGGCCCCCTGATACCCAGCACCGGCCGCACCAGGATCTGCATTACGCGCGGGGCACCCCTGAAGCCGCTCCTGGCGAAACAATCACTGAAGGTGACCGCCGCCGCATGGATCCTGATCAGAACCTCGTCGTCCCTCGGGACAGGCTTCTCGACGTCTCGGATCTGCAGGACTTCCGGCGGACCGTATCGCGTGCAGACGGCGGCTTTCATGCTGCCGTCAGTGTAGCGCCGGCGGAAGGCTTATCCGCAGATGACGCAGATGAGCGCAGATAAAGACCGTCACGCAGCATTGGGGCACGGGGGGTGTACCGGTGCAGTGTTGCCACTTCGCGGCTTCGCGGCTTCGCGTGACCATCGATCGCACGCGAAGGCGCGAAGGGTGGCCCTACTCGTAGCGCAGCGCTTCGATTGGATCGAGCTTCGACGCTTTCGCGGCGGGGTAGATGCCGAAGATGATGCCGAGGATGGCGCAGAAGGTGAAAGCGAGGACGATGGCCCACATCGGGGTGTGGACCGGCGGGAGCTCGATCCAGCGTTTCAGCAGCAGACGAACGAGCGCCGCCCCGACGTAACCGCCGGCGATACCGATGGCGCCGCCGAAGCCGGAGAGCGTCACCGCCTCGATCAGGAACTGGATCAGGACGTCGTAGCGGCGCGCGCCGATCGCTTTGCGGATGCCGATCTCGCGGGTCCGCTCCGTCACCGACACCAGCATGATGTTCATGATGCCGATCCCGCCGACGAGCAGAGCGATACCGACCACGGCCCCCATGATGCCGGTGGTCGTGTTCAGAATCGAAGAGATCGTCTTCATCAACTCTTCCTGCGAGGTGATCTGGAAGTCGTTGGGCACCCCTTTTTTCAGATGATGCCGCGCCCGCAGGATGTCGGTCACCTGTTCCTTGGCCAGGTCGATATCGTCGCGGGTACGCACCTGAAGGGCGATCGGGATGTGCTGCATGCGATCCGGCCCGTAGAGCAGTTGGGCGGTGGCGAACGGGATGTAGACGACGTCATCGGGATCGCTGCCGATCGAGGATCCGCGCTTTTCCATCACGCCGATGACGGTGAAATTGTTGTCATCGAGGCGGATATCCTTGCCGACTCCGTCGCTGAGCTGGAGTTGCCGTGCGGCCTCGAAGCCGAGGACCGCCACGCGCTTCTTCGCTTCCTCGTCGAGGGTGCCGAAGAAGCGGCCGTGATCGACAAACTGCTTGACAACGTCGGGGTAGCTCTGGTTGCAGGCGATCAGCGTGGTGTCGTGACGTGTATCGCCGTTCTTGAGCGAGGCCGTGCCGATGAAGAGCGGAGTAAAGGAGCGGATGGCGGTGGCGCCACGCTGGACGGCCACGGCGTCCTCGTAGGTGAGCGAGGGAACGGGAAGGAACGGATTCCGTTGCATGCCGGAGAAGTCGGGCGCGACACGGATGAACGTGGCGCCTACGTTCTCGAGCTGGCTGGATATCTGGTACTGCATCCCCTGCACGAGCGAGACGACGGCGATGACGGCGGCCACGCCGATCATCACGCCGAGGACCGTGAGGATCGAGCGCATCTTGTTAGCGCCGATTGCGCGCAGGGCGATCTTGACGTTTTCGAAGAACATCGAGCGCGCCAGTTTACGGGACGATCTTGCCGTCGCGGAGATGAATCACGCGTTGTGCTTCCCGCGCCACGTCGTCTTCGTGAGTAACCAGGATGATGGAGTTGCCGCGGGAGGAGAGCTCGCGGAAGAGATCGAGGATTTCGCGGCCGGTCTGGGAGTCGAGGTTTCCGGTCGGCTCGTCGGCCAGCAGCAGCGACGGCTTGTTGACGAGCGCACGGGCGATGGCGACGCGCTGGCGCTGGCCGCCGGACAGCTCGTTCGGCTGGTGGTTCATCCGGTCGCCGAGCCCTACCGAGGTCAGCGCCTCCTCGGCCATCTCACGCCGTTCGTGGCGACCGATCTTCGCGTAGACGAGCGGCAGCTCGACGTTCTGCAGCGCCGTGGTGCGGGAGAGAAGGTTGAACGTCTGGAAGACGAATCCGATCTTCTTGTTGCGCACCGCGGCCAGCTCGTCGTCGTTCATATCCTCGACCGGTGTGCCGTCGAGGATGTAATGACCCGAGGAGGGGCGGTCGAGGCAGCCGACGATGTTCATCAGCGTCGACTTGCCCGAGCCCGACGGTCCCATGATGGCCACATATTCGCCGTGGTCGATGATGAGATCGACGCCGCGCAGGGCGAAGATGTCCTGAGGTCCGAGTTGATAGGTGCGCGTCAGGGCGCGCATTTCGATCAGGTGATTTCCGTTTTGACTCACTTTGACGCCGTCCCGCTTTGAGGAGTCTTCGACTCTTCCTTCGTCACTTCTACGGAATCGCCGTCGATCAGTTTCTTCAATGTGCGGAATGGTCCGGTGACGACATGGTCTTTGGCGGTAACGCCGGAGAGGAGCGCGACATGCGTGGCGTCGCTGATGCCTGTCTTCACCTCGGTCAGCTTCACCTTGCCGTCCTTGACCACGAAAACGAACTTGGACTTCGGCGCGTTTTCATCCTCGTCGTCCGTACCGCTCTTCGACTTCGCCAACGACGGTGGGACGCGCTCGACGACGCTCTGAATCGGCACCGACAGCGCGCTGCCGGCCGTAATGGTGATGATCGAGACCTGCGCGGTCATGCCGGGACGCAGGCGGTCGTCTGTGTTGTCGATCAGAACCTTGACGGTGAAGTAGCGCATGCCCGCGCCGGTCCCTTGCTTGAGCGCGGCGGAGCTGCCGATCTCGGCGACGTGGCCGGCGTACTCCTTGTCCGGAATGGCGTCGACGTGGATTTTGGCCGGCTGGTTGATCCGAATACCGGTGATCTCGGTTTCGCCGACCGTGGCCTCGACCAGGATCTCGGAAAGATCGGCGATGACGGCGATGACCGAGCCGGGGTTGTTCATCGTACCGGGGATGACGACCTCGCCTTCATGAGCGTTGAGCTGTACGACCTTGCCGTTCATAGGCGAGAGGATGGTGGTGTGGTCGAGATCGGTCTGGGCTGACTGCAGAAGAGCTTCCGCCTGGGATACGCCTTGTCTGGCGGAGTCGTATCCGGCGACGGCATTGTCGTTCGCCTGCCGCGCCTGATCGAACAGCTCCTGCGCCTGGATGCCCTGCTTCCCGAGATTGATGGCGCGTTTGTAGGCGGTGTCAGTGGTGGCCATGGCTGCCTTTGCGCGCACGACTTCGATCCGGGCGGCGGAAACCGCGGCCTGCGCGCGCAGGAAGGCGGCCTGGTATGCCGTCCTCTCGAGGTCGATCAGCCGCTGTCCCCTGACGACGTTGTCACCCTCATTGAAGTAAAGCTTCTCGATCTTGCCGATGATGTAAGCGCTGATGTTGACCTTGACCTTGGGGTCGACCTCGCCCGGGGCGGTGACGATCGCCTGGATGTTGCGTGCCGTCACCGGCTCGACGTAGACCTTCTCCCCCTTCGACCCGCCTCCCCGAACGCTGGCAAAGATGATGACGGCAACGAGGACGAGAGCCCCGACGATGATGAGAGTTTTCTTCATCGATCACTTCGAATGGTGGCGGTATACTTCATCGTTTCAGACATGGCTACTGTCCTGATCCGGCCTTGAGCGACTGAAGCAACGGGCCGATCAGGGCAATGACGTTCACGATGATCCACAGGCCGCCGACAATCATTGCCGAGCGCATGCGTGATAGCCGCGACACTGCCGCAAAACCGATGATGAGCAGGACGACGGACCAGATCGCGAACAGATCGAGCGAGGAACCAAGGGCAAACTGAACCGGCTGCGTTTTTGGATCGAACAGGAAGCCGAGGTTCGATCGCACAGGATTCTGAAGATCCCAGATCGAAATCCCTTTTTTCGAAAGAAGGATGACCGCGGCGAGAATACCCTTCGCAAGGCGCGGATACCACGCGTAGATCGTGACGGAAAACGCCTGTTTGAAATCTCCTTCACCACCGAACAGGCGAAATCCGAGCAGAAGGACGCCGCCGACGATGAGCAGGATAATAACCGTGAGAACCGGCGAGGCGTAGGCGGTCACCTTCATCGTGGCGGCCGTGAAGCGAACCATCGTCGCCACCCGGTCCGGCGGTAGCTTGGCGGTCTGAGGATTCGTGTCCATCGCATCCCGCGCCACGGCGCTGAAATCGACTCGCTGCGCGACCGCGATACCGCCTAACAATCCGACCACGCACAGGATGACCAGCGGCAACACCCAGTCGGGCCGCTTGGCGATCGATGCGAACGTGGCATCGGGCGAAAACAGAACGCCGATGATCCGTTGAACCGGATTCGGCTTCGGGCCGGGGTCGGGTGCGGGCGTAGCTAGGGCGTTATCCTGACCAGTCGTCATGGCTCATTTCTCCTCGGGTGCGTTGTCGTGGGCTGAGAAGTTGAGCCAATTGTAGCGGTTGAAACGGGAAAAAATCGACGGTTCCTGCGCCGGCGGTTCGTTGATGGTGATGTTGCGGGTATCGAGCAGGTCGCCGACCGCGCGGTGATACGCGGCGATCGCTTTGTTGTAGCCGACCAGGGCGTTCAGTTCGTTTCCGCGTGCATCCGCGAGCTGCTGCTGGATCTGCAGCACCTGGAAGTTGGTGCTCATGCCGTTCTCGTAGCGCTTGCGCTCGGCGTTGACGTTCTCCTCCGCCGCCTCACGGGCCGTGCGGGTGGCTGCAATGTTCTTTGCCGCGGTGTCGATGGCGCGCGCGGCCGTGCGGACGTCGACGCCGATGTTCTGCCGGGACTGTGCTTCGACGGCCTGCGAGAGCTCCATGTCCAGGCGGGCGCGCGTCCTTTCGGCACGAGCGGCGAAATTGAACACCGGCACGCCGATCGTCAATCCGACGCTCCAGCCAGGGAAGTCGTTTTTGAGAACCTCCCGGGCGGCGTCCCCGAAGTTGGTGGAAGTGAACCCCGGAATCGGGTTGACCAGCGTTCCGGCCGTTCCGTTCACGTTGTAACCGAGGTTCAGGTCAACCTGCGGAAGGATCTGATTGCGCGCGAACTGATAGGTCACCTTACGGATCGCCGTGGTGAGCTGGTTCTCTTTGATCTCGGGCCGGAGCTCGTAGGCGCGGGCCACGGCCTCGCTGACGTTGACGGTCATCGGCGTGTAGCCGATCGAATCGGTCGGGATGATGGGGCGATCCCACTCGTCCGCGGGGACGTTGAGCAGAGCGCGCAGCCGGTCTTCGGCCGCCCGGACCGCGGCCACGGCGTTGATCAGACTCTCTTCCGTGGTGGCGATCTGCACGCGAGGCTGGAGAATGTCGAGCGGGGCCGACGCGCCGACGTCGATGCGGATCTGGGTGATGCGGGCCTGGTCACGGGCCAGGAAGAGTGCTTCCTTCACCACGTCGACGAAGCGGCGGGTGAAGATGAGATCGTAGTAGGCCTGCTCGACGGCCGAGGTGGTGTCGAGCATCACGACCTTGAACGCCTCCTGGTTGATGCCGAGCGTGTTGCGTGCGATGGTGATGTTGCGCCGCGTGACGTCGACGCCGAAGTTGCGGGCCAGCGGTTGCGTGAGTCCGAAGCTGATGCCTGTATTGAATCCGGGACTGAAGATCGTACCGTTGCCGGTGCTGGTGAACCGCCGGTTGGTGGCACCGATCGAAACACTGCCGCCGGTGGGGATGGTGTCGCGGAGCGACACGTTCGCATCCGTCTGGGTTCCGCCGCTGGACTGGAAGGCGGAAGAGACCGGAGTCTGGCTGTTGAGGTGGTCGAGTGTGGCGCTGGCCAGCGGATCGAACACCGAGTACGAGCCGAAAAGCTGCGCATCTGCCATCCCCAGGTCATAGCGCTGGAGTTGCACGCCGATGTTTCGCTCCAGCGTCGTGTGGATGGCATCGTCGAGCGACAGGCGCATTGCCCGCGGGTCGGACGCGTCTTTGTCGGTGTCGGCGGTGACCGGTGGGGTCGCGGCCTGATCGGATTTCGGCACGTCGGTACTCGACTGCGCCGGATCGGTGGTCATGGTACTGGCCGGCCGCGGCTCCGAAGCCGTCTTCTTTTTCGCCGTCTGCGCCGAGAGCGACACGGCGCTCGCAACGCAGGCAATGATCAGCAACCGTCGAACAGCGGTATTCATGTAAATCCTCCTGGACACGCCTCTTCTACGCATCAGTTTATGGATTGTTTCTCGCGTGCGCCTCTGACTGCGAGACGGCAAAGCGGACCGATATCGGCGCGCGCATTGTAGTCCGCAGCCAGTACGTTTGACGCCGGGAAACGTCGAATGTCGCCTACGACGGCGTCGTGGCCGGCGGCGCGATCGGCTCGCCGGCGAAGTGGCAGGCGGCAAACTGACCCGGCTTGTGCTCGATCAGCGGCGGCACGGCGTCGCGGCAGATCGGGAACCGCGCGATCGGACAACGAGTGTGGAAAACGCAGCCGCTCGGCGGATTCAGAGGCGTGGGGATGTCTCCGCTGAGGATGATGCGGCTCTTGTGTCGGGTGGGATCGGGGATCGGGACGGCGGAGAGCAACGCCCTCGTGTACGGATGCAGCGGATCGGCGTACAGCTCGCGGCGGCCGGCCAGCTCCATGATCTTGCCGAGGTACATCACCGCCACGCGGCTGGAGATGTGCTCGACGACGGAGAGGTCGTGGGCGATGAAGAGATACGTCAGCCCGAGCTGTTCCTGAAGGTCCTGAAGCAGGTTGACCACCTGGGCCTGCACGGAGACGTCGAGCGCGGAGACCGGCTCGTCGAGCACGAGGAACTTCGGGTTGGTGGCCAAAGCCCGCGCCACACCGATGCGCTGCCGCTGCCCGCCGGAGAACTCGTGCGGATAACGCTTGCGGTAGTCGGGACTGAGGCCGACGATCTCCAGGAGTTGCGCCACCCGCGCGTCGCGCTCGTTTGACGACATGCCTCCATGGATGATCAGCGGCTCGGCCACGATCGTCCCGACGTTCATCCTCGGATTGAGCGACGCGTACGGGTCCTGAAAGACGATCTGCATATGCCGCCGCATCCGGCGCATGTCGCCATTGCCGAGGGCCAGGACATCCTCCCCCTCGAACTCGACGCTTCCCGATGTCGGCTCGATGAGGCGGAGGATGCAGCGGCCGACGGTGGTCTTCCCCGATCCCGATTCGCCGACGAGGCCGAGCGTCTCCCCGCGGCTGACACCGAAGCTGACGCCGTCGACCGCTTTGACCTGCGCGACGACGTGCGCCAGGACGCCGCGCTTCACCGGGAAGTACTTGGTGAGATCGCGGACGACCAGCAGCGGCTCGCCGATACCGAGCGGGAGGACGGGGGACGGCTGGGTGGAGACGGGATCTGCGGTCATGGCGTTGCCTTACTCCCCCACCCTCTCCGGATCCGCCTCGTCGCCATGCAGGTAACACCGCGCGTCATGCCCGGGAGACACCATCATCCGCGCCGGCTCGTTGCCCAGACAGATGTCCATGACGTCGGGACAGCGCGGATTGAACTTGCATCCGCGCGGGAGGTTGTTGATCGACGGCACCATCCCTTTGATGGTTGGCAGCCGGTGTGGCGCCGCGGGATCGCCGCCGCTGACGCTCGGCAACGAGTGCAGCAATCCTCGGGTATACGGATGCGCCGGATTGGCGAAGAGCTCGCGCACCGGCGCCTCTTCGACGATGCGGCCGGTATACATGACGATGACCCGCTCGCAGAATTCGGCGACGATGCCGAGGTCGTGCGTGATGAGGAGAATGGCCAGCCCGAGCCGTTGCTGGAGCGAGGCCAGAAGCTCCATGATCTGCGCCTGGATGGTGACGTCGAGCGCGGTGGTCGGCTCATCGGCGATCAGCAGCTCCGGGTCGCAGGAGAGTGCCATGGCGATCATGACCCGCTGCCGCATTCCGCCTGAGAGCTGATGCGGATAGTCATCGAGGCGTTTGATCGGATCGGGGATCGAGACCAGCTCGAGCATCTCCCCCGCCCGCCTCCACGCCTCCTTCTTCGATACCTTCTGATGGATGCGTACGGCCTCGGCCACCTGCGCGCCAATCTTGAACACCGGATTGAGCGACGTCATCGGCTCCTGAAACACCATGGCGATGTCGTTGCCGCGCACGGTGCGCATCTCACGTTCGGAGAGGTCGGCCAGGTTGCGCCCTTTGAATCGCACCTGGCCCGCGGTGATCCGCCCCGGAGGGGCGACCAGCCGCATGATCGACATCGCCGTAACGCTCTTCCCGCATCCGGACTCCCCAACCAGCGCCAGCGCCTCCCCTTTGCGTACGTTGAAGGAGACGTTGTCGACGGCGTGAACGAATCCACCCGCTGTAGGAAACGAGGTGCGGAGGTTCCTGACTTCGAGGATGGCGTCGTGGGGAGCGGCGTCGATGTCTGCGACATGCCCGCCGGGTAACCCTAGCGGTTGCATCGGTTGCCCGCTCGCCATCGTTGGAAGGTCGCTCACGCGGCGTGGATCGTAGCAAGAATGGTGTCAGAGGGCCGAGGTATCCTCGGATTGCTTGAAAGCGACACCACACGGTCAGGGACGCCTGCGCCGCCGCCAGATTACGGAAGCAATGTGCCGACAGGTCATTCGTAACCCAATCGAGGTCGAAGAGCAGGCGAATGGATACTTTCGGTTTTGGGGCTACTTCGAGTCCGAGGAAAGGTATGTTCGGGTCGTGACGTTAGGGGATCGTGAGACCATTGAGACAGCGCACTGGGATCGCAACTACAAAAAGAGGCGGCGATGAGAATCACCTACGACAAGGAGTCAGACGCGCTGGCGATCGACTTCCGCGACGCCGAATACCACGAGTCGGAAGAAATCTATGACGGCTTCGTCATCGACTTCGACAAGTCCGGACGGCCGATGGGAATCGAGATTTACTACGACGCATCGAAGTTTGTCGACATCGATCGCCTCATGCGCATGGTCCCCGAGCAACTTTCTTCCGAGATTGAAGAGCCACTCGTCGAACCTGTCCGCCATCGCTAGTCTCACTCGGAGGCGACGATGAATTACTTCTACGACGATGAGCACGACTCGCTCTTCATCAGTCTCCGCGACGGCGAATACGACGAGGCGGAGCCCCTGGGAGCGCGGGCGTCTCGCCCGCGCTTGTAAGAAGCAGGATGCTGAGCATCAAACGCGCGCGGGACGCGCGCGGTCCCAGGGCTAACGCTTCACGAACCTCTGCAATGTCGCCCTCGCCTCCCCAACCCCGAGGCTGATCGCGGCGCCGAAGTAGATGACGCCGAACGCCCCCGCCACCAGGATCGCCTCGCTGATATGGCGCATCGGAAGATGCGGCACGACGTGCGGCGCGAGAAAGAGATGGCAGGCGACGCCTGCGGCCGCGGCGACCAATCCTGAGATCCACAACCTGCCGAGGAATGATGGCGCCAGTTTGACGGAGCCAATGCGGCGCGCCAGCGCGCGGCGGAGCAATGCGAACTCGATCCAGCCGGCCATCCCCGCCGATGCCGTCAGTCCGATCACCCCAAGCAGCTTCGGTCCCTCGGGGAGGTTCGGCACCGGCATGTGCAGCAACACGATCAGGTCGATGATGTACGGCCGCAACGGGAACGCGAACAGCAGTCCCAGGACCGCGGTGAGCGACACGCGGAGCATAGCGAAGCGAAGAGGCGTCTTCGGATCGCGCAACGCATAGAACGCCGACGAATAGAGCCGGCCGAGCGTCACCGCGAGAAGACCGAAAGTCGAGCCGATCAGGATGTACCAGACGTAGAGCGAGTCATCGTTGCGAAACTGGCCTGACTGGAACAGCGCGGCCACGAGCACGCGTCCGATGAAGATGAACGCGGTCACGGTCGGGACGACGAAGAATGAAATCTGCCGCAACCCGCGATCGAGACGCTTGCGAAGCGCGGCGTTGATCTCCTCTTCAGTGCCGAGCGCGCCGGACATCTGCGGCAACTCCGCCGCCGCGACCGACATGCCGAAGAGGCTGATGGGGAGAAAGTAGATCGTCTGCGCGTATGAGAGACCGGCCACGGCTGCGGTGCCGAGGTAGCTGGCAATGATCTGATCGACGTAGCCGCTCAACTGCACCACGCCACGACTGATCACCACCGGCACGAAGCTGCTGATCACGGTGCGCACATGCGGTAACGCTGTCTGCAGCGAAAGCTTGATCCGCGGCGCGTACTTGAGAACGAACGGCACTTGAATACCGACCTGCAGCGCAGAGCCGAGAACGGTTCCCCACGAAAGCGCGATGACCAGGCCGCTCTGCGA
Organism: Thermoanaerobaculia bacterium; assembly: GCA_017883235.1. Classification (GTDB taxonomy): domain Bacteria; phylum Acidobacteriota; class Thermoanaerobaculia; order Gp7-AA8; family Gp7-AA8; genus JADGNZ01. Next base: position 3,711 of record JADGNY010000054.1, on the reverse strand, counting down.
TGTGCGCGTGCCGAAGAACACCAGCGTGGCGATCATGGCCGCGTTCCAGACCACCGGCGCGACGTAGGAGACGAAGAATTTGTGGTGACTGTTCAGAACGCCGAGACACCACGCCGAGAAGACGAGCAGTCCGGTGGCGGGAAACAGGATCTGAACTATGCGGATCGTCAGCAGCCGCACGTCGCCCTCGAACCCGGGGGCGATGAGGTCGATGATCCACGGCGTGATGAAGACGCAGACGGTCACGATGACCATGACGATCACGCCGAGGAGCGAGAGGATCACTCCGGCAACGCGGCCGGCCATCTCGTCATCGTCTTCGGCGATGAGACGCGCGTAGACCGGGATGAACGACGCGGAGAGGACACCCTCGCCGAAGAGGTTCTGCAGGAAGTTCGGGATCTTGAGGCCGGCGTTGTACGCCCCTGCTGCCGCGGAGTTACCAAGGTAGTGCGCGAAGACACGCGTTCGGATCAGGCCGGCGATGCGGCTGAGGAGAATCCCCGCGGCGACGAGGACGGCAAAGCCCGCGGTGCGCGGCTTTGCTTTGGCGGGACGTTCCGGCATGGCCTCGTCGGTCATCGGTTATGGCGCGAAGCGTACTGCGGAATTCGCGCCCGATCGGCGCGGTACCATACCGCGACTGATGCCTGATCATGATCCGATCCGGATCGCGGGCGCGGGGCCGTCCGGTCTCGCCGCCGCAATCATCCTCGCGCGCGCCGGCCGCGCCGTCGAGGTTCACGAGGCCAAAGGCGACGTCGGCACGCGCTTCATCGGCGACCTGCAGATCATCGAAGGGGCCTCCGAAACGGAGCCCGTCCCCGACTTTCTCGACCGCCTCGGCATCGAGCGCAACTTCTACTTCCGCCCCACCGACTGGGCGACCTTCTATGACCATCGGGGCGTAGGACGCGTGATCCGCAGCAGCGAGCCGTACGGCTACTTCATCCACCGCGGCGCCGAGGAGGGGACGCTCGACCGCGGCCTTCTGGCGCAGGCGCAGCGCGCCGGAGCGAAGGTCGTGTTCAACAGCCGCTTGCAGGCGGACCAGGCCGACATCGTGGCCACCGGTCCGGCATCGCCGGACGGGCTGGCGAAGGAGATGACGTGGAAGGTGGGGGACGTAGGTCGGACTCTCCAGTCCGACCCGCGCTGCCGAAACGCCCACCCCCCGCCCGGTCGGACTGGAGAGTCCGACCTACGTTCCGAGTCCGACCTACGTTCCGAGCTCATCGACGTCTACTTCAACCACAAGCTCGCTCCCGGCGGCTACTCGTATCTCTTCATCCTCGACGGTGTGGCCACCTTCGGCTGCGCGATCGTGGCGGACTTCAAGCAGATCGACTCGTACTTCGATCACTCGCTCGCGGCGGCGCGGCGCATCCACGGTTTCGAGGTACCGGCCGATGCACGCACCGGCTACTCGTACATGAACTTCCATCTCAAGCGCGCGGCGACGGCGAACGGGGCGCGCTTCGTCGGCGAGGCGGCGGGATTTCAGGACTATCTCTTCGGCCTCGGCATCCGCTACGCGCTCACGAGCGGCTCGCTGGCCGCGCGCAGCATTCTCGAGGAGCGCGACTACGACGAGCTGTGGAAGAGCAAACTGGAGGCGAAACAGAAAACGAGTCTCGTCAACCGCTTCCTCTATGAGACCGGCGGAAACTTCGGACTGTCGATGTTCGTGCGGCAGGCCGCGCACGCCAAAGACTTTCATCGCTATCTCAGCGGATGGCACCGCAACAGTTGGTGGAAGTCGCTCCTCTCTCCGGTCATCCGCCGGGTCTGGAAACATGACGGACGCTGTCTCCATAAGCCGGGCCCGCACTGGTGCCGCGCCCGGGACACGGAGATGAAGGTTCCGCCGCTCGGCCCGAGTGCTGGATCGAGCGGGGCGCAATGACTTCCGAAGCGCTTCCGCTGCCGGTCTCGCCGACCGTCGATGAGGCCTACGCCTTCTGCCGCGCCATCGCGCACCGATACGGATCCAACTTCTCGGTGGGATTCCGCTTCCTGCCGCCGGCGAAGCGCCGCGCGGTCTATGCCGCGTACGCCTGGTGCCGCTGGGCGGACGACATCGCCGATGAACCAAACGACTCCCCGGCGTCGGTGCTCGATCGTCTCGCGGCCTGGCAGGGCGAGCTCGATGCCACCTACGCCGGCCGGCCTTCGCATCCGATCACGCTGGCTCTCGCCGACGCCTTGCAGCACTTCGCCATTCCGATGAGCGCCTTCGTGGCGCTGGTGGACGGCTGCCGGCAGGACATGGTCAAGACGCGCTACGAGACATTCGACGAGCTGCTGCAGTACTGCGAATTGGTGGCGTCGTCGATCTCCGACATCTCGCTCGCCATCTACGGATACCGGACCCCCGCGGCGATCGACTACGGCCGCAATCTGGCCACGGCGCTGCAGTTGACGAACGTTACCCGCGACGTGGCCGACGATCTCGACCGCGATCGCATCTACCTCCCGCAGCAGGAGTTGCGGCAGTTCGGGGTGACCGAGCGCGATCTGTTCGACCGGCGCGGCAGCGACGCCATGCGCCGGCTGATCGAGTTCCAGATCGAGCGGGCCGCGGGCTACTTTCGCGCCGCCGAGCCGCTGGTCAGGGAGCTGTCGTTCGACACCCGCTTCCCCACGCTGCTGATGGGCGGCGTCTACGCCACCGTGCTGGCCCGGCTGCGGCGCGACCCGCTGGTGGTCCTGCGGAAGCGGCTGTCTCTCAGCCGTGTTCAGAAGATCGTCGTCGTGGCACGTAGACTCATCCGCCCTCATTTCGCTTGAAACGTGCGACGATCAGGTTTCGTCGTACTAAGAGATGGCGCGCTCCCTGATACCGGTTCTGCTACTCCTCGCATCGGCGGGCTCCTATGCTGCCGAGACGCAACCGCAGAGCGTGAGCGTGCTCGTACCGATCGTCGGCAGCGTCGTCGGCGTCAACAACGTCCGCTGGAAGACGGACATCGATCTCTTCAACGACGGCCGTTCGGAGGCGAATGTGATGTTGTCGCTGCCGACCGCCCCCGATCAGCCGTTCATCTTCGTGTCGATCGCCCCCGGATCGGGCCAGCACTTCACCGACATCGTGGCCTCGACATTCGGTATGGATGCGACGCTTTCCCCACTCAAGATCACCACCATCGACAGCGCCCGCTCCGTGCGCGTGCTGGCCAGCGTCTACGGCGTACACGATGCCGACGTCTCCACGCCCGAACCGATCGCGGTGACCTACGGCGCGACCTACTTTCCGCTGCGCGCGCTGAGCGGCCTCTCCTTCAGCGACGAGTTCCGCACGAACGTCGGCCTGGCCAACCTCGGCGATCACGAGGCAACCTTCACCCTGGCGCTGCAGCGCGTCCCCGGGCGCAACGTCGCCGTGACGCGATTCAACGTGGCGTCGAACACGCTCGTCCACACCTCCGTGCAGTCGCTCTTTCCGCTGATCACGAAAGGCGAGGACTTCACGGTCCTCGTGGAGACGAGCTCGCCCGACACCTATATCTACGCCTCGGTCATCGAAAACGAGACCAACCACACCCACTTCATCCAGCCCTCGATCAGCATACCGTCGCAACAAGAGGCGCTGAATCGGTAGTGCCACAAGCACACTGTCATCCTGAGCCGCCGGAGCCGCGTAATCGCGGAGCGATTGCGCGGCGCAGGACGGTCGAAGGACCCCCACGTTGTATCCCGGTTGGGCGGCGG